>CAYNLY010000026.1:0-22886 GCA_964398225.1 uncultured Zetaproteobacteria bacterium
GAGGAAAGCAGGTAGAGCGTGTCGTTCGTCGAGGTGTCGCCGTCCACCGAGATCGCATTGAACGAGCGATCGGCGGCGCGTTTCAGCATCGGCTGCAGCTGCTCATGCGTCAGCGGCGCGTCGGTGGCGACAAAGGCCAGCATCGTCGCCATGTTCGGATGGATCATGCCGGAGCCCTTGGCGATGCCGGTGATGGTGTAATCGCCCGCTTTGCGCGAGGCCCACTTGGCGAAGGTGTCGGTGGTGCGGATCGCTTCCGCCGCCGCCTGCCAGCCGTCGGGGCGGAGCGAGGCGGCGGCCTCGGGAAGCGCCGCGCGCACGCGCTCGATCGGAAACGGCTCGCCGATCACGCCGGTGGAGGCGGAAAGCACGCACTCCGGGTCGCAGCCGGCTGCTTTCGCGCCAAGCTCGACGAACTCCCGCGCCCATTGAAGGCCGCGTTCGCCCGTGCCGGCATTGGCGTTTCCGCTGTTCGCAACGATGCAGCGGATGTTCGCGCCGTGTTCGGCAAGCGTGCGCTCGCCGAGCTCCACGCAGGCGGCACGGAAACGGTTCTGCGTGAACACGCCGGCGGCATGGGCGGGGACCTCGGCGACGATCAGCGCGAGGTCATCCCGCGCGCCCTTCAGCTCCGGCGATTTCACACCTGCCGAGGCTGTGCCCACGCGGAACCCGGGCACGGGCATCGGCGGGGCAAGATCGGGCGGGTTGACGGCCATCAGGCGGCGCGGCGCTTGCCGTGGCAGTGCTTGTATTTCTTGCCCGAGCCGCAGGGGCAGGGATCGTTGCGGCCCACCTTCGGCTGTTTGCGGCGGAAGGTTTCCGGTTTTTCCTCGACCACCTCGTCGCCGTGGCTGTAGCGCACGGGCGCGCGCTTCGGCTGGGGCTCGACCTCGGGCGGCGCCTCGACCTCAACGCGGTGCAGCATCATCAGCGTCTCGTGCCGGATGCGCGACAGCATTGCCGAGAACAGCTCGAACGATTCGCGCTTGTATTCCTGGATCGGCTGCTTCTGGGCATAGCCCCGGAGCCCGACGCTCTGGCGCAGGTGGTCCATCGCCAGCAGGTGTTCCTTCCAGTTGTGGTCGAGCACCTGCAGCAGCAGGAACTTCTCGAACGCCCGGAGCTGCTCGCCGCCCACGAGGTCTTCCTTGGCCTGCATGTGCGCGCGCATCGCCTGATAGATCTTCTCGACCATGTCCGCGTCGGTTTCGACCTCGTCGGAAGCAAGCCAGGCCGCGGGGTCCGCCTCGATGCCGAGCTCGTCGCGCAGCGTCCGTGCAAGCCCCTCGAGGTCCCATTCCTCGGGATGCCCCTGCAGGAAGCGCGCGGCAAGCTGCTCGGCGTAGTCCCGGCTCATGTCCTCGATCACGTCGCGCACATCGGCGGCCTCGAGCAGCTCGCGGCGCTGCGAGTAGATCACGTCGCGCTGCTGGTTCATCACGTCGTCGTATTCCAGTAGCTGCTTGCGGATGTCGAAGTTCCGGCCCTCGACCTTCTTCTGCGCGTTCTCGATCGCCTTCGTCACCCACGGGTGTTCGATCGCCTCGCCCTTCTGGAAGCCCATTTTGGCGAGCATCGCCTGCATCCGCTCGCCGCCGAAGATGCGCATCAGGTCGTCTTCGAGCGAGAGGTAGAAGCGGGTTACGCCCGGATCGCCCTGGCGTCCGGCGCGGCCGCGCAGCTGGTTGTCGATGCGGCGGGACTCGTGCCGCTCGGTGCCGATGATGTGCAGGCCGCCGGCCGCGACGACCTCGTCGTGTTCCTCGGCGCAGGCGCGGCGGATTTCCTCGGCGCGCTGCCGGCGCTCCTCATCACTGAGCTTGTCGGGAAGGGCGGCGATCAGCATGTCCGGATTGCCGCCGAGCATGATGTCGGTGCCGCGGCCGGCCATGTTCGTCGCGATCGTCACCGCGCCCTTGCGGCCGGCCTGAGCGACGATCTCGGCCTCGCGCTCGTGGTGTTTCGCGTTCAGCACCTCGTGCCTGATGCCGCGCTTTTTCAGCATCGCGGACAGGTGTTCCGATTTCTCGATCGAGGTCGTGCCGACCAGGATCGGCGCGCCGGTGGCGTGGATTTCCTCGATGTCGCGGACGATCGCCTCGTACTTGTCCTCGAGGTCGGAATAGACGACGTCGGGCAGATCCTTGCGGATCATCGGCTTGTTCGTCGGGATGATGACGACCTCGAGGTCGTAGATCTTCTGGAACTCCTCGGCCTCGGTGTCGGCCGTGCCGGTCATGCCGGCGAGCTTTTCGTACATCCGGAAATAGTTCTGGAACGTGATCGAGGCCAGCGTCTGGTTCTCCGGCTGTACGGGCACGCCCTCCTTGGCCTCAAGCGCCTGGTGCTGGCCGTCCGAGTAGCGGCGGCCCGGCATCATCCGGCCGGTGAACTCGTCGATGATGACGACCTCGCCTCCCCGCACGATGTAGTCCACCTCGCGCGTGAACAGCGTGTGCGCGCGCAGGCACATCGTCGCCGCGTGCATCAGGTTCACGTTCTCGGGGTCGTACAGGTTGCCGCGCACCAAAAGCCCCGCCTCGCGCATCAGCTTTTCGACCTTCTCGATGCCCTCGTCGGTGAAGGCCACGGCGCGGTCCTTCTCGTCCTTCTCGTAGTCGGAGGGTTCGAGCTTGCGGATGATCGCGTCCACCTTCACGTACAGGTCGCTGGCCTGCTCGGCCGGCCCCGAGATGATCAGCGGCGTGCGTGCCTCATCGATCAGGATCGAGTCCACCTCGTCCACGATCGCGTAGTGGTGCCCGCGCTGCACCAGTTCCTCCTTGGAAAAGGCCATGTTGTCGCGCAGGTAGTCGAAGCCGAACTCGTTGTTCGTCCCGTAGGTGATGTCGGCGGCGTAGGCCGCGCGGCGCTCCTCGTTGGTAAGCCCGTGCACGATCACGCCCGTTTCCATGCCGAGAAAACCGTAGATCCGGCCCATCTGCTCGGCGTCGCGGCGCGCGAGGTAGTCGTTGACGGTGACCACATGCACGCCGCGGCCGGTCAGCGCGTTCAGATAGACCGCCAGCGTCGCGGTCAGCGTCTTGCCCTCGCCGGTCTTCATTTCGGCGATCTTGCCCCGGTGCAGGACCACGCCGCCCATGAGCTGCACGTCGAAATGGCGCTGTCCGATCGTGCGCACGGCGGCCTCGCGCACGGTCGCGAACGCCTCCGGGAGCAGATCGTCGAGCGACTCGCCGTTTTCAAGCCGCTCGCGGTACTCGACCGTCTTTGCCGCAAGCTGCTGATCGGAAAGCTTCTGCATTCTCGGCTCGAGTTCGTTGATGCGCGCGACGATCGGGCGGATTTCCTTGAGGATCCGCTCGTTGCGCGTGCCAAAAATGCGGGTGATCAGGGACAGCATGGCAGGGCTCCGTGTGTTTGCGGCTGGGATGAATGGTCCGGCAAGTCTAGCGCCCGCCGGGTGCTTGTCACATCGGGCGGCTCAGCCTTTCCAGATTTCGCGCAGCAGCAGCTCGCAGGTGTCGTCGCCTTCCACTTGCCGGGACTTGTGGATGAAGGCGCGGGTTTCGTCCATCTGCTCGCGCTTGCGCGCTTCGAGCAGTTTTCGCAGCTCGGGGTGCCCGGCGATGAGCCTTGTGTAGATCTCGCCGGGAAGCCGCATCAGTTCGACGTCGGTCACCGCGATCGCCGAGGCGGTGCGTTTGCCGCCTGCGATCGCGGCCATCTCTCCGATCAGCCCGCCGGTTTCGACCGTCTTCAGAAGCCGGTCCTCTCCGCCGACGCGCAGGTTGACGGCGACCTTGCCCCGGCGGACCATGAACACGTCGGTGCCCTCATCGCCTTCCGCGAAGATCCGGTGTCCGGCAGCAAGGCGCTCGGCCCGCATCGCGCGGGCGATCTGGCCGCGCAGCTCGGGCGAAAGCCTGCCAAAGACCGGTGCGAGCGCCAGCTGCTTGGTCAGCATCCGTGCCCGGTACAGCTCCTCCAGGCGCCGCCGGAGCGCCTCGTCGGCGGATACGAGTTCGGCAAGCAGGTCGTAGGGAATCTCAAGCAGCCTGCTCGGCTTGAGCGCAACGACCTCGGCGGTGCGCCGTCCGCCGGTGAACCAGCCGATCTCCCCGCAGACATCGCCCGGACCGATCCGGCCCAGGAGGCTCCTCCGGCCTTTGAGTACGAGCGCGCCCTCAAGCTCGCCCTCGACGACGAGGTACATCGAAGTGGCGGGCTCCCCCATCTTCATCAGTACGTCGCCGGGCGCAAGCTCGATCAGCTTCATCCGGTCGAGCAGCGCGTCGAACGCATCATCGGTGAGCGCGGCGAACCAGTCGTGGTCGCGCAGCCGGTAGCCCAGCCGCTCGCGCTCGCCCAGGAGCTCGAGGAAGGCATCGGGATCCTCGGCCTCCTTCCGGCAGCGGCGGAAGACGGCCGCGGGCGTCCGGTCGTCCTGGGGCATGAGCTGCCGGTAGCGCTTGAGCGTCGCCAGCGCCGCGGCCGGATGATCGTGCCCGGCGTAGTAGAGCGCGGCCTGCCGGAACCAGTCGGCGGCGGCCTGGCGATCCTTCGCCTTCTCGAACGCGTGGGCCGCGCGCAGCATCGTGTCCACATCCTCCGGATGCCGGCGGGCCAGCACCGAAAAGCGCGCGCCCGCCTCAAGCGCCTTGCCCTTGCGAAGCAGCGTCATCGCCTCGCGCCGAAGCTTCGCCTCGGCCCGGGCCGCAGCCTCCCCTTTGAAGCCCGCAAGCTCGGCCGCAAGCGCGGCTTCGAGTTCCGTGCGGGTGCTCACCGTTGCGCCTCCCTGTCCGCAAGCCATGCCCGGATGCGCGCCAGGCCCTCGCGGATCGAGTCGATGTCGGTCGCATACGAAAAACGCACGAAGCTTCGCGCCCGGTGCACGCCGAAATCCTCGCCCGGCGTGATCGCTACCCCCGCCTCCTCGAGCAGCCGCCAGCAGAAGCTCCGGGAATCGTCGCACAGGTGCTCGACGTTGGCGTAGATGTAGAACGCGCCCTCCGGCTCGACCTCGATCTCGAAGCCGAGTCCGGGCAGCTCGGAAAGCAGCAGCCGGCGGCGCTCGTCGAAACAGGCGCGCATTCGGGCAACGATCGCGGCGGTCTCGTCGCCGAGCGCGGCCACGGCGGCCTGCTGCGAGAGCGTGGGTGCTGCGATGAAGATGTTCTGCATCACCCGCCGGCAGGGATCGACGAGCTCGTCGGGCACGATCGTCCAGCCGATACGCCAGCCGGTCATCGCGAAGCGCTTGGAAAATCCGTTGACGACGATCGCCCGTTCGCTCACCGACAGCGCCGTCGGCGCCTGCCGGCCGTAGACGAGGCCGTGGTAGATTTCGTCCGAGATCAGATAGCCGCCGCGCTGCTCGGTCGCGCGGGCGGCCGCGGAAAGATGCGCCGCGTCCACGAGCGTGCCGGTGGGGTTGGCCGGGTTGATCAGCACCGCGGCCCGGGTGTCCGGCCGCCAGTGGCGCTCGATCAGGGCGGCATCGAGCTGATAGCGGGTGTCGGGGCCGACCGGGATGTTGACCGGCTCCCCTCCGAACAGGCGCACGAAGTTGCGCTGGCAGGGATAGCCCGGATCCGGCAGCAGCACCGACTCGCCCGGGTCGAGCAGCGCGGCGTAGAGCAGGGCGAACGCGCCGCTCGTGCCCGGCGTGATCAGGATGCGGCCGGGATCCACCGTCACGCCGTATTCGGCGCGGTACCATTCGGCGAGCGCCCGCCTCAGTTCGGGGGCTCCGGTGGAGGGGGTGTAGAACTGCTCGCCGGTTTCCAGCGCCCGGCGCGCGGCTTCCAGCACCGGCGCGGGCGTGGGGAAGTCGGGCTCGCCGATTTCCATGTGCACGATCGAGCGCCCCGCGGCCTCGAGCTCGCGAGCGCGCTCGAGCAGCTGCATCACGCGGAAGGGTTCGATGGCATCGATGCGGCGCATGTCCGCGATGGTAGCCGGTCGGAGTCGCGATGTCTTGGCGGATGCCGCGCGCCGCCGGCTTCGCTATCATCCCGCCATGCTCTGGGTGAAGGCGTTCCACATCGTGATGGTGGTTTCCTGGTTTGCGGGGCTTTTTTACCTGCCCCGGCTGTTCGTCAATCACG
Organism: uncultured Zetaproteobacteria bacterium; assembly: GCA_964398225.1. Classification (GTDB taxonomy): domain Bacteria; phylum Pseudomonadota; class Zetaproteobacteria; order Mariprofundales; family Mariprofundaceae; genus CAYNLY01. The sequence goes on from CAYNLY010000026.1 coordinate 6,075, forward strand.
CCGAGTTCGCGAGCGGGCCGGTGCACGAGCGGCTGAGCCTGATGGAGCGCAGGCTCTACCGCTTCGTCACGCCGATCATGCTGCTCGTGCTGGCAACCGGCGCGTGGCTTGCCTGGCTGGAATGGGCGCTTGTCCGCGATGCCTGGTGGTTCTGGATCAAGGTGGGGCTCGTGGCCTGCCTTGTTGCCTATCACCTGAGCCTGGGCGCGATGGCGCGCGCGTTCGCCGAGGGCAGGAACCGCCGCGGCCATCGCTTCTACCGCGTCTACAACGAGCTGCCGGTGCTGATCCTGGTGGCCATCTGCCTGCTCGTCGAGCTGCAGCCGGGGTGAGCCGATTGCGGCATGGTTCTTGCTCTTTCTCCGGTTGCCCGGACGGCCGGCACCTGAAACGCCGGCATTCCGGCTTCGTCCCCGTCCACGGGGCACGGGAGAAACGATGACGCTGTTGTTTGCACGGTCCGCATCCGGGCGTCTGCTCCGGCGATGGGTGCCGGCCCTGCTGCTTGCGCTGGCCGCCTGCGCGAAGGCGCCGGAGCCGCCGCTTGTGGTCGGCACGAATGTCTGGCCCGGCTACGAGCCGCTGTATCTCGCCCGCTCGCTGGGAAGCCTCGATACGCACAAGGTCCGGCTTATCGAATACCCGAGCGCCACCGAGGTGATTCGCGCGCTGCGCAACCATGTGCTGGATGCCGGCGCGCTGACGCTGGACGAGGCGCTCTTGCTTGGGCAGGACGGCATCGATGTGGATGTCGTGCTGGTCATGGACGTCTCCAACGGCGCCGATGTCGTGATCGGGCGGCCCGGCATCGAGTCGCCGGAGCAGCTCCGCGGCCGGCGCATCGGCGCGGAAACGACGGCGCTCGGGGCGTTCATGGTCAGCCGGTTTCTCGAGGTCGCGGGCCTGGCTCCCGACGAGGTGACGGTCGTGCCGCTGACGCTGGACCAGCACGAGCGCGCGTTCCGGACGGGCCGGGTGGACGCGGTCGTCACCTTCGAGCCGGTCAAAAGCCGGCTGCTGGCCGCGGGCGGGCGCGTGCTGTTCGATTCCTCGAAGATTCCGGGCGAGATCGTGGACGTGCTCGTCGTCCGCCGCGAGGCGCTCCAGGCCAGGCGCGCGCAACTTGTGCATCTGCTGCGCGCCTGGTTCGAGGCGCTGGCCTACATGCGCGCCAAGCCGGAGGATGCCGCCCGGCGGATGGCGCCACGGCTGGGCCTGCCTCCGGAGAAGGTGATGGACGAATACGACGGCCTGCTGCTTCCCGATGCCGGCGAGAATCTGCGCATGCTGGACGGCGCCAGCCCCGCGCTGGCCGTGGCCGCCCGCAAGCTGGTGGCAGTGATGCGGGCGCGGAACCTGCTCTCGGCCCGGCCGGATCTGACCCATCTGCTCGAGCCGGCTCCGCTGCGCCGGGCGCTGGAGGCGCAACGATGAGCTGGACGGGGCGCTGGCTGCTGCCGATGCGGATCATGATGCCGCTGCTGCTCGTGCTGCTGTCGCTGGCCGGCACGGGGTTGTATTACCTGCTCGATCTCGGACGCGAGATGCGCGAGATCGAGCGCGAAGCCCTTGTGCTTCAGTATCAGGACATGCACCGGGCGGCCGCGCATCTGGAATACGCGCTGCTGCGGCGCGATACCCAGGCGGTCGAGGTGGAGCTGGCGAACCTGTCCACCGAGCCGGACACGGTCTGGCTTGCGCTTGTGGATCCCTCGGGCACGGTGATCGCCGCCTCCCGACGGGCATGGAACGGACGGAAGCTTGCGGAGCTTGCGCGCGAGGAGCAGCTGGCGGAAGGAGCAGCGGAAATCTTTGCCCGCACGCTGAAGGAGCGCGCGGGGCATGTGCATCTCGATAAGGATCGCACCGGCATGTGGGCGCATTTCCCGGTGCTGATGCCGGCGAACCAGGGCATTCGCCCGCAGGACTTCGGCGTGCTGCTCGCGCGCTTCGACCTTGCGCCGGCAAAGACCGCGGCGCGGGCCGAGCTTCAGCAGGCGGCCGTCGGGGTCTTCATCCTCCTGACCGGCGCGGCCTTCGTGCTCTGGCTTGCCAGCCAGCTCGTGCTGGGTCGCCGGATGCGCCGGATCGTGGACGCGGCGCATCGCATCGCGGAGGGCGAGCTCGGCGCGCGTTCGCAGGTGGCCGGCGGCGACGAGCTGGGCCGGATCGGCCGCGCCTTCGATGCGATGGCCGAGGAGCTCGAAGCCGCCAGTCAGGAGGCGTTCCGGCTGCGGCGGGCGGTCCAGGAGATGGGCGAGGCGATGTTCATCACCGATACGCAAGGGCGCATCGAGTTCGTCAATCCGGCCTTCAGCCGGATCACCGGCTATTCCTTCGAGGAGGCGGTCGGTTCCTCGCCCAGGATTCTTAAGAGCGGCGAGCACGACGATGCCTTCTATGCCGATCTGTGGAAGACGCTGCTCGGAGGCGGAGTCTGGCGCGGACGGATGGTGAACCGGCGCCGGGACGGCACGCTCTATACCGCCGAGATGTCGGCGGCGCCGGTGCGCGATGGCCGGGGCCGGATCACGCATTTCGTCGCTGTGCAGGAGGACGTCACCGACCGTGTGCAACTGGAGCGGAAGATCGCCGAGATGCAGAAGATGGAGGCGCTGGGCACGCTGGTGGGCGGCATCGCGCACGATTTCAACAACATGCTCGCAGGCATGCTGGGCAACCTCTACATGGTGCGGAAGAAGGCGGGCGATCCGCAGGTGGCCACGCTGGTGGACCGGGTGGAGAAGCTGGGCTACCGGGCCGCGGACATGATCAAGCAGTTGCTCGCCTTCGCGCGCCAGGACGTCGTCGAGTTCCGGACCCTCGATCTGTCGGCGTTCATCCGTGAGGCTTGGAAGCTGGCCAGCGTGTCGCTGCCGGAGAACGTCGTCGTCGAAACGCGGTTCGCCCGGGAGCCGATGCCGATCCGGGGCGACATGACGCAGCTTCAGCAGGTGCTGATGAACCTGCTCGCGAACGCGCGCGACGCGGTCGCGGACACGCCGGGGCCGCGCATTCTGGTGGAGCTTGCGGCCGTCGAGGTGGACGAGGATTTCCGCCGGCGTCACGGGATCGAGGCGCGCCGCTGCGCCCGGCTCGTTGTGGCCGACAACGGCTGCGGGATTCCCGAGCAGGATCTGAAGCGGATCTTCGAGCCGTTCTTCACGACCAAGGAGGTGGGTCAGGGCACGGGCCTGGGCCTGGCGATGACCTTCGGCTCCGTCCGGCGCCACGGCGGCGCGATCGAGGTGTGGTCGCAGCCCGGCGAGGGGACACGGTTTTCGCTTTATTTCCCGATCCTCGAAGATCAGGCGGAGGCTGTGGACGAAACGCTGGAGGCGCATCCGGTGCAGGGCCAGAGGCTTTTGCTCGCGGACGACGAGCGGATCGTGCGCGAATCCGTCGGCGAGATGCTGGAGACGCTCGGGTATGCGGTCGACACCGCAGCCGACGGCAGGGAGGCGCTCGATCGTTTCCGCGCGGCACCCCACGCCTACGATGCGGTCGTGCTCGATGTCGTGATGCCCGGCATGGGCGGGGTGGAGGCCGCGCTCGAGATGCGCAGGCTCCGGGAGGATTTGCCGATCGTGCTGGCCACAGGATACGACCGGGAGCACGTGCTCGGGCAGCTTGGCGGCATGCGCGGAATCGCCGCGCTGAGCAAGCCGGTGCACCCGGCCGCGCTGCAGGCGACGCTTGAGCGGATGGCCGACGAGCTGGCTGCGAACACCTGAGGCCGGAGCCCATGCCCTGACCGCGTCATTCGCTCCCGCCGGATGGCTCCGGGCGCAGTTCCTGCGCCGGCGGGCGCAGAATCCGCACATGTTGCAGGGATGATCCGAGGCGATAATATGCGCCAACTTTTCCGGCCAGCCCGCCGGCGAGGAGTCCATGGAAGAGACGATGATCAGGATCTGGGATCTGCCGACTCGCCTGTTCCACTGGGGGCTGGTGGCCTCGTTTGCGCTTGCCTACGTCACGGCCGTCGTGCCGGGCTTCGATCCGGTGCATTTCTGGGCCGGCTATACGGTTGCGGGGCTGCTGGTTTTCCGGCTGATCTGGGGCTTCGTCGGGCCCGAGCACGCGCGCTTTTCCGACTTCGCTTATCCCCCGCGCGAGGTCATCCGCCACTTCGGCGAGATCTTCCGGAACCGGCCGCGGCGCTACCTGGGCCACAGCCCGGCCGGTTCGTCCTACGTGTTCGCCACGCTCGCGCTGGTGGCGCTGATCGTGGTCACGGGCCTGATCCAGCAGGGCTACTACGAGTATGAAGGACCGCTGTTTGCGCTCGGCATCGAGCCCGCGCACGGGCTTGCGCATTTCTGCCACGAGGTGCACGAGCCGCTTGTGAATCTGATGCTGATCCTGATCGTCGGTCATCTGGCCGGCGTGGCGGCGGCGTCGATCCAGCACCGGGAGAGCCTCGTTCGGGCGATGATCACCGGTTTCAAACCTGCAAGAAACGGAGGAGACGATGACACGAAAACCCATGCTGTGGCTGGCCGCGATGCTGGCCGTTCTGATGCAGGCGGCTCCGGCGCAGGCCGCCGACTCGGAATATCGCAGCCTTGAGCTGCCGGACGAGGCCCGGTTCGAGGAGTCCTGGGTCACCGGCAACAAGCTCCACATGTATCTGGGTCTGGGCAGCATGGCCGCGGCCATCGTCGCCGGCGTGACCGCGCCCGAGGCGCCGGAAGGCGTCGTCGTGCCGCCGAGCCAGCGCAAGAACGCGCGCAGCACGACCCACCACATCGCCGCGCTGACCGCGGCGGCGCTGGGCGGCGCGGCGATTGCCAGCGGCCTGATCCTGCACTGGGACGACATCACGAACAGCTTCGGACTGACGGATCCGGACATCCTGCACCTGGTGCTTGGCCTGGTCGGCACGGCCGGCTATGTGTATGCGATCACGAAGGGGCCGAAGCGCGTCGGCGATCCGTCCAACGGCCACTCGGCGGCGGGCATTCTGGGCGCGGCCGCGATGGCCACCGCGATCACGCTGGAGTGGTAGCATGAAACGGCATCTTTGGCTGCTTGCCGTCGTCCTTGGGCTTGCGCTGCCGGCGGGCTCGTTTGCGGGCGGCACGGTGCTCGAAGAAATGTTCGCCGCCTACCGGGCCGAGGGCGCGGGCCCGTTCGACGCCAAGCGCGGGGAAGCGTTCTGGCACAAGGAGTATCCGGCACCCGAAGGGGCGGAAGGTCCGGCCAGGCGCAGCTGCGCCACCTGCCACGGAGCCGATCTGACGAAGCCGGGCAAGCACTACCGCACCGGCAAGGTCATCGATCCGATGGCGCCGTCGGTGAATCCGGAGCGGTTCACGGATGCCAAGAAGATCCGCAAGTGGTTCCGCCGCAACTGCAAGTGGGTGCTGGGCCGGGCGTGCACCGCGCAGGAAAAGGGCGACGTGCTGGCCTATCTGAAGAATCTGTAAATCACGTCAAAGGAGAGATCGATGAAGCGAATCGTTGTCACATCCATGCTGCTGGCCGCTCTGGGCTGGGTGCCCGCCGCGATGGCCGCGGACAGCTTTCTGGGCATTCCGCGCTTCAAGGGCGTGAATCCGCTCAAGGATCGCACCTATCAGGAGGCCTGCGGCGAGTGCCATTTCGCCTACTTTCCGGGCCTGCTTCCGGCCCGTTCGTGGAAGCGGCTGATGCAGCCGAAGAATCTGGAGAACCATTTCGGCGAGAACGCCGAGCTGGACGAGGCCGACCGCCGCTACATCGAGGACTGGCTCGTGCGCAACGCGGCCGACGAACAGGGCTTCCCGCGCTACAAGCGTTCGGTCAAGATCGCACTCAGCGTCCCGGAAGACCAGGCGCCCATGCGCATCACCGAGACGCCCTACATCAAGCGCAAGCATGAGGATGTGAGCGCGATGCTCAAGCGTCGGGCGGACGTGCGCAAAAAGGTGGGCTCGATGGCCAACTGCGCGAAGTGCCATCAGCAGGCCGACCGCGGCGTGTTCGACGACGACACGGTGCGCATCCCCGGCTACGGCGAGTGGGACGACTAAAGTCCATAAGCCGGAAGTGTTCGTACGAACGGCCGGCCGCATATCGCGGCCGGCCTTTTTCATGCCTCGGTGTCGGATTCCCGCCAGACCAGCACGGGCCTGCGCGCGGCCCGCGTTTCGTCGAGCCTGCGCCGGATCGGCCGCTGCGGTGCGTCATGGAAGCGTTCGAGCTCCCCGCGCTCGGCCTCGTCCGCGATTTGCCGCATCGCCTCGATGAACGCATCGAGCGTGTCCTTCGATTCGGTCTCGGTCGGCTCGATCAGCATCGCGCCGTGCACGATCAGCGGGAAGTAGACGGTCATCGGATGGAAGCCCAGATCGATCAGCCGCTTGGCGATGTCCAGGGTCTTCACGCCGTGCGCCTGCTGGCGCTTGTCGGTGAGCAGGCATTCGTGCTTGCACAGCCCCGGAAACGGCACGTGGTAGACGTCGGCCAGGCGCGCGAGCACGTAGTTCGCGTTCAGCACCGCGTCCTCGGCGATGCGGTGCAGATGCTCGCGGCCGAAGGCCAGGATGTAGGCGGCCGCGCGCAGCAGCACGCCGATCTGGCCGGCCGAGCCGAACACCGGTCCGATGCTGGATGGCGCCTCGCGCTCGATCGCATAGCCCGATTCGCCGCGGACGATGCGCGGCACGGGCAGATACGGCGCCAGCTTCTCGTTCACGGCCACGGGGCCCGCGCCGGGGCCTCCGCCGCCGTGCGGCGTCGCAAACGTCTTGTGCAGGTTGATGTGCAGGCAGTCGATGCCCATGTCCCCCGGCCGCGCCTTGCCGACGAGCGCGTTCAGGTTGGCGCCGTCGCCGTAGACGAGGCCGCCCGCTTCGTGCACGCGCCGGCAGATCTCGGCGATTTCGGTTTCGAAGCGGCCGGTCGTGTTCGGATTCGTCAGCATCAGCGCGGCCGTGTCCGGGCCCAGGTGCCGTTCGAGTTCGGCAAGATCGATGCGGCCGTCCGGACCGGACTTGAGCTCAAGCGTGCGCATGCCGGCAAGGGTTGCGCTTGCGGGGTTCGTGCCGTGCGCCGAGTCGGGCACGAGCACGACGCGCCGGTCGGTATCGCCGCGGGCGTCGTGATAGGCGCGGATCATCATGATGCCGACGAGTTCGCCGTGCGCTCCGGCCGCCGGCACCAGGCTCACATGCGGCAGGCCCGCGATCTCGCCGAGCCAGCTCTGGAGCTCGAAAAGGAGCTCCAGCAGGCCCTGCACGCTGTGCTCGGGCTGCTCGGGGTGCAGCTCGGCAAAGCCCGGAAGCCGCGCGAGATTCTCATGCACGCGCGGGTTGTACTTCATCGTGCACGAGCCCAGCGGGTAGAAGCCGGTTTCGATGCCGTGGTTCCACTGGCTCAGGCGCACGTAATGGCGCACGACCTCGGGCTCGGCCAGTCCCGGGATGCCGGCGGGCCTCCGGCGCGCGAAGGCCTCCAGACCGGGATCGGGCGCATCAAGGCAGCCGGGAAGCGCGATCGCGGTTTCGCTGGCATGCCGCCGCTCGAATACGAGCGGTTCCTCGTGCACCAGCCCCGTGGCGCCGGAAAAACGGATGTCGCTCATGCCAGGGCCTCGCGCAGGCAGGCGAGCCAGTCGTCCACATCGGCCGGCTCGATCATCTCGGTCGTGGCGACCAGCAGCGCGGCATCCTCACCTTCCACGAACCGGTCCAGCGGGATGCCGGCGAAGATGCCGGCCTCTTCGGCCCGGGCAAGAAAGCGCGCGCGGCTTGCCGCATCGGGGAAGGCAACCACGGTTTCGTTGTAGCGCGGGCCTTCGGCCGCCCGCACGCCTTCCGGAAGTCCGGCCACAAGCCGGGCGAGCGCGCCGGCCGAACGCCGGGCGACTTCTTCAAGCCCCCGGTCGCCGAGCAGGCTCAGATGGCAGGCCACGGCCGTGCACATCAGCCCCTGGTTCGAGCAGATATTCGAGGTCGCCTTCTCGCGCCGGATGTGCTGCTCGCGCGTGGACAGCGTCAGCACATAGCCGCGCCGGCCTTCGGCGTCCACGGTCTGGCCGCAGACGCGTCCCGGCATCTGGCGGATGAAGCGCTCGCGCGTTGCGAACAGGCCGATGTGCGGGCCGCCGAAGCTCATCGGAATCCCGAGCGCCTGGCCGGAGCCGGCGACGATGTCGGCGCCGAACGCGCCCGGCGGTTCGATCAGCCCGAAGGCGGTCGCATCGCCGAAGCAGACGATCATCAGCGCGCCGGTTTCGTCGCAGGCGCGCCGGATCGGGGCAAGGTCGAACACGTGGCCGTAGAAATCGGGATACTGCACGATCACGCCGGCGGTCCGCCCGTCGACGGCTCCGGCCACGGCGTCGGCATCGGTGCGCCAGCGCGGACCCTCGACCGTTTCGACGCCTTCCGGAACCTGCGCCAGATAGCGTTCGCTCACGCGCCGCCAGACCGGATGCACGCTCGATGCGAGCACGATGCGCTCCCTTCGCGTCACGCGTCGCGCCATCAGCGCCGCCTCGGCGACCGCGGTCGCCGCGTCGTACATCGAGGCGTTGGCGACCTCCATGCCGGTCAGGCGCGCAACCATCGTCTGGAACTCGAACAGCGCGGCAAGCGTGCCCTGGCTGATTTCCGGCTGGTAGGGCGTGTAGGCGGTGAGAAACTCGCCGCGCGAGATCACGTAGTCCACGGCCGCGGGCACGAAATGGTGGTAGGTGCCCGCGCCCAGAAAGCAGCGCATGTCGCCCGCATGCCGGTTTTTTGCAGCCGCCCGCCGGAAGCGGCGGACGATCGCGGCCTCCGAGTGCGCGGCGGGCAGATTCAGGCCGCCCGGCGCGATCCGGAAGCGTTCGGGAATGTCGGCAAAAAGCTCTTCGATGCTGCCGGCGCCGATGGCCTTAAGCATCGCCTCCCGATCGGCGTCGGTATGGGGCAGAAAACGCAAGGGGCTATTCTTCGAGGTAGGTCGTGTAGGTGGCTTCGTCGAGCAGCTCGACGGTGTCGCCGCTCATCCGGATCTTCGCGATCCAGCCCGCGCCGTACGGATCGGTGTTGATCTTCTCGGGAGCCTGTTCGAGCTCGCTGTTGACCTCGACGACCTCACCTGCCACCGGCGCGTAAACATCGGACACCGCCTTGACCGACTCGACCACGGCGAACGCCTCGCCGGCGCTCACCGTCCGGCCGACCTCGGGCAGCTCGACGAAGACGATGTCGCCGAGCGCCTCCTGCGCGTGATCGGTGATGCCGACCGTGGCCAGTTCGCCCTCGATGCGCACCCACTCGTGTTCCTTCGTGTACTGCAGATCGGCCGGAATCGTCATCGGCTCTCCTCCCTGGTCAGGCTTTGCGGACGCGCGGCGGAACGAACGGCGGCCGCGTCCGGGTCGCCGGCACGGCCCGGCCGCGGATCTCGACGGCCAGATCGTCCGCGTCCGCATACTCGGGCGAAACGTAGGCGAGCGCAACGGCGCCCGCGCGCGGCGAGGCAGCACCGCTCGTCACCTGTCCGATCTTCCGGCCGCCGGCAAGCACCGGATAGCCCTCGCGGGCAATGCCCCGGCCGGTGAGCGTAAGCCCGATCAGCACCTTTTTTGGGCCCTCCTTCATGCGTGCGAGCACGGCGTCCCGTCCGATGAAGTCGCCCTTGTCCGGCTTCGTGATCCACATCAGCCCCGCCTCGACCGGCGTGACCTCCTCGGAGATTTCGTGCCCGTACAGCGCATAGCCCATCTCGGTGCGCAGCATGTCGCGCACGGCCAGCCCGCAGGGACGGGCTTTGGCCTCAAGCAGAGCCCGCCAGACGCAGACGGCGTCTTCGGCCGGAAGATACAGCTCGAAGCCGTCCTCGCCGGTGTAGCCGGTGCGCGACACCAAGGCGGGTGCGCCCGCCACTTCCCCTTCGGCGAAGCGGTAGTAGCCGATCGCATCCAGATTGAGGTCGGTGAGCGATGCAAGCATGCGCTGAGCGGCCATGCCCTGCAGCGCGAGCAGGGCCGTTGCCTCCGATTCGTCCCTTACCTGGACGTCGAAACGCCGCGCCTGTTCGGAAAGGTGCGCGGCATCGCGCGCGCGGTTCGCCGCGTTCACGCAGAGGTAGAACGCATCCTCGGCAAGGCGGTAGGTCGTGATGTCGTCGAGGAAGGTTCCCCGCTCGTTCAGCAGCGCCGAATACTGAACCTGGCCGGTCGCAAGGCGCGCGGCATCGTTCGTCGCAACATGCTGCACGAAGGCGAGCGCATCCGGACCGGTGATCCGGATCTGGCCCATGTGGCTGATGTCGAACAGCCCCGCGCCTTGTCCGCGCACGATCTCATACTCGGCGAGCACGCCGTCCGGGTACTGCACCGGCATTTCAAAGCCCGCGAACGGCACCATCCGGGCGCCGAGCTCGACGTGTTCCTCGAAAAGCGGTGTGCGGGCAAGGGACTCGCTCATCGGTCGTCTCCCAGGTGCGTGCGGTAGGCCTGCACGGTGTTGGCAAGCAGCATCGTGATCGTCATCGGTCCCACGCCGCCCGGCACCGGCGTGATCCAGCCGGCGCGCTTCACCGCCTCGTCGTATTCGACGTCGCCGACGAGCCGGCCGTCGTCGAGCCGGTTGATGCCGACGTCAATGACGACGGCGCCCGGCTTGATCCACTCGCCGCGGATAAGCCCGGGCCGGCCGGCCGCGGCCACGAGGATGTCGGCGCGGCGCACATGCGCGGCCAGATCGCGCGTGAACTTGTGGGTCACGGTCACCGTGCAGCCGGCGAGCAAGAGCTCGAGCGCCATCGGCCGGCCGACGATGTTCGAGGCGCCGACGATGACCGCCTCCTGCCCGTGCGGCTCGATGCCGGTTTCCTCGATCAGCCTCATGCAGCCCATCGGCGTGCACGAGCGCAGCGCGGGATGGCGGGCGGCCAGCCGGCCGACGTTGTAGGGATGGAATCCGTCCACGTCCTTGCCCGGATCGATAGCCTCGATCACCGCCTCCGGGCGGATGTGCCCCGGCAGCGGCATCTGCACCAGAATCCCGTCCACGCGCGGATCCGCGTTGAGCTCGGCGATCAGGCCGAGAAGATGCTGCCGGGTCGTGTCCGCAGGCAGCGTCTGCGAGAAGTCCTCGGATACGATGCCGGCCTCGGCGCAGGCTTTCTTCTTGTTGCGCACGTAGACCTGGGAGGCCGGATCGTCGCCGATCAGGATCACGGCAAGCCCCGGCGCCCGGCCGTGGGCCGCGGTCAGGGATGCGACCTCGCGCGCCAGATCCTTGCGGATGCGCGCGGCGATCGCCTTGCCGTCAAGAATGCGTGCGCTCATGGCCGCGCATGCTTGCAGGAAGCCGGAGCGAGCGCCAGCGGCTAGTCGCGCGCCTTGCGGATCGCATCCACGCCGCCCAGCCGCCACAGCACCCACAGCCCGGGGAGCGCGGCGATGCCAAGCGCGACGACCCAGAGCGCGGCCATCGCTGCGGCGGCCTCGGGGCTTCCGCCGAGCCAGGCAGCCAGGCCCACATAACCCGCCTCGCGCAGGCCGAATCCGTTGAGCGAGATCGGCACGATCGCCACGAGCGCCGAAAGCCCGACCATCAGCGCGTAATCCGTCCAGGAAAGCGCAAGCCCCACCGAGCCGCCGAGCAGCACATGCGCCTGGATCACGATCAGCTGAAACAGGGCGGATACCGGCAGCGAGCGAAGCCATGCCCGGCGAAAGCCCGACGAGTCCACAGGCAGCGCGCGCAGCCTGTCCAGGCGCGCGGGAAGCCTCGGCCACAGCCGGGGCGCAAGCACAAGAAGGCCGATAAGCAGCGCAAGCCCCGCGAACCAGGCCGCAACGAACCCCGCCGGAAAGCCGCGCCCCGGAATCAGCAGGCTGAGGATCGCGACCAGCGCGACCAGCCCGTTGGCCCGGTCCAGAATCACGCTGGCGCCGGCGGGAATCCCGGGCCTGCGCCGCCCCTCGCCGCGCGCAAGCAGCAGCCCGCGCACGACGTCGCCGCCGATCGTCGAGGGCAGAAACAGGCTTGCGAACATGCCCAGGAAATAGAGCCGAACCTTGCGCGCGCCGGACACCCGGAGTCCGAGCCCCTCAGCGATCCATGCCCAGCGCAGGCCGCAGAGGATGTAGCCGACGCCCAGCAGGGCGACCGCGCCGAGGATCGCGGCGGGGCTTGAGGTCCGGATCCGCCGCCAGGTCTCGGCAAGGTCCACCGAATGCACGATCAGCGCGATCAGGCCCAGCGTGACCGCGATCTTGACCAGCAACAGCCAGGGAATGCGCCGCATCCGCGCAATCTAGCGACGGGCCGGGGCCCGGGCCACGGGGCGCATGGCCAACAGCGGCGGCGCTCGTGTAGGCTTGGCGCCGATGCTTCCCGTCCGCCTGCTGCAAGGCTACGTCCTGCTCTGGAGTCTGCTCGCGCTTTCCTCGCTGGGGCTTGCGCCGCTGTTCGATCTCGACGAGACGATCTATGCCCAGACCGCGCTGGACATGTGGCGGCAGGGCCATTGGCTCGTGCCCGAGGCGAACGGCATGCGCTTTTTCGAGAAGCCGCCGTTCGTCTACTACCTGATGGATCTTTCGTTCGCGCTCTTCGGCGAGAACGCCTGGGCCGCACGGCTTCCCTCGGCGCTGTTCACGCTGGCGACAGCTGGGCTTCTCGTGGTCACGGGCTCCCGCCTGTTCAGCCGCGAGTTCGGCTGGCTGGCCGCGGCGATCTTTCTGAGCATGCTCGAGGTGGGGCTGCTTGCGCATGCGGCGATCCTTGATCCGGCGCTGAACTTCTTTCTTGCGGCTTCCTTCTGCGCCTGGGTGCTCTGGCGCGTCGGGGCCGCGCGCAGGCATGGGGTGCTTGCGGGGCTTGCCTCGGGGCTTGCGGTCGCGGTCAAGGGGCCGGTGGGGCTTGCGGTGCCGGCGCTCGTGTTCGCGCTCGATTGGCTCGTTGCGCGCGAGCGGCCCAGGCTTTCGGCCTTTCCCTGGCTGGGGGCCGCGCTTGCGTTTCTGGCCGCGGCCGCCCCCTGGTATCTGATGCTGCTGATCGAGAGCGGCCCCGCGTTCTTTTACGAGTTCATTCTCGTCCACAACCTGGGGCGGGCGCTGCATCCGATGCAGGGCCACGGCGGCGGCTGGTGGTATTACCTCGTCGTGTTCGCGGTATCGGTGCTGCCGTGGCTGGCCTGGATGCCGCATCTTGCGCGCGCGTTTTCGCCCGCGTCCACCCTGGCGCCGGCCCGCGCCCTGATGCGCGCGGGGTTCATTTGGACGGGGGCGGTGCTGGTGCTGTTTTCGCTGGCCGCAACGAAGCTTCCGCACTACATCTCCTGCATCTATCCGGTGCTTGCGCTGATGCTGGCCTGCGCCTGGTTCGTGCAGCCGCCCGCGGGGCTTCGCCGGCTGCTTGCGGCCACGGCCGCGATCCTTCTGCCCCTGGGGCTTGCCGAGGCCGCGCTTCCCTGGCTCTGGCCGTGGCTGGTGGAGCTCGTCCGGCATCCGCGCGCGCAGGCGCTGCTGATGGATGCCGCGCCCCCGGATGCCTCGCTTGCGTTCATCGGGCTTGTGCTTGCCGCATCCGCCGTATGGCTTGCCTTTTTCCGGACGCATGCCCGGGGGCTTGCCGCGATGCTTGCCGCGGGGCTGGTGCTGCAGAGCGCGCTGCTGTTTGGGCTCGGGCCTTTGGCCGGCCGCGTGATCCAGGGGCCGCTGCTGGCGATCGCCGATCGCGTGCGCGCGGCCGCCCCCGAGCTGCCGCTTTTGAGCTTCCGGCTCAACGCGCCGTCGGTGTCCTTCTATTCGGGGCGGAACTACCGGATGGCGGATGCCGGCGACATCGCCCGGATGCGGGCTGAAAAACGGCCGTTTCTGCTGATGATGCGCGCGGAGTCCGCAGATTTGCTGGCCGAGCTTCCCGCGCCCACGCTTGCGCGCGGCGGATACCTGCTGTTCGAGGTGCGGCCGTGAGGCTTTCGGTCGTGATTCCGGCCTTCAACGAGGCCGCGCGGCTGCCGCGCACGCTTTCCGAGGCGCGCGCCTGGCTCGATGCGCATCTTTCCGGCGATTACGAGCTGCTCGTCGTCGACGACGGCAGCACCGACGACACCTGCGCGATCGTCGCACGCATCGCGCGCGACTGGCCGCGGCTGCGTCTGCTCCGCCAGCCCGAAAACCGCGGCAAGGGGGCGGCGGTCCGGCGCGGAATGCTCGAGGGCCGGGGCGAGGTGCGGCTGTTCATGGACGCCGATCATTCCACCCACATCCGCGAGGTGACCAAGGTGTTCGAGGCGATCGAGGCGGGTGCGGAGGTCGTGATCGCCTCGCGCCGGCATCCGGACTCGGAGCTTCCGGTGCGCCAGGGCAGGCTGCGCGAGGCGATGGGTGTGGCCTTCAACCGGCTGATGCGGAGCATCGTCGGCCTGCCGTACGAGGACACGCAGTGCGGCTTCAAGGCATTCACGGCCGAGGCCGCGGCCCGGCTGTTTCCGCGCCAGACGCTCGACGGCTTCGGCTTCGACGTCGAGATCCTGGCCTGGGCGCGCAAACTCGGGATGCGCATCGTCGAGATTCCCGTGCGCTGGACGAACGATGCGGATTCCCGGGTCGCGATCGGCCGCGATCCGCTCGCGATGCTCGCCGAGCTCTGGCGCATCCGGCGCGCGCTGAACAGGGAGGAGGAATGATGCGGCTCCACCACGCGGCGCTGATCGTGGACGATCTGGAGGCCGCCGCGCGCTTCTACGAGGAGGTGCTGGGGCTGAAGCGCGACGAGCGCCCGGCCCACGACTTTCCCGGCATCTACTACCGGCTTGCGGGCGGCGCCCAGCTGCATCTGATGGAGCTTCCGGACCCCTGCGGATTGCACGCGCGTCCCGACCATCCGGGGCGCGACCGGCACATCGCGCTTTCGGTGGAAAACCTCGCGCCGGTTCGGGCGCGGCTGAAGGCGGCGGGTATTGCCTGGACGGCCAGCCGCTCGGGGCGCGCGGCCGTGTTCGTGCGCGATCCGGCCGGCAACGCGATCGAGCTCGTCGAGGAGGGCTGATGCGCGCGCTGGATGTGGACGATCTTGCCGGCTGGCTGGCCGAGGGCTGCAAGCCGGAGGCTCGGTGGCGGATCGGCACCGAGCACGAAAAGATCGGCTTTCTCGCCGACAGCCTCCGGCCGCTTCCGTACGACGGCGAGCGCTCGGTGCGCCGGATCCTGGAGCTGATGGCGGGTATCACCGGCTGGGAGATCGTGCGCGAAGATGGCCTTCCGATCGCGCTTGCCGATCCGCATTCGCCGGCCTCAGTCACGCTCGAGCCCGGCGGCCAGCTCGAGCTTTCCGGCGCGCCGCTGGCCAGCCTGTTCGACACCTGCCGGGAAACGACCGATCACCTCGAACTGCTCTCCGAGATCTCGCGCCGGCTGCGCACCGGTTTCTTGAGCCTCGGCTTTCAGCCCAAGTGGCGGCGCGACGAGATCCCGTGGATGCCGAAGGCGCGCTACCGGATCATGCGCCGGATCATGCCAGCCACCGGCACGCGCGGGCTGGACATGATGCTGCGCTCGGCCACGGTGCAGGCGAACCTGGACTTTTCCAGCGAGGCCGACATGGCGGCGAAGATGCGCATCGGGCTGTGCCTGCAGCCGGTGGTCACGGCGCTGTTCGCGGCCAGCCCGTTCGAAGACGGCCGGCCCTCGGGCTTTCTCTCAACGCGCGCCGCCTGCTGGCAGGACACCGACCCCGCGCGCACCGGCATCCCCGCCTGCGCCTTCCGCGACGACTTCGGCTTTCGCGCCTATGCCGAATGGGCGCTCGATGTGCCGATGTATTTCGTCGTCCGAAACGGCCGCTGGATCGACTGCGCCGGCGCAAGCTTCCGCGACTTTCTCGCGGGACGCCTCCCGCAGCTTCCCGGCGAGCGGCCGACGCTCGCCGACTGGGAGCTGCATCTGTCCACGCTGTTTCCCGAGGTGCGGCTCAAGCGCTATCTGGAGATGCGCGGCGCGGACGCGGGCCCCTGGAACTGGATCTGCGCGCTGCCCGCGCTCTGGAAGGGGCTATTGTACGACGCCGAAACCCGCGCCGAGGCCCTTGCCTGGGTGCGCGACTGGACGCACGCCGAGGTCGTCGGGATGCACGCGCGCGTGCCGCGCGAGGGGCTGGCCACGCCGTTTCGCGACACGACCGTGGGGATGCTAGCCCGCCGGATGCTCGATCTTGCCCGCCGGGGGCTGGAGCGGCTGGGCGTGCGCGATAAGCGGGGAAGAAGCGAGGCGGTGTTCCTCGCGCCCCTGGAGGCGGCGCTCGCCTCGGGGCGCACGCAGGCCGAGGCGTGGCTGGCAAGCTTCCATGGCGAATGGCACGGGGACATCGACCGGATCTTCGCCGAGGCGATTCACCCCTGAGCGGTGTCGCAAAACGACACACCCCTGTGTCGCGGGCGTTGACCCCGGGGTTGCGGCGTCCCACAGTTGCAAACGTCCGCGGGAAGCCGTGCCCAAGGCTCCCTGCCGACACATCCGGGAGGGGGTCGCTTTTCTCTCGCGCGATGGCGGCAGGTCGAAGGGAGCAGGGACCGGACGAACGCGGGCGCAAGACAAAACTGGCCGCAAGGCCAAATCCAATAAACCAAGAGAGGGTATACGCAATGAGAAAGATGCTTCTTTCTGCAGCGGCCTTCGCCGTGGTTGCCGTGTCCGCCGTTGCGGTGGCGCCGACCACGTCCGAGGCCATTCCGGCGTTTGCACGCCAGACCGGCGCAGCCTGTTTGAGCTGCCATTTCCAGAGCTTCCCGACGCTGTCGGCGTTCGGCCGCGCGTTCAAGATGGGCGCTCTGACCGACGTGGGCGAGCAGGCCCTGGTCGAGGATGAGGCTCTGTCC
>CAYNLY010000027.1:0-12391 GCA_964398225.1 uncultured Zetaproteobacteria bacterium
CGGGCAGCACGAGCTCGACGCCGCCTTCCCGGCATGCCTGAGTGAGCTTCTGGCGCAGGCGGCGGTTCGCGGCCACGCCCCCGGCCACAACCAGCCGCCCGATCCCTTCGCGCCGGCAGGCGGCAAGGGATTTCGACGCCAGCACGTCAGCGATCGCCTCCTCGACGGCCGCCGCCATGTCCGCGCGCGCGGCGGCCTCATCCGGCGCATCCCGGAGCGCGTACATCACCGCCGTTTTCAGCCCGGAGAAACTGAAATCGAGGTTGTCCCTGTGCAGCATCGGCCGGGGCAGCCGGAAGCGGCCGGCATCGCCGCCTTCGGCCAGCCGCGAAATCGCCGGCCCGCCGGGGTAGGGAAGCCCCAGAAGGCGCGCGCATTTGTCGAAGCATTCGCCGGCCGCATCGTCGATCGTCCGGCCGAGCACGCGATAGCGGCCGATGCCGTCCACGCGCACGAGCATCGTATGCCCGCCGGAAACCAGCAGGGTGACGAACGGAAACTCCGGCAGCTCGCCGGTAAGCGCCGGCGCCAGCAGATGTCCTTCCATGTGATGCACGGGAATCACCGGCAGCCCATTGACCACGCCCGCCGCGCGCGCAAACGACACGCCGACCAGCAGCGCGCCCATCAGCCCCGGGCCGGCCGTGACCGCGATCGCATCCAGCCCCTCCCAGCCGCAGCCGGCCGCGTCCAGAACCGCATCGACCATCGGCGGCAACAGCCGCATGTGCTCGCGCGAGGCGATCTCGGGCACCACGCCCCCGAACGGCGCGTGGCGCTCGATCTGCGAGGACACCCGCTCGGCCCGCACCCGAACCCCGTTTTCGTCGCGCGCCACGACCGCGGCTGCGGTCTCGTCGCAGGAAGTCTCGATGCCGAGCACGATCATGGACCGGGCTCCGGCGCTCCGAAGCCGCCCCCGCCCGGGGTTTCGACCCGCAGCCGATCCCCCCGCTTGAGCTCCACCACACACTTGCCGGGCAACTCCTCCCAGACCCCGTTCCGCCCAAGAAGGTGCCGTCCCGGCGCTCCGGAAGCGCCTCCGGCAAGCCCGTACGGCCCCCGGTGCCGGCGCTCGGCAAGCAGCGACACCTGGCAATCCTCCAGCGCCTCCCATTCGCGCACGATGCCGTGGCCGCCCCGCATCCGCCCCCGTCCGCCGCTGCCTTGCCGCACCGCGTAGCGGACAAGCCGCAGCGGATAATGCATCTCGAGCACCTCGATCGAGGTGTTCTTCGTGTTCGTCATATGGCACTGGACGGCATCGAGCCCCGGCCCTCGCGCATGGGCGCCCATGCCGCCGCCGAGCGTCTCGTAGTAGGTCCAGCGCCCGCCGGGGTCTGCGAACACGACGTTGTTCATCGTGCCCTGGCTTGCGGCGGGGATGCGCTCGGGCAAGGCCTGAGCCAGCGCGCCCAGCACCACATCGACGATGCGCTGGCTGGTTTCCACATTGCCGGCCGCCACCGCCGCCCCCGGCCGGGCATGCACAAGCGTGCCCGGCTCGGCATGGATCTCGATCGGGCGGAACACGGCCGCAGACTGGGGCGTGCCGGCCGGCATCAGGCAGCGGAAGGCGTAGAAGACGCTGGCCGCGGTCACCGAAAGCGGGCAGTTGACCGGCCCCTCGGCCTGGGACGCGGTGCCGGCGAAATCCACCCGGCAAGCATCACCCGAAACGCTCAGGCGAACGCGGATCGGAAACGGTCCATGCCCGAGGCCGTCGTCCTCGATGGCGTCGTCGAAGCGGTAGTGGCCATCGGGGATGCCGCGAACGGCCGCCCGTCCGTAGCCCTCGGCCGCCTCGTTCAGCGATGCGAAGCCCGCCTCCAGCGCCGCGGTCGGCCATTCGGCCAGCCGGCGAAGTCCGACCTCGCAGGCCGCGCGCTGGGCCGCGAGATCGGCCAAGCGCTCATCGGGCAGGCGCACCCGTTCGAGAAAGCGCCGACGCCAGGCATCCTGTTCGCGCCCCTCGCGGAACCAGTGGGCGGGCGCGAGCACCACGCCCTCGTCCTCCAGCCGCCGCTCCAGACCCATCGAGCCCGGCGTACGCCCGCCAATGTCGGCGTGATGCGCGCGCGCCGCGGCAAAGCCCAGCACCCGGCCTCGGACGACGAACGGCATCACGACGGTGATGTCCGGCAGATGGGTGCCGCCCATGAACGGATCGTTGAAGACCACGACATCGCCTTCCCGCCAGTCGATCCGCCGGACGACCTCGCGCATCGCATAGGCCATCGAGCCCAGATGCACCGGAATGTGCGCCGCCTGGGCCACCATTTCCCCGCGGGCGTCGAACAGCGCGCAGGAGAAGTCCTCGCGATCGCGGATGTTCGGGGACACGGCCGCGCGCGCGAGCACCGCGCCCATTTCCTCGCAGACCGCGGCCAGCCGGTGCGAAAACAGGCTGACGGCGAGCGCGTCCATCCGCTCAGGCATCGCCGCGCTCCTCACGCTCCAGCAGCAGATGCCCCCGGGGCGCCACCGAAAGACGCCAGCCGCCAGCCAGCCAGACCGTGGCGGTCGGCTCCTCGATCAGCGCGGGGCCCTCGATCCGGTGCCCGGGGGCAAGATCCGCACGCCGGAAGCGCGGCACCCTTCCGATGCCGGCAACCTCGGAATGCGCAAACGCCCGGGCCGGCGCGCTTGCGGGCGCCAGCTCCAGCCAATGCAGCGGGGTTTCGCCGGCGCTCGCCGTCAGCCGCAGGGAGGCGATCCGCACCGGCCGATCCAGCCGGTGGCCGTAGAGGGCGGCATGCCGTTGCTCGAAGGCCGCGCGCATCCCCTCGGGATCATCGAGCGGCACCTCGATCCGGAATCCCTGGCCCTCGTAGTGCAGCGCCGCCCGGGCCTCGAAGGACAGCGCAAGCCCCGCCATCTCCCGCCGCGCACGGCTCCGAAGCGCGGCCAGCGCGGCGTCGATCCGCTCGCCGGCATCCTGCGCGTCGAGCCGGACGGCGAGCCCCTGCGTGAACTCCATCTGCCGGGGCGCAAGCAGCATCCCCAGGGCGGAAAAGGCCCCGCTGGCCACCGGCACGACGATCCGGTCCATGCCCAGCTTCTCGGCCAGGCGGCAGGCATGCAGTCCGCCCGCGCCGCCGAAGCAGCACAGCGCGTACTCGCGCGGATTTTCGCCGCGCTGAACCGAAACCACGCGCAGCGCGCCCGCCATGTGCTCGTCGGCGATGGCCAGCACCGCGCGCGCAGCCTCCAGCGCATCGCGCCCCAGCGGCCGTCCGAACTCGGCGAGCGCGGCCAGCGCCGCGTCACGATCGAGCGGCATCGAGCCGGCCATCCGCACATCGGGGGGCAGATAGCCGAGCGCCAGATTCGCATCGGTCACCGTGGGCTTACGCCCGCCCAGCCCATAGCATGCCGGCCCTGGTGATGCGCCGGCCGATTCCGGGCCCACCTGCGGCAGCCCCGCCGCGTCCACCCAGGCGATCGAGCCGCCACCGGCGCCGATCGTATGGATGTCGAGCATCGGCACCGCCACGGGCAGCCCGGCCACCTCGGCCTCGGAGGTCAGCCGCGGCTCGCCGCGAATCAGCGCCACGTCGGTGCTCGTGCCGCCCATGTCGAAGCTCAGCAGGTTCGGGGCCGGAAGCCAGCCGATGTCCGCAAGCTCCCGGGCAACGCTCGCCGCCGCCACCAGCCCGCCGGCCGGACCCGAAAGCGCAAGCCGGATTGCGTGCCGGCCCGCCTGATCGGCGGTCATCACGCCCCCGCCGGAATGCATCACATGCAGGCGCCGCGGCCGGACCTCCCGGGCCAGATGATCGAGATAGCCGGCCACCCTCGGGCCGACATAGGCATTGAGCCAGGTCGTCACCGCGCGCTCGTACTCGCCGCACTCGGGCAGCACCTCCGAGGAAAGGGACACGAAACGATCGCCGCCCAGGGCCGACGCGATCCGCCGCTCGTGGCCATCATCGAGGAACGAAAACAGCAGACAGACCGCCACCGCCGGATAATCCCGGGCGGACCGGCGCACGCGCGCCAGATCGTCCTCGGTCAGGGGCGCGACCTCACGCCCCTCCGCATCGAGCCGGGCCTCCACGCCGACGGCGTCCGCGGACGAAAACCAGCCGGCCTCGCGCGTAGGGCACAGGTCGTAGAGCCTCCGGCGCTGCTGGCGGCCGATGATGAGCAGATCCTCGAGTCCGCGGTTCGTGACGAACAAGGTGCGCACGCCCTTGCGCTCGAGAATCGCGTTGGTGGCCACGGTGGAGCCATGCACGAGATCGACGAGGCGGGCCTTCAGCCCCATCTCCTCGAGCCCGCGGGCGATGGCCAGGGCGGGATTGTCCGGCGTGGACAGCACCTTGTGAAAGCGCAGCCCTTCGGGGCCCGCAAGCACGAAATCGGTGAAGGTGCCGCCGGTGTCCACGCCGAGAAACATGGCGGCAAGGCTAACGGCTGGTTAAACTGCCGCCAGATGTGATCGGGAACACGGCCGGATGGCGATCAAGCGGCCAGCATGCCCCGACAAACGCAGGCCACTGTGGAGGTAGACAATGAGAATTCGTGGAACGATCGCGGCGCTTGCGCTTGCCCTTGCGCCGATGGCAGCCCAAGCAGACGAGGCCGTATCGATCAAGCTCGGCTATCAGGTGCTGAAGCCCTCCGGGCAGTTCGCCGGCAACACCGGCGGCGTAGGCACCCGGGTGGACATGCAGAACGATCTCGGCTTCAAGAACAGCCAGCAGATGACCGGTGAAATCGCCTTTCAGCTCGGCGATTCCAGGCTTTCGGTCGGGACGCTTCCCATCGATTTCAAGGGCGACGGAACCCTGGCGCGAACGGTGACGTTCAACGGCCAGACCTTTACGGCCAATACCCGCGTGCAATCGAAGGTGAAGGCGGACGTGCTCGACCTTGCCTATGCCTACTACCTCGTGAACATGGACGATCTTCCCTCGCGCTTCCAGCTCGGCATTGAAGCTGCGGTGAAGATCGTGAATGCGAAGGCCTCGATGACGGATCTGACCACGGGCACGACCCAGAGCGCTTCGGGCACGGTGCCGATTCCGACGCTGGGCTTGCGCGCACGTGTGGCGCTGGCCGACTTCATCGGCCTGGTCGGCCGGGTCGGATACCTCGGCTATGCCGGCAACAAGTTCATGGATGCCGACGCGCAGATCGAATTCTCGCCGATCCCGGCAGCCGGCATCTACGGCGGCTACCGCTCGGTGCAGATCAAGGTGGATCAGTCCGGGGTCTTCTGGGATACGACCTTTTCCGGACCCTACATCGGCGGTTTCGTCCGCTTCTGAGGGTTTGACCGCCGCACGCATGATGAAAAGCCCCCGGCAAGGTCCGGGGGTTTCTCTTGCCTTTTTGGGCGCTTCTGCTATTCTGCTCGTGTTAAACGTGAATTTCTCGCGCCAAGTAGCGCCGGGAGGCCGGAAATGATGCGCCTGATCGTGATGCTTGCCCTCCTTGCGGTCCAGCCCTGGATGGCCGCGGCCGCGGACAAACCCGAGCCCGCCAAGCCCCAGGCGGAGGCTGCGGGTGAGGAGGAGGCCCTGCCCGACGCCTTCCGGCACATGGTCAAGGCGCCCGAGCTCGACATCGCCAACATCCGCGATCCGTTCGCAAGCTACCTCGTGCTGCTCGAGCAGCGCGGCCGCCAGGCGCTGGCCGAGCGCCAGTCGAGGCTTGCCAAGCGCATGCGCGAACCGCTCGAGGAGTTCGATCTTTCCACGCTCAAGCTCGTCGCCATCTTCAAGAAGGGCAAGGATCGCGTGGCGATGATCCAGGATTCGACCGGCAAGGGCTACATCGTCCGCCGGGGCAACTACATGGGCAAGAACAACGGGCGCATCGAGAAGATCACCGACGACACCGTCTACCTCGTCGAGCAGGTGCTGAACCCGGCCGGCGAGATCACCGACCGCCAGGTCACGCTGACGCTGCGCGAAGTCAACGAATAGACCTCGATGGCCTCGATGAGCGCCGCCGAAATCCGGCGGTTCTTCGAAATCCTGCGCGAGCGGAATCCCGAGCCCCGCACCGAACTGAACTACTCGACGCCGTTTGAGCTGCTGGTCGCGGTCGTGCTCTCGGCGCAGTCCACCGACGCGGGCGTCAACAAGGCCACCGCGCGCCTGTTTCCGGTTGCCAACACTCCGGAAAAGATGCTCAATCTCGGCGAGGAAGGCCTGAAGCGGTACATCTCCACCCTCGGGCTGTACAACTCGAAGGCGAAAAACCTGATCCGGACCTGCCGCATCCTCGTCGAGCGCCACGGCGGACGGGTGCCCCGCACGCGCAAGGAACTCGAGGCCCTGCCCGGCGTCGGCCGAAAGACCGCCAACGTGATGCTCAACGTGCTGTACGGCGAGCCCACGATCGCAGTGGACACGCACATCTTCCGGGTCGCCAACCGGACGGGGCTTGCGCCGGGCAAAACGCCGCTGGCCGTGGAAAAGGCGCTTGCCGCGCGCATTCCCGAGGAATTCCTCCGACACGCCCACCACTGGCTCGTCCTGCACGGGCGCTACGTCTGCACCGCGCGCAAGCCCAAATGCGCGAGCTGCCCGGTGTTCGACGTCTGCAAATGGCCGGAGCGGCACGCGCTTGCCGGAAGCCCGCGCTGATGGAGCTCGTACGCACCTGGCAGGGCGCCCGGAACGCCGCCAGTCTGCAGGGCGGGGCGATCACGGTCGGCAACTTCGACGGCGTGCATCTGGGCCACGAGCAGATTCTCGCGGAAACCCGGGGGCATGCGCTCGAACTGAAGGGCCCCGCGGTGGCCGTCACCTTCGAGCCGCACCCGCGCGCCGTGCTCTATCCTGAGGAGGAACCGCGCCGGCTCTGCCATCTGCACGAGCGTCTGGAGCGCCTGCGCGAAGCCGGCATGGACGGGGTGTTCCTGCTCCGCTTCACGCGCGAGCTCGCCGCGCTCTCCGCCGAGGCCTTCATTCGCAGGCTTCACGCCGCCCTTGGATTCCGGCACATCCATGCGGGCTACGATTTCGCCTTCGGCCACGGCCGGGAGGGCGACGCCGAACTGCTTCGGGCGCTCGGTGAGGAACTCGGCTTCACGGTAAGCCAGGCCGCGGCCTTCGTGCTTCGGGGCGCGGTCGTCTCCTCCAGCCGCATCCGGTCCGCGATCGAGGCCGCCGACTTCGAGCTCGCCGCGGCGCTGCTCGGCCGCCCCTATGCGATTTCCGGGCATGTGGGCAAGGGGGATGCCCGCGGCCGCAGGCTCGGATTTCCGACCGCGAACCTGGACGTGCGCAATCTCGCCCATCCGCCCGCCGGCATCTATGCGGTCTGGGCCGAGTGCGAGGGCCGGTGCTGGCCGGGCGCGGCCTACCTGGGCTACCGCCCCACCTTCGCGGGCCGCACGCTGAGGCTTGAGACGCACATTCTCGACGACAATCCCGAGCTCTACCGCAAGCGCCTCCGGGTGACCTTTGTTGCCCGGATCCGCGAGGACCGAGCCTTCCGCAGTCCGGAGGAGCTGGCCCGTCAGATCGAGCGGGACTGCGCGATGGCCCGCGACCTGCTTGCAAGCGCCCCCCGCCCCGCCTGAGGGCGGGCGACAAAAGACGGCTTTGCCCCTATCCTTCGGGCCATTCCAGCAAAGGGGTGACGAGTGGCAGACGCGAGTTTCGACTACCGGCCCACGGTCTTTCTTCCCAGGACCGACTTTCCGATGCGGGGCAAGCTTCCGGTCAACGAGCCCAGGCGGCTCGATGCCTGGGAGGCGCGCGGGCTCTACGAGGAAATCCGGAACCGCCGCGCCGGCGGCCCGCGCTTCATCCTGCACGACGGACCGCCGTACGCGAACGGCCACATCCACATCGGCCATGCGGTGAACAAGGTGCTCAAGGACATCGTCGTGCGCTCGCGGACGATGATGGGCTTCGATGCGCCCTTCGTTCCCGGCTGGGACTGCCACGGGCTCCCGATCGAGCTCAAGGTTGAGGAACAGTTCAAGAAACAGGGGAAGGATCTCCAGGATGCGGCCGCCTTCCGCAAGGCCTGCCGCGCCTATGCCGAGGAGCAGATCGCCATCCAGCGGGAGGAGTTCCGCCGCCTGGGCGTGATCGGCGACTGGGAGCATCCCTACATCACGATGGACTTCCGGTTCGAGGCCGACACCGTGCGGGAGCTCGGCCGGTTCCTCGCCAACGGCGGGCTCTACCGCGGCGCCAAACCCGTGCACTGGTGCGTCTCCTGCGCCACCGCGCTGGCCGAGGCCGAGGTCGAATACGAGGAACACGAGTCGCGCTCCATCCATGTGAAGTTTCCCGCCGGCGAATCCCTGACCGACATCGATCCGGCATTGTCCGGCAAGGTTGCGATCGTGATCTGGACGACGACGCCGTGGACGATCCCGGCCAACCTTGCGATCAGCGTCGGGCCCGCGATCGAGTACGCGGCCGTGCGCATCACCGATGCGGGCGGAAACCCGGCGCTCGAAGCCGGTGAAATCCTGATCATGGCCGAGGACCTGCGCGCAGACACCCTGGCCGCGATCGGCGCCACAGGCGAGGTCGTCGCCCGCTTCCGGGGCGAACGGCTGGAGAACCGGCGCTTCCGGCACCCGTATCTCGACCAGGACGCGCCGGTGCTCGTCGGCGATCATGTCACGCTCGATGCCGGCACCGGAGCCGTGCACACCGCGCCCGGCCACGGCCAGGAGGACTACGAAATCGGTGTCCGCTACGGGCTGCCCGCGTTCAATCCGGTGGACGACAAGGGCGTGTTCGTCGAGGGCACGCCGATCGTGGCCGGCCAGCATGTCTTCCAGGCCAACGCGACCGTCACCGAGCATCTGAACGAGGTGGGCGCGCTGCTTGCGGAGTCCACGATCCGGCACAGCTATCCGCACTGCTGGCGCTGCCACCAGCCGCTGATCTTCCGCGCGACACCGCAGTGGTTCATCTCGATGGAGAAGGGCGGACTCCGGAAGAAGGCGCTCGAGGCGATCGCGGGCGTGCAGTGGACGCCGGCCTGGGGCGAAAACCGGATCCGCGCGATGGTCGAAAGCCGACCCGACTGGTGCGTCTCGCGCCAGCGCAACTGGGGCGTGCCGATCACCGTGATCCGCTGCTCGCGCTGCGGCTCGCACGAAGTCACCACACCCGAGGTGATCGAGCGGGTGGCACAGGCGGTGGAGAAGGGCGGCGCCGATGTCTGGTTCACCGAGCCGGTGGAATCCTTCCTCGGCGAGGATGCCCGCTGCCCGTCCTGCGGCGGCGAAACGTTCGACAAGGAGACCGACATCCTCGACGTCTGGTTCGATTCCGGCAGCACCCACGCCTGCGTGCTCGAGCGCCGCGAGGAACTGGACAGCCCCGCCGACCTGTACCTCGAGGGCTCCGACCAGCACCGCGGCTGGTTCCAGTCCTCGCTGCTCGAATCGATCGGCACGCGCGGCCGCGCCCCCTACAAGGGCGTGCTCACGCACGGCTTCGTCGTCGACGAAAAGGGCGAGAAGATGTCGAAAAGCCGCGGCAACGTCGTTGCGCCGCAGAAGGTCATCGAACAGTACGGCGCCGACATCCTCCGCCTGTGGGTGGCCAGCGAGGACTATACGGCGGATGTCCGTATCTCCGAGAGCATCCTCAAACAGCGGGCCGAAGCCTACCGGCGCATCCGCAACACGATCCGCTTCCTGCTGGGCAACCTGGACGGATTCGACCCCGAGCGCGACCGCGTGCCGCGCGACGCTCGCTCCGGCCTCGACCGCTGGGTGCTGCACCGGCTGCATCAGCTCTCGCGCGAGGTGATCGAGGCCTACGAGCAATACCGCTTCCACCGGATCATGCACCGGGTGAATCAGTTCTGCACCGTCGATCTCGGCGGCTTCTACCTCGATGCGATCAAGGACCGGGTCTACTGCGACGCCCCCGACTCGGAGCGACGCCGTTCGGCCCGGGCCACGATCCACGAGCTGGCCGACTGCCTGATCCGTCTGATCGCGCCGGTGCTTCCGTTCACCGCCGAGGAAGCCTGGGAGCACCTGCCCGGCGCGGCCCGCGAGAGCGTGCACCTGCAGCGCTTTGTCAGCGTCACCGACTGCGCGATTGACGAGGCGGCCTGGCAGGCCTTCTTCGAACTTCGCGAGCGGGTGAACACGGCGCTCGACAAGGCCAAGAAGGACGGCCGGATCGGCTCCTCGATCGGCGCCGCGGTCACCGTGCCGGAGCTCGATGAGGGGCTGGCCGCCCGCCTCGGCGAGCCGCTGGAGCAGCTGTTCATCGTCGCCTCGATCGAGGCCGGCCCCGAGCTTACGGTGAAGCCGGCCGATGGCGTGAAGTGCCCCCGCTGCTGGATCGTCGGGCAGCCCGCCGATCCGTCGCACGAGGTGCATGGAGCGCTCTGTCCGCGATGCTATCGGGTGGTCGCCGGCTGATCGGACGCCTGACGCGGCATTTCGACGCGATCAGCCACCTGGCGATGGTGCTGCCGGCAGCGGCCGGCGCCGTCTGGCTGCTCGTCCGCGCCGATGGGGCGCGCGAATACGTGGCGGTCTCGATCTACGGGCTGATGCTCGTGCTGCTCTTTGCCGCTTCCGCCCTTCATCATTTCCTGAGCCCCGGCGCCGAGCATCCCCGCTGGCAGAAGCTGGATCACATTTCGATCTACCTGATGATCGCCGGCAGCTACACGCCGTTTGCGCTGCTCGCGCTGCCGCCGGCCTGGGGCTGGAGCATCTTCGGCGTGATCTGGGGCATGGCGGCCGTCGGGATCGTGCTCGATGCGCTGCACCGGGATGGACACCGTCATCCGCAGCTTCTGATCTATCTGGCCATGGGCTGGCTGATCCTGATCGCGATCCAGCCGCTGCTCAAAGCGATCACCGGCGCGCAGGCCGGCTGGCTCGTGGCGGGGGGACTCGCCTACACCGGCGGCGTGGCCTTCTATCTGAACGACGAGCGCTGGCGCTGGGCGCACGGCGTATGGCACCTGTTCGTGATCGCGGGCGCAATCTGCCATTACATCGCCATTTTCCAGCTGCTCGACTAGCCTTGGAACCCATGCCGCCGGTCGAGGATGTCAGGATGCGCCCATGCTGAGCCGCACGCAGGCGCAGATTGCGCTGTTCGCGCTGCTTTTGGCGCTCGACCAGCTGACGAAATGGTGGATCCAGCAGCCGGATTTCCGTCCCTTCGTCGTCGTCGACGGCTTTTTCAGCATCGTCCGCGCCTACAACACCGGCGTGGCCTTCTCGATGTTCGCCGACCTGCCGGACGCATGGCGCGCCTGGCTGCTTCTGGGCGTGACGATCGGCATCGCGTTCGCGGTGCTGTTCTGGTGGATCGGCGAGCGGCGCAGGGCCGGGCCCACCTCGTGGCTGCTCGTGCTGATTCTGGCGGGCGCGGCCGGCAACATCCTCGACCGGGCCCGGCTCGGCTATGTCGTGGACTTCATCGACTGGTACGTGCGGATCGGCGGCCGCGAATATCACTGGCCGGCGTTCAATGTGGCCGATGCCTGCATCAGCATCGGCGTGGTGCTGCTTCTGCTGGCTTCTTTCCGCCGCTGAGCATGGCGGACCGGACCTGGATCGGCTTCGCGCTCATCTCGGCCGCGGGTTTTGCCGCGATGGGGGCGCTCGTGCGAGTGCTGAGCGGCGCCCTGCCCGAAGCCGAACTGGTTTTCTTCCGCAACGCGATGGCGCTGGTCTTTCTGCTGCCGCTGCTCATCCGGCAGCAGGTGCGCCTGGCCACGCGCCGGATGCCGCTGCATCTGCTGCGCGCGGTTTCGGGGCTTGCGGCCATGTACCTGTATTTCCACGCGCTGGCGCGACTGCCGCTGGCCGATGCGCTGCTGCTCAACTACACCTCGCCGATCTTCGTGGCCGCGATCGCGATGCTCTGGATGCACGAACAGGCCACCCGCCACCGTCTGGGCGCGCTTGCGATCGGCTTTGCCGGGCTGCTGCTGCTGTTCCGCCCGGATTCGCAGCTTGCCTCCGCCGCCGGCCTCATCGGACTGGGCTCGGGCCTGCTGGCCGGCATCGCGCTGGCATGCGTCAAGCGCCTGAGCGATACCGAACCCGGCATCCGCATCGTCTCCTGGTTTGCGCTTCTTTCCACCGGCTTTTCCGCGCTGCCGCTTTTCGCCGGGCATTGGGTCTGGCCCCCGGCCGAAGCCTGGGCAATGCTTCTGGCCATGGGACTTGCCGGCAGCGTCGGTCAACTGGGGCTGACCGCCGCCTATGCCCGCGCGCCCGCCTCGCGGGTATCCCCCCTGGGATATTCCAGCCTGCTCTTTGCCGGTCTGATTGGATATCTGTTCTGGGATGAACTGCCCGATGCGCCGGGCCTGATCGGCGATCTGCTGATCGTTGGCGCGGGTCTGATCGTGGCCCGTGAACAGCGCACGCCCGCGCCACAGCCACCGAGCGCCGTTCCGGCCGTGGAGC
>CAYNLY010000027.1:12491-22776 GCA_964398225.1 uncultured Zetaproteobacteria bacterium
CGTGAACAGCGCACGCCCGCGCCACAGCCACCGAGCGCCGTTCCGGCCGTGGAGCGCGCCGAAACGCGCTGAAGCCGCAGCCCGCAACACCCCGATGGGCTGGCCGGACCCGCAGGCCAGACCGGGGAAATCAGGATGTTCGGCTGCGCGCCGGCCGCATGCGCACGCCGAACATCAGTCGGGCCACGTCCCGGAAGTGCTTCACGTAGTGGATCGTAAGGCCCTCGCGCACGCTTTCGGGAAGCTCGTCCACATCCACCTTGTTGGCCTGAGGCAGGATCACCTCGCTAATGCCCAGCCGCTTGGCCGCCAGCAGCTTTTCGCGCACGCCGCCGATCGCCAGCACCTCGCCGGTCAGGGTAAGCTCACCGGTCATCGCGATGCGGGCGGGCGGCCGGTTCAGCGCCAGCGACAGCAGCGCCGTGGCCATCGTGATGCCGGCCGAAGGACCGTCCTTGGGCACCGCGCCCTCGGGCACGTGCAGATGCACGTACGCGGAATCGAAGAAGTCCGCCGGCGCACCGAATCGCCCCAGGTGCGCGGTGATGTAGGAATAGGCGATTTCCGCCGACTCCTGCATCACCTTGCCTACCTGACCCGTGACCTTCAGCCCGCGCCGGTCGCGGTGCACGATCGTGGCCTCGAGCGTCAGCGTGGCACCGCCCAGCGCGGTCCAGGCCAGTCCCGTGGCCAGTCCGACGCCGGTGCGGATCGGCTCCTCGCGGAACCGGGGCTTGCCGACGAACTCCTCGAGGTTGCGCACCGTCACCCGCACGGGCGGGGTCAGATCGCCCTCGGCGATCCTTCGGGCCACCTTGCGCAGGATTTTCTTGATCAGCTGTTCCAGCCGGCGCACGCCGGGCTCGCGCGCATAGTCCTCGACCAGGCGCCGGAACACACCGGGGCTGATGCGCACGTCCTCGCGCGTAAGCCCGTGTTCCTTGAGCTGCCGCGGCCAGAGATGCTTGCGCGCGATCTCGACCTTCTCGTCGGTGATGTAGCCGGGCAGGCGGATGATCTCGGCCCGGTCGAGCAACGGCGGGGGCACCGTGTCGAGCTGGTTTGCGGTCAGCAGGAACAGCACGTTGGACAGATCGAAGCGCACGTCGAGATAGTGGTCGAGGAAATCGACGTTCTGCTCCGGATCGAGCACCTCGAGCAGGGCGCTCGCCGGATCGCCGCGGAAATCGGCGCCGATCTTGTCCACCTCGTCGATCATGATCACCGGATTGGCCACCTTCACCTGCTTCAGCGCCTGGATGATCTTGCCCGGCATCGCGCCGATGTAGGTGCGCCGGTGGCCCTTGATTTCGGCCTCGTCGCGCATGCCGCCGACCGAGAAGCGGAAGAAGGGCCGGCCGACCGCCTCGGCAATCGCGCGGCCGATCGAGGTCTTGCCCACGCCGGGCGGGCCGACGAACAGCACGATCGAGCCGCCGATCTCGCGCTTGCGCGCACCCACGGCGATGAACTCGAGAATGCGGTCCTTGACGTCCTCGAGCCCCGAATGGTCGCGGTCCAGAATCCGGCGCGCGCGCTTCAGATCGAAGCGGTCTTTGGCGAACTTCCCCCAGGGAAGGCTCGTCAGCCAGTCCAGGTAGTTCCGGGTCACGCCGTATTCCGGCGAACTGGGATCGAGCATGGACAGCTTGCGGATCTCCTCGTCGAAGACCTCGCGCGCCTCCTTGGAAAGCTTGAGCTTCTTCACCCGCTGCTTGAAGCGCTTGATCTCCTGCTCGCGAGGATCCTGCTCCATCCCGAGCTCGCGCTGGATTTCGTGCAGCTGTTCCTGAAGGAAGAACTTCCGCTGCTGTTCGGACACGCGCTCGTCGATGTTCTTGCGGATCCGGCTCTGGACCTTGCTGACGTTCAGTTCGCGGTTGAGCAGCGCCAGAACCTTCTTCATCCGATCGAAGATCGGGAAGGTTTCGAGCACCTCCTGCAGCTCCTCGCGGGGTGCCGTGGTCAGGCTTGCCGCGAAATCGGCCAGCCTGCTCGGCTCGTCCACGCTGAACCGGGAAGCGAAGACCTTGAGCTCCTCCTCGTGCAGCGGATTGTGCTTGAGCAGCTCCTTGATCGTGTTGATGATCGCCACCGTGTAGGCGCGCAGCTCGAGATTGTCCCGGTACGAGGTTTCCTCGTGGTAGCGCACCAGCACCCGGATCGGATTTTCGTTGGTCAGAAACTGCTCGATCCGGAAACGCTTGAGGCATTCGACGACGAGATGAATGCCCTGACCCTCGATCTCGACCGCCTTGGCCACGCGCGCGGCCACGCCGACGCTGTAGAGGTTTTCAGGCTTGAACGGGCCGTTCTCGTCGCGCAGCAGCACCAGACCCACGTGCCGCGAATGGCCTTCGACCAGCGCGCGCAGCACCTTGGCCATCTCGGAGCCTTCGTACATCAGCGGCACGACCAGGCCGGGAAAGAGCGGGCGGGAGGAAAGCGGCAGGATCAGAAGCTGACCGGGAAGGACATCCTCGGGCCGGACGATGGCCCGGTTTCCGGGCGCCTCGGCCTGCTCGGCGTCAGGGGGCACGACGATTTCGGCGTCGCGGACGATTTCGGGTTCGTGATCACTCATGTTCCAATGCATAGGGCAGGGCGCGCCCCTTTTCAAGCACGGGTTGAAAACCGGAGCTCCCGCCCGCATATTCCGCAGGCCCTGCAACGGCAAACCCGAACCACAGGAGGTTGTCCTTGAAATCCCTGAAAGGACTGTTCTTGCTCATCGTCGCCAACCTGCTCGTCTTTCTCACCCTGGTCGTTTCCGGGAACGTGCTGATCCATTTCGTGCTTCCCGCCTTCGGCATCGACCTGCGGGGAAGCTTCGCCGCGCATCAGTTTGCCTGGGCCATGGTGTTCGGATTCGGCGGCGCCTTCATCTCGCTGCTGATGTCCAAGCCGATGGCCAAGGGCATGTACCGGATGCAGCAGGTCGTCGAGCCGAAGACCCCGAAGGAAGCGCTGGTGTTCAACACCGTCAAGGAACTGGCCCGGCGCAACGGCATCAAGATGCCCGAGGTCTGGGTCTACTGGGACGACGAGCCCAACGCGTTCGCCACCGGGCCCACGCGCAACTCGGCGATGGTGGCCGTTTCCTCCGGTCTGGTCACGAATCTGAGCGACGACGAGGTGCGCGCCGTGCTCGCGCATGAGGTGGGCCACATCGTCAACGGCGACATGGTGGCGACCACGCTGCTCCAGGGACTGATGAACACCTTCGTCTATTTCCTTGCGAGCATGATCGCGCGCCTTGTGGCCAGCAGCCGCGACGGCGAGATGAACTACCTCGTCTATTTCGTCGTGGACATGCTGCTTCAGATTCTGTTCTCGATTCTCGCGATGATCGTCGTGATGTGGCATTCGCGGCGGCGGGAGTTTGCGGCCGACGCTTTTGCTGCGCGCATGGTCGGGGCCGATCCGATGATCCGCGCCCTGCGGAAAATCGATGCAATCGCGCGGCAGATTCCGGCCGAGGAGCCGGCTTCGGCGCTTGCCCCCAGCGATCAGCTGGCCACACTCAAGATTTTCGGACGGCCGGGCGGCTTCTCCGCGCTGTTTGCGAGCCATCCGCCGATCGAGGCGCGCATCGAGGCGCTGCGTCGGCTTTCGCTATCGAACTAGCGATTTCGAACCCTTTCCTTGCGCGGGGCGGCCAGTAGGCCGCCCCGATTTTTTGCCCGGCTTCCGTTTGCGCTCGATCAGTCCTTGAGCAGCTTTCTCAGCTCCCGCGCCATCGCTGCGGCGGACTGATAGCGATCGTCGGGATTCTTCTGCAGGGCCTTGTCGATGATGCGCTTGAGCGGCTGAGGTACGTTCGGGTTCAGCTTGCGCACATCCGGATGCTTTTCATGGATGATCTGATAGGAAATCGCCGCCAGCGAATCGCCCGGAAACGGCTTCTGGCCCGTCAGCAGCACGAACAGCGTCGTTCCGAGCGAAAAGATGTCGGCCCGATGATCCACCGGATGCCCCATCGCCTGCTCGGGACTCATGTAGCTTGGCGTTCCCAGGAGCATGCCGGTTTTCGTGCGGCTGCTTGAGGTGATGCGCGCGATTCCGAAATCGGTGATCTTCACCAGATCCTTGGCCTTGTCGATCATCAGGTTCGCAGGCTTCACATCCCGGTGAACAATGCCTTCGCCGTGGGCATAGTCCAGCGCATCAGCAGTGTCTGCGATGTAGCGCACCACGCGCTCGATCGGCAGCAGCGACCCGGGTTTGGCATGCTGATTCAGGGAATAGCCATCGATGTATTCCATGGCCATGAAGGCCAGATCGTGTTCCTCGCCCACATCGTAGATCGTGACAATGTTGGTATGGTTGAGCCTTCCGGCCGCGGCCGCCTCGTGGAAGAAGCGGCTGCGGATCTCGTCGAGCTCCTCGGGCTCGAACTCGCTGGCCAGCGGCAGGGTCTTGATCGCCACGACGCGTCCGATGCTCGGGTCGCGACCGAGATAGACCTCGCCCATCGCCCCCTGCCCGATCAGCTTCTCGATCTCGTAACGGCCGAGCGTGGGCTTGTGGTCCATGCCCTCGATGAGCAGGGGCGCAGCCGAGGTTCCGGTGGCCGTCATCCCGGCCGCCTCCAGCTGGCTGGCCTTGTTGCGTCGCGCCTGGGTGTCGCGGTAGTCGGGATCGCGGGCGAGAATCCAGTCGTAAGCCTCGACGGCATGGTGAAACCGCCGCTTGCGCTCGAACTCCTTGCCCAGCCGGTACATGAGCTGGAACGACTCCGGATCGGGCGGCAGATCCACGAACACGGTCAGCGCCTTGTCCAGATTGCCCCGCTGCTGATGCATCAGACCGAGATCGCGCCGGATTGCGGCCGACTCACGCTGGACGCGCACCTGATGGTCGGCAAACAGACGCAGGCCGAACAGGACGACGAACGCAAGCAGCACCACGCTCAGATTCAGCCCCAGCGGCAGCCAGATGTGGCGCACCAGAAGCAGCCAGGCATCGAGCGCGACCAGACCGGTTGCCATCAGCGCGGCGATGATCGAGGAGATCCAGAGCGGCAAGCGCGCGATGGCGAGCGCCAACAGCGCCAGCAAGGCAAGCAGCAGCCCTGAGGCGATCCACCGGGACTGGCGGTGGGGAACGAAATAATGGCTGTCGATCACCGCCGCAATCGCATGCGCGATGAGCTCCCGATCGGTCAGCCATCCCGCCGGCGTATCCCAGCGGGGCGCTTCCGGCAGGCCGATCAGCACGATCTTGTCCTTGAGCTGCCGCCAGCCAAGCTTTCCTGCCAGCACCTCGCTGGCCGAAAGGACGGGAAAGGCTTCCCCGTTCGGTGCTGCCGTAAAGCCAAGCATCAGGCGCCCCGCACGATCGACGGGCAGCCGGAAATCGCCGTAGGAAATCCCCTTGCCGGGAAGCTCCACTCGGATGCTCTGGGTATGCCCGACGGCCTTTTTGACGGCGAGAAGCAGCGGCAGGGTGGGCACCCAGCGTCCGCCCATCGGGCTGATCAGGCGCACGCGCAGGATGTCCTTTCGGCCGTCGTCCGGTGCGATGGACGCATCGCCCACGCCGCTGGCTTCCTCAACGAACGCGGCAAGCGGAGGGCGCACCGGCTGCCGGACCTGAACCGTTTCGGGCAGCCCGCGGGCACCGAGCAGCGCCGGCTTGACGAGGTGCGCCTCGAGTTCCTTCGCTTCTTCCGCCTGCGCGCTCCACATCGCCAGGTAGATCCCGGGGGTTTTCCGTATGGCCTCGGCAAGCCGGCCGTCCCGGTCGTCAAGCCATCGGCCCTGTTTCGCGAGCCGGCGCAGCCTCGCGGAAGTGCGCGGCATTTTTTTGCCGACATCCGCGGCATAGTCCTCAAGCTTTCCCCACAGCTCACGGGTGGAGCTTTCCGCAGGCTCCGAGAGATCCAGAAGCACCCCGACGGCGGCAGGTCGATGGCGGGCAACGACCCTGAGCGTCTTGGCCAACTGAGCGCGCGCATCGGCGCCGTCGAGATCGATGCGGACGATGTTCTGCGCAGCAGCCGAGGTATGCGCCGGAAGCAGCAGGCGATACCACGCCCGCTCAACCCCGATGTCGAGGGGATCCATGAGCCAGAGCATCGCCACCGCAAGCAGCCCGACTGCGGCGCAGAAGGCGGACACGATCAGGTAAAGCAGCTTCCGGCTCATGATGGCCTAGCGTAGTCGCGAGCGGCGGGAACGCCAAGCACCGCCGATGGAAGCCCGCGCGCGCTTGGCCTAAGCTTCGTGCATGAACGTTCGAGAGGCGCTACTTGCGCGCAAGTCGGTGCGCGCCTTTCGCGACCGGCCGGTCGCGCGCGAGCAGATCGAGCGCATCCTCGATGCCGCGCGGCATGCGCCGAGCGGGGCGAACGCCCAGCCTTGGCAGGTGGTCGTCGTCACCGGAAAGGCCAAGGCGCGCATCGAACAGCGCCTGCTGGACGCCCACAAAAGCGGCATCGCTCCCCAACCCGATTACGCGTATTATCCCAAGGCGTGGTTCTCACCCTACAAGGAGCGGCGGTTCGCCTGCGGGATGCAGCTCTATCAGGCGCTCGGCATCGCCAGGGAGGACCGGGCGCGCCGGGAGGCGCAGTGGGCCGCGAACTATCGGGCGTTTGGCGCGCCGGTGGCGCTGTTCTTCTTCATGGACCGGCGGCTCGGCCAGGGCTCGCTGCTGGATTACGGCATGTTTCTTCAGTCGATCATGCTGATGGCCATCGAGGAAGGACTGGCCACCTGTCCGCAGGCGGCGCTTGCTGAGTATCCGTCGCTGGTCCGGGAAGCGCTGGGCATCGAAGATGACTGGATGCTGCTCTGCGGCATGGCGCTGGGCTACGAAGACACCGAACACCCGGTCAACAGCTACCGCACCCCGCGCGAGGACGTGCGCGCCTTCACCCGCTTTGTCGATGAGCTCTAGACACGGCAACGGCGCGGCGCTACGCGCGCGCGACAAGGGCTGATCCGGTGCCGCTCGTCGAACATCGGCCGCTGCCCGCACTGGCCAAGCTGCGCCAGCGCGGCGAAAAGGTGCTCTCGCTCGATGAGGCCCTGAAACAGGACATCCGCGAGCTGCACATCGGCCTGCTGAACATGATGCCGGATGCGGCCCTGATCGCCACCGAGATGCAGTTCATGCGCCTGGTCGGAAGCTGCAACCAGATCGTCCAGGTCTTCGTGCATCCCTTCACCGTGGAGGGGCTTCAGCGCAGCGAGGAAACCCGGGCCTACATCGAGCGCTATTACGAACCGTTCGACGAGATCCGGCGCATGGGCCTCGATGCGCTGATCGTCACGGGCGCCAACATCTCCAACCCGCGCCTGGAGATGGAGCCGTTCTGGGAGCCGCTGCGCCGGGTGATCGACTGGGCGGCCGGGAATGTCACCAGCATCCTGTGCTCGTGTCTGGCCACGCATGCCCTGGTCAAGATGCTCTATCGCATCGAACGGCGACCGATCGGCCGCAAGCTCTGGGGCGTCTATTCCCATCGGGTTGTGCAGAAGGAGCATCCGCTGCTGCGCGATACGAACACGGTGTTCGACGTGCCGCATTCGCGCTTCAACGAGGTGGGCCGGGAAGCGCTGGAAAAGGCGGGTCTGAGCATCCTGATCGAAAGCGAGGAAGCGGGGGTGCACATGGCGGTGAGCCCCGACCAGTACCGCTTCGTTTTCTTTCAGGGCCATCCCGAATACGACACCAACAGCCTGCTCAAGGAATACAAGCGCGAGGTTCGACGCTTCCACGAAGGCGAGCGCGAGGACTACCCTCCGTATCCGGAGCATTATCTGAACGAGGATGCCCGCACCATCGCCGAGCGTCACCGCCACGAAGTCGAACAGGCAAGGGCATGCGGCCGGCCGCTTCCCCCATTTCCCGAAGCGCACATCGAGCCTTTACTTGAGAACACCTGGCGCGATACTGCGAAGTCCATCTTCAACAACTGGCTGGGCATGGTCTACGAGCGCACCGACTTCGCTGCCTCACGGCCGGCCCGGCGCCCCTGAATCAAGGAAAAAAGGAAGCACCATGAAAAAGGAAACCATCGCGATCCACGGCGGCTACGAAACCGATCCGGTGACCAAGGCGGTCGCCGTTCCGATCTACCAGACCGTCGCCTACGAGTTCGACAATGCCCAGCACGGCGCCGATCTGTTCAATCTCGAGGTGCCGGGCAACATCTACACCCGCATCATGAACCCCACCGCCGACGTCCTGGAAAAGCGCATGGCGGAACTCGACGGCGGCATCGCCGGGCTTGCCACCAGCGCGGGCAGTGCGGCCATCACCTACGCGATCCTGACGATCGCCCGCGCGGGCAACAACATCGTCAGCGTGCCGATGCTCTACGGCGGCACCTACACGCTGTTTGCGCACATGCTGCCGAGCCTCGGGATCGAGGTGCGCTTTGCCGAGGACGACCGCGCCGAGTCCCTGGAAAAACTGATCGACGCCAACACCTCGGCGGTCTACTGCGAGTCGATCGGAAATCCGGCTGGAAACGTCGTGGATCTCGAGGCCGTATGCGCGATGGCCGAGCGGCATGGCGTGCCCGTGATCGTCGACAACACCGTGGCCCCGGGCCTGATCCGTCCGATCGACTACGGCGCGGCGATCGTCGTGTATTCGCTGACCAAGTACGTGGGCGGACACGGCACCTCGCTCGGAGGCATGATCGTGGACTCCGGGCGCTTCCCCTGGGCCGAGCATCCCGACCGCTTTCCGATGCTCAACGAACCCGAGCCGTCCTACCATGGCGTGGTGTACACCGAGGCGATGGGCGAAGCCGCCTTCATCGCCCGCGCGCGGACGGTTCCGCTTCGCAACACCGGCGCCGCGATCAGCCCGATGAACGCGTTTCTGATCCTGCAGGGTCTGGAAACCCTGCCGCTGCGCATGGAGCGTCATTGCGAGAATGCCCTGGCCGTGGCCCGGTTTCTGAAGGAACATCCGGCCGTGGCCTGGGTGCAGTATGCGGGGCTTGAGGACTCGCCCTATTACGAACTGGCCCGGAAATACGCCAACGGCCGGCCGTCCGGCATCCTGACCTTCGGCGTGCGCGGCGGATTCGAGGCCGCGGTCCGCTGCTACGACGCCCTGAAGCTGTTCAAGCGGCTCGTGAACATCGGCGACGCCAAGTCTCTGGCCGCGCATCCGGCATCGACCACGCACCGCCAGCTGACCGAGGACGAACTGGAAAAGGCCGGCGTCACGCCCGACATGATCCGCCTGAGCATCGGAATCGAACACATCGACGACATCCTCGCCGATCTCGACCAGGCCCTGGCCGCCTCGCAGGCTGCGGCCGGATGACGACGGAGGAAGCACGATGAGCGCGCCGAATCCCGTACCCATCGCCGTCATGGCCTCGGGCAAGGGCAGCAACCTCAGGGCCATTCTTGACGCGGCAAGGGATGGAAGCTGCCCGGTCGAGGTGCGCCTGGTGCTGTCCGACCGCCCGGATGCGGGCGCGCTTTCGATCGCCCGGGCTGCCGGCGTGCCGCTCGTGCTGCACCTTTCGCCCGCCGACTATCCGGATCGGGCGTCGTTCGATCAGGCATGCGCGGAGGCGATCGAAGCCGCGGATTGCACCTGGATCGTCCTTGCGGGCTACATGCGCATTCTTTCCTCGCCGTTCGTCGAGCGCTTCCGCGACCGGATCGTCAACATCCATCCCGCGCTGCTCCCGGCCTTCCCCGGCGCGCACGCGGTGCGCGATGCGCTCGCCTACGGCGTCAAGTACACCGGCGTGACCGTGCATCTGGTCGACGAAGTGCTGGACGGCGGCCCGATTCTCGCCCAGTCGCCGGTTCCGGTCCGGGACGACGACGACGAAGCAAGCCTCCATGAGCGCATTCATGCGGTCGAACACCGGCTCTACCCGGAAACGCTGGCGCGCATCATCCGCCACGGTTTCCGGCGCGAGGGCCGGCGCATCCTCTGGAACGGCTAGCGCCGGGCGTAGCGGGCGCCGCCCGCTTCCAGGATGCGGACCGATTTCCAGTAGTGGTCGCGCCAGTAGCGGTCGTGCAGATCGGACAGGACGACGCCGCGCGATTTCGAGGCATGAAAGAAGCGGCCGTTCCCGAGATAGATGCCGACATGGCGTCCGCCTCCGATGCGGAAGAACACGAGGTCCCCGGCGCGGAGCGCCCGTGGCGGAATCGTGCGCCCGACCCGCGCCTGTTCGCGCGTCGTCCGGGGGATGACCAGGCCGTAGACCTCGGCATAGGCGCGCTGAACCAGGCCCGAGCAGTCGATTCCCCGTCGGTCGCTCCCGCCCCAGCGATGCGGCACGCCGGCC
>CAYNLY010000028.1:0-22153 GCA_964398225.1 uncultured Zetaproteobacteria bacterium
ACTTCGGCTGCGGCTCCTCGCGCGAGCACGCGCCCTGGGCGCTGCTCGACTACGGCTTCCGCTGCATCATCGCGCCGTCGTTCGCGGACATCTTCTACAACAACTGCTTCAAGAACGGCATCCTGCCGATCGTGCTCGATGCGGACGTGGTGGACCGGCTGTTTGCGGAATGCGAGGCCCAGGAAGGGTACACGCTGGACGTGGATCTGCCCGATCAGACGATCACGACGCCTTCCGGCGAGGTGATCCGGTTCGAAATCGACGCCTTTCGCAAGCGCTGCCTGCTCGAGGGGCTCGACGACATCGGGCTTACGCTTGAGCATGCGGATGCGATCCGGGCCTATGAGGCGCGCCGTCGGAAGGAAGCGCCTTGGCTGTTTCCGGGCGATTCGTAACGGAAGCGCGGAGGGCATCCGGCCTTGTCTGGCGCTGGCTTGGCAGGCAGCGCTACCGCCCCTTTCTCGAACGGATGCAAGCGCGGGCCCGCGCGATCGCCTCGGGAGGCGCGGATGAGGTGCTCTGGTTCTGCGAGCACGAGCCGGTCTACACGACCGGGCATCGCGGAATCCGGAACCTGAAGGGGGGCGCCCAGGTCGAGGTGATCCGCACCGACCGGGGCGGAGAGACGACCTATCACGGCCCCGGCCAGTTGATGATGTACCCCGTGCTGGACCTGCGCAGGCACGGCCTCGGAGTCCGGGCGTATGTCACACTGCTGGAACAATCGGTCATTGATCTTGCCGCCGGGTTTGGGGTGGCTGCCGGCAGGCGCAGCGGCGCTCCCGGCGTCTGGGCGGGCGAGGCGAAGCTTGCGGCGCTGGGTGTCCGGATCCGTCGCGGCGTGGCCTACCATGGCGTGGGTCTGAACGTGAGCGTAGCGCCTGAGGCCTATGCGCCGATTCTTCCCTGCGGGCTCGATCTTCCGGTGACGAGCCTTGCAAGGCTCGGGATTTCGCCGCCTGTCATGCCCGAGCTTGCCGCGCGCTGGGCGGCTGCATTCAACGCCCTGCTGGCCGCGGCCTCCCGCATTTACACGCCTGGGCGCGGGCGCTAAGGTTCCGCTCCTTTTACGCGTTCGGTGCGGCGATCAGGGCGGCACCGGGAAACCGAGGAGGTTTGCGATGGCGCTGACCAAGAAGCAACTGGCCGAGTTTGAAAAGCAGCTCCTGGCGTGGCGCGAGGAGCTCGAGCGGGGGCAGGCCGAAAGCGTGCACGCAATGCACGAGATGGAAACGACGGCCTTTCCCGACCCGACCGATCAGGCGACGATGGAAACGGACCTGAACTTCGATCTGCGCATCAAGGACCGGGAGCGCAAGCTCATCAAGAAGATCAACCAGGCGCTGGAGCGGATCCGCAACGGCGAGTTCGGCATCTGCGAGTCCTGCGGCAACGACATCAGCGTCAAGCGCCTTCAGGCGCGGCCGGTCACAACACTGTGCATCGACTGCAAGACCGCGCAAGAGCAGGAGGAACGCACGCGCGTCGACTAGGGCCTTTGCCGGTCAACCACGAGGCGCCGGCCACGAGCGGCCGGCGTTTTTTGCCCCCGAAGCGGGATTCAGCTACGCTTGAAGCGGCTGGCCACCGCGGTGGGGAGGACCATTGTTCGGCAGGGTATTCGACATTCTCGATCGTCGGCAGGAATGGATCAGCTTTCCGCTGGTGGTCGTGATGTCGCTGGTGGCCTTTCTCGTGGCCTTCTTCCAGCCGGACTTCTTTGACCAGATCGAACTCAAGACCCTCGATCAGCGCTTCAAGATCCGCGGGCCGATCCAGCCGGATCCCAGGGTCGTGATCCTGGCCGTGGACGACGATTCCATCACCGAAATCGGCCGCTGGCCCTGGCCGCGGGACCGGATTGCGGAGCTGATCGATCGTGTCCTCGGCGAGGGCGGGGCGAAGGCGATGGGCTTCGACATCGTCTTCTCGGAGCCCCAGCGCAACCCGATCGACGAAGCCCTGCGCCTGCTCGGAAGCGATGGCGAGGGCGCCCGCGCGGTTGCGGACTGGCTTGCCGGTCATCGCGAGATCGGCGATGCCGATGCAAAGCTCGCGGAAGTGCTTCGCCGGTATCACGACCGGGTGGCTCTCGGCTACTTTTTCTATGCCCAGGGATCGGATGTGCCCAATCTTGCCCGGGCCGAACGAAGCCGCGATTCCGAGCTTCTGCAGCCGTCCGCGATGACGGTCGAGCTCGCTCAGCGACGCATCATCGGTGTGCCGCGCATGGCGGCCGTCGAGGGGAATCTTCCGCGACTGACCCGCGCGGTCGATGCCTCCGGGTTTTTCAACTTCTTCCCCGATGCCGACGGCATGGTCCGGCGCGTTCCGCTTGTGGCCGAGCTCGAGGGCTTTGTCTATCCGAGCCTCGATCTGCAGACGCTGAGGATCGCACTCGGATGGCCGGAGCTTTCGGCCCGGATCGGCTATGCGGGCGTGGACGAGGTGCGCCTTGGCGACTACGAAATCCAGGTGGACCGCTCCGGCGGGATGTTGCTCAACCATTACGGCCCCGGCGGCACCTTTGCGCACATCCCGGCCGCGGATGTGCTGACCGGACGGGTGCCGCCCGAACGCTTCCGCGATGCGATCGTGCTCGTCGGCGTGACCGCGCGCGGCGTCTACGACTACCGGCCGAGCCCGTTCGATTCGACCTTCCCCGGAGTCGAGGGCCACGCCGCGGCGATTTCAAACGTCCTGAACCACCAGGAAATCCACCGGCCCCAGATGCTCGGCGTCTTCGAGCTTTTGGGCGTGCTGCTGTTCAGCCTCCTGTGCGGCCGCCTCGTGCTGCGCACCGGGCCCATCATCCAGAGTCTGAGCATCATCGGCGTGCCTGCCGGCATCATCGGCCTCGCGCTCTGGCTTTTCATCAGCCACGGCATCTGGCTGAAGATCACCTACCTGGTTTTCGGCGTGCTGCTGGCAACACTCCCGGTTACGCTGCTCGAGTACGTGGTCGAGGCGCGCAAGCGCCGGTTCATCCATCACGCCTTCTCCCACTATCTGGCGCCGAAAGTCGTCGAGGTGCTGACCAAACATCCCGAAATGCTGAAACTGGGCGGGGAAGAGCGGATGCTGACCGCGTTTTTTTCCGACATCGCGGGTTTTTCCAGCTTCTCCGAACGCCTGAGCCCCGAGGAGCTGGTGCATTTCCTGAACGAATATCTGTCCGCGATGAGCGACATCATCCTCGAACACGAGGGCACGATCGACAAGTACGAAGGCGATGCGATCATCGCCTTTTTCGGCGCACCGGTGGACATGCCCGATCATGCCGTTCGCTGCGTGCTCGCCGCACTCGATCAGCAGGCGATGCTTTCGGTGCTGCGCGAGGAATGGAAGTCGCGCGGGCTTCCCGAGGTTCAGGTCCGGATGGGAATCAACTCGGGCCCGATGGTGGTCGGCAACATGGGCACCGAAACCCGGATGAACTACACGATCATGGGCGACAACGTGAACCTCGCCTCGCGTCTGGAGGGCGTGAACAAGGTTTATCGGACGCCCATCCTGATCAGCCGCAACACGTACGAGCTCGTCCGGTCCGACGTGGCCTGCCGCTTTGTCGATGTCGTCCGGGTCGTCGGCCGCAGCCAGCCCGTGCCGATCTACCAGCCGCTTGGCACCCGCCAGACGGTTTCCGATGCGGATCTCGAGCCGTTCCGCCGCTACGAGCAGGCCTGGAACATGATGCGCCGGCGCCATTTCGCCGAGGCCGAACGCATCCTCGTGGGGCTGGCGATGGAGATGCCCGGCGACGGGCCGACCGAGACGCTGCTGGCCCGCGTCCGCGCGTTCCGCAAGCAGGAGCCGCCTCCGGACTGGGACGGCGTGTACAATCTCGAATCGAAATAGCCCCGGCATCCTTGGCCTTGTCCGCCGGCCGCGGATAGAGTGAGCCCATGAGCTATCTGGTGCTGGCGCGGCGGTGGCGCCCGTCCCGGTTTTCCGACCTGGTCGGTCAGGACGTGGTCGTGCGCACGCTGCGGAACGCCCTGAAGGAAGGGCGGCTTGCCCATGCCTATCTGCTGTGCGGGATCCGGGGCGTGGGCAAGACGACGATCGCGCGGCTGATGGCGATGGCCGTCAACTGTGATGCCCCGAGCGAGGGCGAGCCCTGCGGGACGTGCCCGGCCTGCTCCTCGATTGCCGCCGGCAGCAGTCTTGACGTGCAGGAAATGGACGCGGCCTCCCACACCGGCGTGGACGACATCCGCGAAATCCTGGACTCGGTCCGCTATCCGCCCGGAAAGCTCCGGATGCGGGTCTACATCATCGACGAGGCGCACATGCTTTCGGCCAGCGCCTTCAACGCGCTGCTCAAGACGCTGGAGGAGCCGCCCGAAAAGGTGCTGTTCATCCTTGCGACGACGGAGCCCGAGAAGCTTCCGATCACGGTGCGCTCCCGCTGCCAGCGTTTCGATTTGCGCAGGCTTTCGGTGGGCGAGATCGCCGGCTATCTGCGCCAGGTGCTGGATGCGGAAGGCATCGAGGCCGATTCTGCGGCACTCGATCTTCTCGCCCGCGCCGCCGACGGCAGCGTGCGCGATGCGCTGAGCCTTGCCGAGCGCGTGCTCGCGTTTTCCGGTGGCAGAATCATGCCGGAGGACGTCC
Organism: uncultured Zetaproteobacteria bacterium; assembly: GCA_964398225.1. Lineage (GTDB taxonomy): Bacteria > Pseudomonadota > Zetaproteobacteria > Mariprofundales > Mariprofundaceae > CAYNLY01. The sequence goes on from CAYNLY010000028.1 coordinate 4,618, forward strand.
GGCAGGCGCTCGGGCTGGTGGGTCCCCAGGCTGGCCGCGAGCTTTCGGACGCGCTGCTGCGCGGGGATGGGGCGGAGGCGATCCGGATCCTGCGCCGGGCCATCGAGCAGGGGTACGGGCCGCGGCAGTGCCTGCAGGCGCTGGCCGCGCTCTGGCACGAGCTTGCCTGCGCGCGCGTCGATCCCGCCCTGATCGACGAGCATCCCGATGAAACGCATCGCTCCTGGATCGCGCGATGGAAGGATCTCGCCGATGCGCGCGCGCTGGACTGGCGCTATCAGGTGCTGATCCGGGGTCTGGGTGATCTGGGGCTTGCCGACGAGCGGCAGGCGGCCGAGATGCTGTTGCTGCGGCTGGCGGGCCTGAACGAGATCGCGCCGGTCGCGCAGCCCGAGGATGCGGGCGGATCGGGCGGGATGGCGCCTGCCGTTTCCGGGCCGGAACACGGCGATGCTCCGGAGCCGGATGCGCGCGACCGCCGCGAGGCGGAAGCCCCGGATGAGCCCGATCTTCCGTTGCCGCCGGTTGATGCGCCGGGCTTCCGGAACTGGGACGAGGCGGTCCGGGCCTACGCCGAGGTGAATCCGGCGATCGCGGCGCTTCTGGAGCATGTGGCATGTCTGGAGTTCGGCGCTAAGGTTCGCCTGGCGCTCGATGCGGCGCAGCAGCGGACCCTGTCGCAGGGCGATCGTCTGGCCTTTGCCGAATGGCTCGGCCGGGAGGTGCTCTGGGAGGCAAGAAAGAACGGCCGTGGCCGGACGCTGCACGAGGAGCACGAACGCCGCGCCCGGAAGGAGGAGGAACGCCTGCGCCGGTACGCCGAACAGGATCCGCACGTGCGGGCGCTGATGCGCGAGATGGGCGCAAGCCTCATCGACGTCCGTCCGCCCGGCGCCAGCGACGATTCCACGGATGCGAGGGACGAGGCATGAACATCGGCAAGATGATGCAGCAGGCACGGAAGCTTCAGGAACGCATGGAGCAGATGCAGAAGGAGCTGGCCGAGCTCGAGGTCACCGGCGAGGCCGGCGGGGGCATGGTCCGCGTCGTGATGCGCGGCGACCGGCAGGTGCGCGAGGTGCGTATCGACGATGCGATCTGGGCCGAGCAGGACAAGGGCCTGATCGAGGATCTGGTCGCGGCCGCGGTCAATCAGGCGCTGGTCAAGGTGGACGAGGCTCAGAAGGAGCGGCAGCAGAAGATGATGGCCGGGCTGCCGCTTCCGCCCGGTTTCTCGCTTTGATTCCCGAGCCCGGCATGCCCCGGGCACTGGCCGAGGCGGTGGAGATGCTTGCCACGCTGCCCGGCATCGGCCCGAAGACCGCGATCCGGCTGGCGCTCAGCCTGCTTGAGCGGCCGGAGGAGGAATGCCGGCGCCTGGCCGGGATTCTCGACCGGCTCCATGCCCGGGTCGGTTTCTGCCCGGAGTGCGGCGCGTTCGCCGAGGAAGGCGGCTGTCCGTTCTGTTCCGATCCCCGGCGCGACCGTCGCCTGATCTGCGTGGTCGAGCAGCCGGTCGATGTGCTCGTGATGGAACGGGGGCGCCACTACCGCGGGCTCTACCATGTGCTGCACGGCCGGCTCAGCCCGATGGACGGCATCGGCGCGGACAAGCTCTGGGTCGGGCAGCTCGACCGCCGCATCCGGCAGGGCGTCGAAGAGCTGATTCTGGCGACAAGCGCGACCGTGGACGGGGAGGCGACGGCCCATTTCCTCGCCCGCCGATATGGCGCGGGCGGCGTTCGGATTTCCCGGATCGCCCGCGGCGTGCCCGAAGGCGGCGAGCTCGAATATCTCGACGAGCATACGATCAGCCGGGCGCTCGACCAGCGCATCGTCTGGGAGTCCTGACGCTGATGGAGGCCGCGTCCGAGCTTCTGGATCGCTGGCATCGCCTGCGCGCCGAGGTCGAAACGCACGGCGCGCGGCTGATCGCGGTTTCGAAGTATGCGCCCGACGAGGCGGTCGAGGCGCTGATCGAGGCCGGGCAACGGGACTTCGGCGAATCCCGGCCGCAGCAGCTGAGGGATCGCGCCCGCCGGTGGCCCGAATGTCGCTGGCACATGATCGGCCCGCTGCAGCGGAACAAGGCGAAATACGTCGCCCGCCATGCCGCCGTCTGGCACAGCTGCGAGGATCTCGATACAGCGCGAGCGGTCGCCTCGGTGATCGAGCGCGAGGGCATCCGTCCGCTGCCCGTCCTGGTCCAGGTGCGTCTTTCGGGGCTTGCGCATCAGCATGGCGTCGAACCCGAGCGCGCCGGGGAACTCGTGGATGCGCTTCGTTCGCTTGCCGGGCTTCGCGTCGTAGGACTGATGGGCATGGCCCCTCGTGAGCCTGCCGAGGCAGCGTCTGCGTTCCGGCGGCTGGCCGCCTTGCGGGCCGAACTGGATGATGGGAGCCTTGCCGAGCTTTCGATGGGCATGAGCGGTGATTTTCGCCTCGCGCTCGAATGCGGCGCGACCTGGGTCCGACTCGGATCCGTGCTGTTCGGCCCGCAGGCAAGCCCGCGCACTCCGGCGGCAAAGGAAGGACACCAATGAAAACATTGAACATCGCCATGATCGGCGGCGGCAACATGGCTGAGGCGCTGGTCTGCGGCCTGCTTCGCGGGGGGCATGCGCCCGGGCGGATCGTGATCGCCGAGCCGCGCGCGGCGCGGCGCGCCGAGCTGGAGGCTCGACTGGGCGTTCGTTGCCTGCCGGACAACGCGGAGGCGCTGGCGGGCGCCGAACTGGTCGTGCTCGCGGTCAAGCCGCAGCAGATGAAGGACGCACTTGCGGGACTAGGTCCGGCGCTTGCGCCCGATGCGACCGTGCTGAGCATCGCGGCCGGCGTGCCGGTTGCCCGCATCGAGCAGTGGCTGGGAACGAAGGTGCCGATCGTGCGCGCGATGCCGAACACTCCGGCGCTGGTCGGCGCCGGTATTTCGGCGCTGTTCACGACGGCCGGATCGCCCCATCGGGAGCGGGCCGCCTACCTGCTGGGGGCATGCGGCGGGGTGGTCTGGCTTGAGGATGAGGACCAGATGCATGCGGTCACGGCCCTTTCGGGAAGCGGACCGGCCTATTTCTTCCTGCTGGCCGAGATGATGGAGGCCGCCGGAAGCAAGCTGGGGCTTTCGCGGGAGCTTGCCCGGAAGCTTGCCTGCCGGACCGCGCTGGGCGCCGGAAGGATGCTGGTCGAGAGCGGGCGGAGCGCGGCCGAACTGCGCGAGCAGGTGACCAGCCCCGGTGGTACGACGCAGGCGGCGCTGGATGTGATGTACGATCGCGGACTGCCGGATGCGGTCCGGGCGGCGATTCAGGCGGCGGCCCGGCGCTCGCGGGAGCTGGCCTGATGTTCGTCGTCGGCTATTTCCTGCAGGCCGTAGCCGAGGTGCTGCACATCCTGCTGGTCACGGCGATGGTCGTCGTCATCGCCCGCGCGGTGCTGTCCTGGGTCTCGCCCGATCCCTTCAACCCGATCGTGCGCATCATCAACCAGCTTTCCGAGCCCGTGCTTTATCCGATCCGGCGCCGGCTCCCTTATCTTGGCGGCATCGATTTCTCGCCCCTGATCGTGCTGCTCGCGATCGTCTTTCTCGACGATTTTCTGGTCGCAAGCCTGCGCAGGCTTGCGATCGGTCTGATCATGGGCGGATGAGCGGCGACGAAGTCCTCAGGGCGCTGCATCCGGGAAAGGGCGGGCTGTATCTGGACGTTCACGCCCAGCCGGGCGCCAGGCGGGAGCGCATCGTCGGGATGCACGGCGAGGCGGTGAAGATCGCAACGCGCGAGCCCGCTCAGGACGGAAAGGCGAATGCGGCCATCGAGCGCATGATTGCGGCGATCCTCGAGGTGCCGCCGGCGGATGTGAAGGTGGCGTCGGGCCAGCGCTCGCGGAAGAAAAGAGTGTTTGTCGCCGGCAACGCCGAGGAGCTGACGAAACGCTGGCTCGCATGGTGGAGCGGGCAGGGCCCGGCCGGCTGAGGCCCCGCGTTCAGCCGAGGTTTTCCCGCAGCCGCTTGACGGTCATCTGCGAGCGTTTCTCGATGTATTTCTCAAGCCGCGCATAGGTGGCCGCATCGCGTTCGCGAAGATGCTGCATCGCTTTCCGGTCCAGCACGAGCAGGTCCACATCGCTGGATGCCAGCGCGGTGTAGGCATAGGCGGTGCCGTTCTTCTGCAGGACTTCGCCGATGATGTCGTTGTCGCGGCGGATTTCGAGCAGCACCTCGGCCCGGGCCTTGTTCAGGAAGCGGACCTCGACCTCACCGGAAAGAATCATATACATGCCAGAGGGCTTTTCGCCCTGGGTGAAAATGCGTTCGCCGCGCTCGACGAAGCGCATCGGCATGAGCTGCGCAAGCTGAGCGGCGGCTGCCTGGGGCAGCGCCTGGAATACCGGGTGGCTTGAGAAGAACGTGCTGAGCATCCGCTGGTTCATCAGCTCGGTCAGCCGCTCCCTGAAGGCCTGGTCCACTTCCAGCACCTGATGCACGGCCGTGGCCTCGACCCGGATGATGCGGCTGGGCTCGGCCGTGAACACCGAGGCATACCGGGATTTCCGGCGCAGCACGCCGAATTCGCCGTACACATCGCCCTGGGTCAGCGTGCGCAGCACCTTGAGCTGTCCACCGGCACGCTTGGCGATCACGATCTTCCCGCTGTCAACGAAATACAGATCGTGCGGGGCGTCCCCTTCGTGCAGCAGCTCGACGTCCTTGGAGACGTACATCACATTGCAGGCATTGTTCAGGATGCGCAGGTGCACCGGCGCCATGCCTTCGAGGATCGGAAAGCGGGCAGGATCGAGCAGCGTGGCCTGCTCGGTCGGCGGGCGAACCCCGGACAGATCCAGAAACGAGTCGTCGTTCACACCCACGCGCTCAGTTCTCCTGCGGTCGATTCCCGTTGCTCATGTTCCAACTATTGCAGCCAAGCGCGTGATACGCAAGGGATTTCGCGGCGGGGACAGGATGTTTCCGGCTTCAGGGGATCACAAGCCTGCGCGGATGGCGGGTGAGGTTCTCGCAGCTGTCCTCGCGCACCACAACGAGATCCTCGAGCCGCACCCCGCCGATGCCGGGGTAGTACAGGCCCGGTTCGATCGTCACGACGTCGCCCGGCTGGAGCACGTCGCCCTTGAGCGAGATGCGCGGGGCCTCGTGGATCTCCAGCCCCACGCCGTGTCCGGTGCCGTGAAAGAAGCCTTCCTGACGTCCGCGGCGTTCGCGGGTGGGGAAGCCGGAGGCCGTGAAATGATCGAGAATCGCCCGGTGAATCTCGGTCCCGTCCGCGCCTGCCCGAACCATCGCAAGGCCCAGGTCCTGAGCTTCGCGGACCGTCCGGTACATGCGTCTGAGCTCCGGGCGCGCCTTGCCCTTCGCGTAGGTTCGGGTCATGTCGCCCCAGTAGCCCGAGTCGGTCAGGCGGGGAAAGATGTCGACGATGATCGGCTGACCTGCGCGCAGGAAACCCCGGCCGGTCTGGTGGGGGTCGGCCGACTCGCGCCCGCAGGCCACGATCGTATGCATCGGGATGGCGCCCTGGCCGATCAGAAAGGTCTCGATTTCGCGCCGCGCATCGGCCGAGCGCACCTTCGTGCCGCGCTCGGGGTGCCTGAGAATGCCGTCCGGACCGATGCTGCAGCGGGCCAGAAAATGTTCGAAGGTCCGCATGGCCCGCCGGCACAGGCGTTCCGCGCGGCGAATCTGGTCGATTTCGTCTTCGCGCTTGCGGCGGCGCTCGGGGAAGAACGCGCCGACGGACGGCAGCGCCTCGATGCCCGTCCGGGCAAGGGCATGCGCGAACCCAAGCGGAAAGTCCTCCGGCACCTCCACCCGCCGGATTCCGCGCTCGAGCAGAAAAGCCGCCGCGGTTGAGGCCAGCCCCGCGGGCAGCCCGAGTCCGGCCGCCTTTTCCTGCCAGGGGCGATCGAGGTGCACTTCGTCGAACCGGGCATGGCGGCGCGCCCGGTCCACCTCGAGCGGCGAAAGCAGCCCATGCCATTTGCCGTCGAGTCCGACGGCGATGAACGGATCGGGCACGAACAGGCCCGAGATGTAGAGCATGTCCGCGCAATGCTCCGAATCGGCGATGATCAGACGCGCTCCGGTCATGCGGCGATGGTAGCGGGCCCGGGGCCGGGCCGCATTACTGCGTTTCCGGCTCGATGGGAGGCGCGGCGGGAGCGGCGCTTTCGTCTCCGTTGGATCGGGCGGCGAGTTCCTCCAGCGTGACCGCGCCGAGCGTCTCCTGCTCGCTGCGCTCGATCCGGTAATAAAGACCCATCAGTGTCCGGCCGAGGGGGTGGTTGCGCCATGGGCCGGGGACCAGCATCCGGCCCGGATTGAGCCGCTCCTGGATCCGGGCGAGCGAAAGCCGGTCCGGGGCAGTGGCGAGAACCCAGGCCTGTTCACCCCGATCGTCGGTGCGGCGGAGCAGTCCCTCACGGGTGAGTTCGTCCATCCATTCCTGCAGGATGTTGTCCGGTACCTCCAGTTCCTCGCACAGCTGCGGCAGACGGAGAACGTCCCCGCGCGTGAGCGCCTGCGCCGCCTTTACGAGGATGAGGTGCGCAAAGAACTGCCGGATGCCGGGATGCAGGAAGAAGCTGTGCCGCCGGTACGACTGCTCGGGATGATGCAGGCAGAAGGTGATCTCGGCCCCTGCAAGCACGATCACCCAGACCAGATAGAGCCAGATCAGGAAGATCGGCAGGGTGGACAGCGCGCCGTACAGGCGCTGGTAGTTGGCTACTTCGGTGACGTAATAGGCAAATCCCAGCTTGCTCAGTTCGAACAGCGCGCCGGCGATAAGTCCGCCGATGAGCGCATGCCGGAATGGAACGGAGGTGTTTGGAAGCACCACGTACATCGTTGCCAGTGCAAGTGACGACATCACCCACGGCAGCACGAACGGAATCCGGCCGATGGCGCCGGCGCCCTCGGCCACGTCGCGGATCACCGGCAGGGCGGCGAAATACGAAGTGATCGTCAGGGAGGCGCCGATCAGAAGCGGAGCCAGCGTAAGCGTGGCCCAGAAGGTGACGAACTTGGACAGCCAGGGCCGGGCCCGGGTGATTCTCCAGATGTCGTTGAAGGCTTCCTCGATGGTGTTGAGCAGCGCGGTTGCGGTCACCAGCAGGCCCAGCACGCCGAAGACGGAAAGCGCCGTCGTCTTTTCCGTGACGGTGCCGAGGTAGGCGAGGATCGCCTCACGGCTCGTGGGGACGAGGTAGGAAAGCAGAGCATCCCGCACGCGTTCGGCCCAGCCCGCGAAGGCCTCGAATCCGGAAAAGACCGAAAAGCCCAGCACGGACAGCGGCACGAAGGCCAGCAGTGAAGCGTAGGCCAGCGCGCTTGCGCGCTGAATGCAGCGGTCGGCGACGAAACGCTGGATCACCCGGTGAATGAAGCGGAAGAGCCGGGTGGCATGCCGGTGCAGGGCGGGAAGGCTTGCGATGTCGGCGACGTCCATTTCGAGCATCCGGCGAATACGGCCGGAAATACCGTCCGCCGGCAGCTCTCGTGTCCCGTCGGGGCCCGTTTCTTCCATCTCGGGCCTGGCGCGTTCGTCCATGCCTACCTCGCATCCGCAGATGTCCGCCTGTGGACAACTTAGATGCCCGGAAGGCTTCCGGCAAGTTCGATGGGAAAGAAATCAGGCCGCCTGACGCTGCGGCTGGCGCATCCAGGGATAGCGCAGCGGGAGCATTTCGTCGGCGCGGATCAGCTGAAGACCGCGGCGGGTTTCGGGCGAGACAACGATCGGGGCCTTCAGGTTGGCCGTGACCCATTCGGTGCTCGCAAACGGATTGAGCACGACCAGCCAGACCAGTTCGTCGTCCGCACCCACGCCGAGCAGTTCGCGTTCCTCGGGGCCCAGTTCCGGTTCGGGGCCGAGCCGCTTCGGATCCCAGGCCGCGAGCAGCAGCGCGACCTCGGGACGGTCCACGCTCTGCAGGCAGACGATGTCCCCCCGGCCCTCGTAGATGAATCCGAACGCATGGGCATCCGGAAAGCCCGCAAGCCCCCGGGGGAAGATGAACGGGGATTCGTTCTCACGCGTCGGGTTCGGCATGCTCGGCATGTTGGGCTCCTTTCAGCCATTCCAGCGCCGGACCGTCGGCGCTGGCGCGGTTTTCGGCCTGAATCAGCCGGTAGATTTCCATTCGATGCACCGGAACCTCCGGCGGCGCCTCGATCGCCAGCCGCACGATGCGGCCGTCCTGCACGTCGGTGACGACGATCCGGATCCGGTCGTCGATCGTGATCGCTTCGCCGATCTTCCGTCGGAGCACCAGCATCAGCGCAGGAAGTTCACCAGACTCAGCGACTGAAGCTTCGCCACCTGGGCGTAGGCCGCCTGCAGGGCGATGTTGGACTGCTGCAGCCGGGTGACGACGGCCGGGATGTCCGCGCCCTCGAAGCTGTTCCGATGTACTTCCAGCGCGGCTTTCATGTCGTTGAAGCTGGCGCCAAGCAGCGAGACCTGCTCGAGCCTGCCGCCCACTTCGGCGGTGAGGTTCACGAGCTGGTCTCCGGCGTCGACAAGCCGGGTCCGGGCCGCATCGATGCCGGCCGTATTGTTTGCGGACAGGGCCTGGGCGTAGGCCTGGACCGCTTGGAACATCGCCGCGAATGCCGGGGCATCGCCGCGCACGCCGCTGCTTATGCGGATGCCGTCTGCGACGGCGACGATGCGATCCTGCGCGTTGCCGTTGTAGACGATGTTGCCGGCCGCATCGCGCACGAAGGCGGGCCGGTCCACGGCCGTGCCCGCAAACAGCGACTGGCCCTGCCACTGCTGGTTGGCAAGCGCGAACAGCTGCTCGCCCAGCTGGTTTACCTCGGCCGCGGCCGCCTGGCGCTCGGCGGCCGTGTGCTGGCCCGAGGCCTGTTGCGTCGCCAGTGCCTGCAGCCGGGTCATGATGCGGTTCATGTCGGCAAGCGTCGTTTCGCCCGCGCGCAGGCGGCCTTCGAGCGTGCCGAGCGCATCCAGAGCGGCGTTCAGCGAATCCCCGGCCTTGCGCAGGTCCAGACTCGTCCGGTAGGCAACGGGCGCGTCGGCCGGCCGATCGAAACGCCGTCCCGAGGCGACCTGGGCCTGGCCCTGCGCCTGGACTTCGAGCTGCTGGCGGATGCCGGCAAGCAGTCGGTTGTAGATCGTCGAAACCGTAACCCTCATCGCAGCATCCCCATCAGCGAATCCAGCATCTGGTTGCTGGTCGCGATCACCTTGGCGGCGGCCTGGTAGGCGCGCTGGAACTGGATCATCGCGATCATTTCCTCGTCCACGTTGACCCCGGAAATCGCGTCCCTCCGCGCCTGAAGGGCTTCGGCTTCGGCCTTGAGGTAGCGGGTCTGCTGGCGGGCTGCGGCCAGATCGGTGCCGAAGCCGGTGCTGAGCCCCGTGGCGCGCGCATGCAGGCTTGCCGCCGTCGTCCCGTCGGCCGAGAGGGCGGTGTTTCCCACATCCAGAACGGCCAGCGCGATGCTGTTGTCGCCGGCGGCCACGCGTGAGGTGGCCGGGTCGAGCGCGCCGGTATGAATCGCCGAGGCATCGGCCGCGATCGGGTCGGCGAGCGACAGGGTTGCGGCGTCGTGGCCCTTGAAGAAGCCGTTGATGCCGAAGGCGGCGAGCACGTTGCTCGTATCGCCGCTGAAGGCGAAGCTGCCGCCTGCCGCGGCCGAAAGATTCAGTCGCCCGGCCGCGTCCACGCTGGCGGTGATGCCCGGCACCGCGTTCAGGGCATTGGCCAGATCCGTCATCGTTGTGACGCCGGCCGTGACCGCGATCGTCGTGCCGCCGGGGGGATTCGGATTGCCGGCGGCGTCGAAGACATGCACGGTGAACGAGCCGCTCTGAACATTCGCCGCCAGCGGGTTGGGCTGCGCGGGATCGCTGAGCGGCAACAGGGGGTTGGAGGATTCGCCCGAAACAAGCGAGGTGTGGCCGGAACTCGTGGCACCCTGGGCGTAGGCCTGGTTCACCCCAAAGGCCAGGTTGGCCGCAAGGCTGTCGAGCGCGGCGAGATAGCGGCCGAGGTAGTTCGCATCCGCATCGATCAGCGCGCCCAGCCGGCCGTCTCCGGCGGCAAGCGCGATTCCGGTGCCGGTTTCGGCCACCGCGATGCCGCCGGCCGTGCGGGCGAGGTGCCGCGCCTGGTCGGCCTGGACCAGAAGGTCGCCCTGCGTGGTCTGGATGAGCAGCGATCCGTCGCTGGTGGCCACTCGCTGCACGGGGATCAGCGCCGCCAGCTGCCGGATCGCGGCATCCCGCTGATCGCGCAGGTCGTTGGCCGGGCCCGCGGTGGCCGAACCCGTGTTCTCGAGGCGCTGGATTTCGGCGTTCAGCGCCGCGATCCGGTCGAGCAGCCGGTTCGCCTCCGCAACCCCGGCATCGAGATCGGCCGCAATCCCCTGGCGGGCGCGGGTCAGTTCGCCGCGCATCGAGCCGATCCGGTCCACGAGGGCCTGCGCCTGGCTGCGCAGATGGACCTTGGCGGCCTGATCCTGTGGGTTGTTGGCAAGCTGCTGCCAGGCCTGAAAGAACGCGGACACGCTCCGGCTCAGGTCGTTTGCGCTCAGGCTGCCGAAGACGGGTTCGATCGCAGCCAGCGCCCCCTCGACGCCCTGCCAGTATCCGGAGGCCGTGGCGTTGCCCGTCTGTGCGGAGACCAGCAGCGGATCGACGACACGGCGGATGGCGGCCACGTCCACGCCTCGGCCGAAGGCAAGCGGTCCGAGCTTCTGGGGCTCGAGGTTTGCGAGCGACACCTGCTGGCGCGAGTAGTCCGGGGTGTTCGCGTTGGCGATGTTGTTCGAGACGACATCCATCGCCTTTTGCTGGGCCTTCAGGCTGCTTGCGCCGATGCTGAGCGAAGGAAAGATCACCGTCCGCCCCCCGGCGCGTAGGTGGTTTCCTGCGCTTCGAGCCCCAAATGACGGAGCAGGCTTGCCGTGACTTCGCGGGCCGCATGCAGGCGCATCCGGCTTTCCCGGCTTCGGGACGCGGCGCGCTCGATCCGTTCGCGCAGGGCTCTTCTTGCGGCGCCGAGGCGGGCTTTCGCGGGCTCCGGAAGCCCGGCGATCAGCATTTCCAGTGGATGCTCGGGATCCAGGCCCTGCCGGGCCAACAGCGCAAGACAGCGCTCAAAGGCCTCGTTCAGCGCACGGGTGGCTTCTCCCCGCTCTTCGGCAAGCCGGATCAGCGCCTCGGCATCGAGCGTCCGCGCCGCATTGCACTCCTCGAGCGCGATGCGCTCGAGCGCCTGGGCGGCCTCGTCCATCGCGCGCAGCTCCCGCTCAAGGGCGGCGAGATCGGCGGCGTCCATTCCGGCCCTCACCACGGATGCTCGGCCAGCGCATTGGCGACGATGCGCCGCGCGACCTTGCGGCAGTCGTAGCTGTAGGTGCCCTTCTCGAGCGCATCCCGGATCGCCTCGACCTGCTCCATGCGCGCTTCCTCGATCTCGGCGAGCATCACCTTGGCCTTTTCGCGCAGGGAAGCGGCATCGGCCACGCGCACGAGGTCGGAGCCGCGGCCCGCAGCCTTCGCTGTGTTTTTCTTCCCGGTCTTTCCGGGGCGGAGAACCCCCTTGGGTCCTGAAGGTCCGTCAATGCGCATGGTCTGCCTCCGGGTTCACGGATCCGGTCTTCTTATCGGCATCTTCGGGCATCTCATGAGTTCCGCTCCGGGCCGAAAGCTGGCGGTAGAGGTTTTCGGCGATGCCCAGCATGCCCCGGCGGGCACCGGCCTCGGCGACGGCCTGGTCGAACATCGCGGCGTGCACGTCCTCGGCGAAGCCCGTCGGAAGAAGCCCGGATTTCGGCACGCTTTTCCGCATTTCCGAGAGCATCTGCTGCAGGAAGATGGCCTCGAACTGCGTGCAGGCCTTCCACAGCCGAGCGTCGCGTCCGGGAGGGCCCTCGTGGCGGTCAGGCTGTGCCGGGCTTGGGCGCATCGGCCTGGGTGCATGCTTCGGGGGCGCATGCTTTGCGCGCGCATCCGCGGCCAGCACCTGGCCGATCACGGTTTCGACGAGATCCCTCACAGCGTCCTCAGCTCCGCATGCAGGGCGCCGGCCGCCTTGATCGCCTGAAGCACGGCGATCAGGTCGCTCGGGGTGGCGCCGACCGCATTGAGCGCGGACACAAGCGAGGAGAGCGTGACCTGCCGGGGAAGCACGACAAGCTTGGACTGGTCCTCCTTCACGTTCACGCTCGTGCGGTCGACGGTGGTCGTCCGCCCCTCGCCGAAGGGGTTGGGCTGCGAGACCTGCGGCGATTCGGTGATGTTGACGCTGATGTTGCCGTGCGCGACCGCGACGGTATCGATCGTGACTTCCTGGCCCATGACGATCGTGCCCGTGCGCTCGTCGACGAGGACGACGGCGGGGTGATCGATGGCGACATCGATGCCCTCAAGCCTTGCGGCGAGCTCGACGGCATTGCCGTTGATGTTGCGCACCTCGATCGTGCCGGGATCAAGCGCCTTCGCCGCCTTCACGCCCAGCGCCCGGTTGATCGCGTCCTGCATGTTTTTCGCGGTGGTGAAATCCGGATTGCGCAGCGTGAGCACGATGCTCGGCTGGTCGGCGGACAGCCCCCGGGGTGCTGCCGCTTCGACGCGGGCGCCGTTCGGGATGCGGCCGGAGGTGGGGTGGTTTTTCGTCGCCTTGGCGGCATTGCCGGACTCCGCGAAGCCGCCAACCGACAGCGTGCCCTGGGCGACCGCATACACCTTGCGGTCGCCACCCAATAGCGGCGTCACGAGCAGCGTGCCGCCGCGCAGGCTTTTCGCGTCGCCGATGCTGGCCACGTTGACGTCGATCTGCTGGCCCGGCCGGGCGAAGGGCGGAAGTTCGGCCGTCACCATCACCGCCGCGACGTTCTTCGGCTTCATCTTCGCGAGGTCCGCGCGCACGTTCACGCCCAGCCGCTCCAGCATCGACGCGATGCTGTTGACCGTGAACGGTGCCGAGGTGCCCGAATCACCCGTGCCGTTGAGGCCGACGACAATGCCGTAGCCGATCAGCGCGTTGCTGCGCACGCCCTCGATGTCGGCCAGATCCTTGATCCGTTCCGCGTGGAGCGATCCGGGCATCAGGCTCAGCGCCGCAGCCAGACAAGGCGCGAACAACCGGCGCGCGTTCATGCTCAGAACGGCCATATCTGATCCAGGGTGCGCGACAGCCAGCCTTCGTGGGCCACCGTGGCCAGCTCTCCGCCGCCGCCGTAGCTGATTTCGGCCTGCGCGACCTTCGATGACGGGATCGTGTTGTCCGGTCCGATGTCGTTGGGCCGGATCACGCCGGTGAAGGTGAGCACCTGCGGCTGGTGGTTGATGCTCACAAGCCTCCGGCCCACGATGCGCATGTTGCCGTTCGGATACACGCGCGTGACCACGGAGGTGACGCTTGCGGTCAGCGTGTCCGAGTTCGTCGTCGAACCCGAGCCGTCGAAGGTCTTCGAGTTTCCGATCGCTAGCTTCGTGGTCGGATTCACGGACGCGTTCTTCTTGGCGTTGCCGTAGTCCAGCGAGAACGAGCCGGAGAGATCCCGTCCGGATTTCTTGCTCTTCTTCATGCCGAGCTTGCGGGTGGCCTTGGCGTTTTCGACCACGAGCACGGTCACGAGATCGCCGACCCGGTGCGCCTTGGCGTCGGAAAACATCCCGGAGCCGCCGTCGGTCCAGAGCGAGCCGCGGGAATGCGGTGCATCCGCTGCGGCGTTCAGCGCCGCTTCCACCTCGTCGTGGCGGGGATCGGTCGTCACCTTCTTGACGCTCGGCATGCAGCCGGCGCTCATCGCGGCGATCGCAAGCCAGGCCAGCGCGCGTTTCATCCCCGGCCTCCCGGAATCCGCACCCTGCCGGGTGCGACGGCTATGGCCTGCAGCCTCTGGCCGCTTTTCAGATTCTTCACCGCAAGCCGCTGGCCCCGCGCGGCATCCCGGAGCGCCCGGCCTTCGGCCCGAACATGAAGCGCTCCCCGGTCGAACTGGATCGTTACGGTGTCGCCGCGTCGGATTACGGGCGGAACGAGCAACTGCGCCTGGGTCAGCAACTGTCCTTTCCGGATGGGGGCGCGCGTTTTCAGCCCGACGGGGCCGCTGGCTTCCGTCCAGTATCGGCCGCGATGGCCGCTGACGTCGATGCGGGCGATGCGGATCATGTCCCTGGAAAGCAAGCTGCGTGCCGGGATGTCCGTTGCCGCAACGGCGGCCTGTGCCCACCAGCGCAGGCGGACCGGCACATACCACCGGCGGCCGTCGGCTTCGGCGATCAGCGAGATCCGGGCCGGGTGTCCGCGCAGGCGGGGAAGATGCCAGCGGATCGGCCGACGGGTTTCCGGCAGGGGGCCGAGCAGCCCCGCCAGCTCCGCGCGCGCGCCCTCATGCTCGATACCGGAGGCAAACAGGGCGCGAAGGCCGGCGGGGATCTCGTCCGCCTGCGCCAGCCCCGCAAGCCCCAGGGCGAAAAGCCCGATCCAGATGCGGATCAACTTACCGGCGCACATTGTTGGCCGTCTGCAGCATCTCGTCGGCGGCCTGAATGGCCTTGGAGTTCATCTCGTAGGCGCGCTGACCCGCGATCAGGTTGACCATTTCCTCGACCATGCTGACGTTGGACATCTCCAGCATGCCCTGGCCGATCGCACCCAGGCCGTTCTCCGATGGATTGCCGGTGATCGGTTCGCCGGAGGCGTTGGTCGGCTGGAACATCGAGTTGCCGATCTTCTTCAGGCCCGCCGGATTCGTGAAATCGGCCAGCTGGATCTGGCCCACGACCGTGGTCACCTGACCCGGCTGCTCCACGGAAACCGTGCCGTCCTTTGCGATCAGAATGGACAGCGCATCCGAGGGGATCGTGATCGTGGGGGAGAGAGGATCGCCGTGCGCGGTGACCAGCTGCCCCTGCGCGTCCACGCTGAAGGAGCCGGCACGCGTGTAGGCGAGCTCGCCGGTCGGCAGCTGGACCTGGAAGAAGCCGCGTCCCTGAATGGCCAGGTCGAGCGGGTTGCTTGTCTGCTGGAAGCTGCCCTCGGAGAAAATGCTCTCCACACCTGCGGTCTGCACGCCGAGCCCCACCTGGATGCCGGTCGGCAGCTGGGTTCCGGCCGCGCTTGCCTCGGCGCCGGGCGCCTTGATCTGCTGGTACATCAGATCCTCGAAGTTCGCGCGGGCGCGCTTGAAGCCGGCGGTGTTGACGTTGGCAAGGTTGTTGGCGATCACGTCCACGTTCAGGGCCTGGGCGGCCATGCCGGTGGCTGCGGTCCACAGAGATCGGATCATGGTTCGCTCCTTGTCTCAGGCTCAGCCCTGAACGACCGCGACACGGTCGTTCAGCTGGCTGGCGATGTGGTTGTACTGTTCGATCATCTTCATCATCGACTGATAGCTGCGCATCGTGTCCACGAGCTCGGCCATCGCGAGAATCGCATTGACGTTCGACTGCTCCAGCGCGCCCTGCTCCACGGTGATGCTGGCATCGGCCGGCTGGAGGTTCGTCTCGGGCGTCAGCAGCAGGCTTCCCGCGGCCTTGCTGAGCTGCCGG
Organism: uncultured Zetaproteobacteria bacterium; assembly: GCA_964398225.1. Lineage (GTDB taxonomy): Bacteria > Pseudomonadota > Zetaproteobacteria > Mariprofundales > Mariprofundaceae > CAYNLY01. The sequence goes on from CAYNLY010000028.1 coordinate 20,163, forward strand.
GCGTCCACGACCTGGACAATGCCCAGATCGGCGACGGGCTGGTTGTCGACATAAATCGCGCCGCTGGCCGTGATGCCGACCTCGCCCCGCGGCAGCTCGATCGGAGCGTTCGCCGCATCGAGCACCGGCAGGCCCTTCCAGGTGGTCAGGCGCCCGTCGCCGTCCAGCCGGAAGTTGCCGGCGCGGGTCAGTGCGATGCGACCGTCGGACATCTGCACCTTGAAATAGGCGTCGCCGTTGATGGCCACATCGAGCGCCCGTCCCGTGTGCCGGATTTCCCCGCTTGAGGTGTCGATGTACTGCCGGTTCAGCGTCGGATAGGCGGCGGGAAGTACAGCGCTGCCCGTCGCAAGCTTGCGGGTGAACATCGTCGAGAACGCCGTGCGGTCGGCGCGGTAGCCGGCCGTGTTGACGTTGGCCAAGTTGTGGCTGATCGAGTCCAGCCGGTTTTGCGCCATCTGGCCGGCCACGCCGGTGATGAAAAAGCCGCGCTCCATGAAACCTCCTCGGGCCTTTGGATCTCGCCCGCCATATCGCAAGCTGCGTGCCATTGCCGGCCAATGAAAAGATTGCTGATTTTATGGGGCGTTATCGGCTCTGTTCGGAGGAAGGGGAGGGGACAGGCGGCAAATCCTGCCGGTTTACGGCGGACATTTTTTCCGCCAGCCGCCGGTCGGTGCGGTAGAGGAATGCGAGCAGTTCGGCAACCAGCCGGTAGGCGGCTTCGGGGATTTCGGAGCCCGCGGGCACACGGGCCAGGAGCTCGGCCAGATTGTCGTTGCGATGGATGTGAATGCCCTCCTGGCGGGCGATCTCGAGGATGCGTTCGGCTAGCACGCCGAAGCCCGAAGCGAGCACCCGGGGCGCATCGTTCGTCGCCGGGTCGTATTCGAGCGCGACCGCGGCGGGGCGGAGCGTGCGCTTGTTCTTCATACCGTGGTCTCGATCCCGGACCAGGATGGAGGCGTATCCACGAGCTCGATTCTGGAGTGCAGATGTCGGGCGAAGGGACTGCGGGCCCGGACGTCTTCGATCCACTCCATCAGGGCGGGCTTGAGCAGGCTGAGGCTGTCGCGCCGGGCGCAGGCCAGGGTGAGCCCGGGTGCGTCGCCGGAGGATGCCAGGCGGAAGTAGATGGCGCCGAGCCGGTCGAGGTCGATCCTTCCGTGCAGTTCGAAGCCCTCTCCGTCGCCGGACGTCCAGAGAATGCCGCGGGGGCTTCCGTCATCCGGATCCATCAGAATGTGGCGTGATCCGTCCGGATGGCTTTGCACCTGCCAGCCCTGCTCCTGAAGGGGATGCGCGGCCGGATGGGCGCGCTCGCCCGATCCCTTCGTCTCGGGCGATTCCGTGGCGCGATCGGCAAGCAGTTCGGCAATCCGCGCGCGTATCTCCTCCTGAGGGACGATGCGGAAACGAGGGGGATCGTCCCTGCTCACCAGTTCAAGCCACAGCGCACCGGCGGGAAGGTTCGGCGGCACCTTGGCCCGCAGCCGGTAGTTCCCGATCAGAAGCGTGGCGAACTCGCCCGACGGCTGGGCCAGAACCTGGGCGGGGACGAACGAGCCCACGGGCCAGGGCAGCGGCGACTGCCCCGAAGTCGACAGGTTCGGAAGACCGAGCAGGAGGCTGGTCGGGGCAATGGGCGTGATCATCAAGTGCCGGTCTGGCGGCGATCCGGGTCCGGATTCATGGCTCGCGGTCGGGGCCTGACTTGTTTTTTCACTGTTCCGGAAGCCTGGGCGAGAGTTCCGTGCACTTTCATGATCAGTTGCACCTGCGCGAGGGGCAGGCCCAGTTTCAAGGCAATGTTCTCCGGACTCATTCCCTGTCGGCTCAGTGACAGGATGCGAGCCGTATCACCGGCATGATCCGGAGTGTTGGGAGTTTCATGCAACGTCCCGACTGGCTCCTTTCGGGCTTCGACGAGCAGCCGCGAGGCCTCGGCGAGCTGTTGCGTGGCCTGGTCGAGCTGGCGGCTTGCGTCCGCA
>CAYNLY010000029.1:0-21009 GCA_964398225.1 uncultured Zetaproteobacteria bacterium
CGGTGAGCGGCAGCACGGGCACGCCGGCGCCTGGCAACTGGGCCGGCATCGACTACCGTTCGGGCTCGTCGGGTTCGATGACGGACGCAAGGGTGCTGTATGCGGACCAAGGCGTGTATGTTTGGAACGCCTCTCCGGTGCTGACCAATCTCACGATCAACCAGTTTGGGTATAACGCATTGCACATCGTTGCCTTTAATGCAGGCGAGGTGACGAGTCCGACGATCACAAACTTGACGGCGACGACCACGGATACTTGGAATAGGCCGCTGGATCTCTATGGACCGTCGGGCACCGTGGCTCCGGTGTTTGCTGGCGGCTTTGTACGGACTGCGGACACTGGGAACCCAGTTGTCTGGCTGGAAGGCGTCGGTGTGGCTCCGCAGATGAGCGGATTCACGCTGGTGGGTGGCGGTTCAACTCTGGCGTTCCGCTTCAGCGCGGGCGGCACGTTCACCGGCATGACAATGGATGGTGCCGCAGGCGATGGAGTGATTCTGGGCTTTGGTGGAACGGCCGGCGCTGTGCGGATCACGGATTCGACCATCCTCAATGCCGGCGGCAACTGCGTGCGCATGAATACTGGCTCGGCCAACGCGCTCACGCTCGAGCGCAATCTGATACGCGGCTGCGTTGGTGCGGGCGTCACGATCGCCGCCAGCCAGACGGGGCCCGTGAGCCTGCACAACAACCTGATCGTCGAAAACGGCGGCCAGGGCATCTGGGCGATGGGCGATCCCGTGAACCTCACCGGCCCGACTGTGGATGTGTACAGCAACACCGTGGCCGATAACGGCGGCGTGGGCCTCCAGGTGGACACCTATGCGGCCGCGAATGCCTACGACAATGTGTTGGCCTTCAACACGGGTGGCGACGGCCTGCTGGCGGGCACGGTGACCGAGAACTACAACGTCAGCACCACGCAGGGTCTGCTGGCGGGCGTGGGCGACCGCTATGCCGGCGTGGGCTCAGTCCTCTTTGATCCGGCGGCCTGGTATCTGGCCGCGGGAAGTGTGGCTTGGGATCGGGACCCGAACCGCACGGCGGCGGCGCTTCCCTACATGCCCGCGAACCCCTACGCCGAGCCGCTCATGGTGGATACCGGCAATCTGGATGCCGGCTATCACCACGGTGCGCCGGCGCCCGCGGTGAGTGCGGCCCTGTCCACGGTGGTCGCGGCCAGCACGGCGTTGACGCCGGGTGCGACGACGACGATCACGGTGACGCCGAAAGCCACGAACGGCGCGCTGATCGGCGCGGGTCACAAGCTGACGGCGTCAATCGCGGCCGGCGGTTTGCAGACCGGCACAATCTCGAAGGTGCGGGACCACGGCGACGGCACCTACACCTTCACCTTTACGGCCAGCAACGTCAACGGCGGCAGCGACACGGTCAGCATCGCCGTCGATGGCGTGACACTCAATCAAACCGTGACCATCACCTGGTAGTCCATGCGGCGGGCCCGGCGCCCGCCGCTATAGTTCGGGAAGGAACGCTCAGACGGAGAGCGCGGCGATCGAGTCCGGTTCCAGATCCGGCCGGAAACCGTGCGCGCGCATGATCTCCTCGGCGAAGTCGGCGCGGTACTTGCCGGTGTGCACGAGCGCGGTTTTGAGACCGGCCTCGTGCGCGCCGAGGATGTCCGATTCGATGTCGTCACCCACCATCAGCGCCCGAGCCGGCTTCACCCCGAGAGATGCACAGATGCCCCGGAAAAAATCCCGGGAGGGCTTGCCCGCGATCACGGCCTTCCGGTTGGTCGCGTATTCGACGGCGGCGACGAACGCGCCGAGATCGAGGTGCAGTCCGTCCGGCTTTTTCCAGAACCGGTTCTTGTGCAGCGCGATCAGCTCGGCCCCGTCGAGCACGGCCAGAAACACCTCGCGCAAGAGCTCGGGCGGGTAGCCCGCGCCGCCGACATCCCCCATGACGACCACCTCGGCTTGCGTCTCGTCTTCCCGGATGCCGGCGAAGTCCTCGCGCAGCTCCTCGCGGATGAACAGGCGCGCCCGGCGGGGGCCGATGAGCCGGCGGGCCACGGCCGCGGGCGTGAAGATTTCCGCCTGTTCGAGCGGGATGCCCAGGCGCGCGAGCTTTTCGTGGATGCGGCGCCGGGAGGTCGTCGTCGTGTTCGTAACCCCCGCAAGCTTCAAGCCCTGCTGTTTGAGGCGCGCGACGGCAGCAGGCGCCCCCGGAATCGCTTCGTTCCCCACATAGAGCACGCCGTCCAGATCGAGCAGGACGGCCTGGATGCCCTGTGGGATTGCCGCGGTGGCCATGGGGCAAGTATAGCACGGGCCGCTTCGGTTCAGCCGCTGACGGGTTCCTGCTAGCCTGCCGCGAAATCCATGGCCACTGCCCGAAAGGACGAACGATGACGGAACAGGAAATTCTGACGATGTACGAGGATGCGGGCGCGCTGCTCAACGGGCACTTCGTGCTTTCCAGCGGCCGGCATTCGGGGCGCTATCTGCAGTCGGCGCTCGTGCTGATGCATCCGGCGCACGCGGAAAAGCTCGCTGGCGAGCTGATCCGGCACATCGATCCCACCGAGATCGACATGGTGGTCAGCCCCGCGATCGGCGGACTCGTGATCGGGCAGGAGGTCGCCCGCCAGATCAACCGGCCGTTCATCTTCACCGAGCGGAAGAACGGCGAGATGCAGTTGCGCCGGGGCTTCCGGATCCCGGAGGGCGCGCGCATCGTCGTCGTCGAGGACGTGATCACGACCGGCGGCTCGGTCCGGGAGTGCATGGAGGTCGTGCGCGCGCACGGCGGACGCCCGGTGAAGGTGCTCGCGGTTGTGGACCGGGATCCGGATGCCGAGGGGCGCTTCGACGTGCCGCACGCGGCGGCGCTGAAGCTCAGGGTCGAAACCTACGCGCCCGAGGAATGCCCGCTGTGCCGCGAGGGTATTCTCCCCGCGGTCAAGCCGGGAAGCCGGGGCAACGCCTGATGGGGGCGCGACCGACGCTGCGCTGCTACCCCTTCGGCGGGGTCGGCGAGTTCGGCAAGAACATGATGGTCTATGCCGTGGGCCGGGATGCGGTCGTCGTCGACTGCGGCATGGGCTTTCCCGAGCCCTGGCAGCATGGCGTCGATCTCGTTGTGCCGGACATCTCGGCGCTCGCCGGGCTGGATCTGAAGCTGCACGCGCTGCTGCTCACGCACGGACATGAGGACCACATCGGCGGGCTGCCCTACATCCTGCCCGAGCTGAAGCTGCCGGTGTACGGCTCTCCGGTCACGCTCGCGCTCGTGAGGGCGCGGATGGAGGAGCACGGCCACCGGCCCGATCTGCGTCCATACGCTCCGGAGGGCGAGCGCGTGCAGGTGGGGCCCTTCCGTGTCGAGGCGGTGCCCGTGACGCACTCGATCATGGATGCGATGTCGCTTGCGATCGAAACGCCTCTTGGACTGATCGTGCATACGGGCGACTTCAAGTTCGACTCCGCGCCGATCGACGGCCGGCCGACCGCGATTCACCGGCTCGCGCAGCTCGGCGACGAAGGGGTGGTGCTGCTTGCCTCGGATTCGACGAACGCGACCCGCGGCGGCGCTTGCGCCAGCGAACGGGTCGTGGGGCCGGCGCTTCGGCAGGCGATCGCCCGCTGCGAGGGCAAGGTGGTGGTCACGACCTTCGCCTCCAACATGTTCCGCATCCAGCAGATTCTCGACGCAGCCGCAGATGGCGGGCGGCGGGTGGCGGTGGCGGGCCGAAGCCTTGAGCGCAACATCGCGATCACGCGGGAGCTCGGCCGGCTGAACGTGCCCGACGGACTGCTGGTGCCGATCAAGGAGGCCCAGTCGGTGCCGGCGCGCGAGCTTCTGGTGATCGCCACCGGCTCCCAGGGTGAGGCCCGGGCCGCGCTTGCGCGCCTTGCGCAGAACCGGTTCACCGGCCTGAAGCTCGAGCGGGGGGATCTGGTCGTGTTTTCCTCGTCGATCATCCCCGGCAACGAGCGGGCGATCGCCGAGCTCTACAACCACATCTACCGGCGCGGCGCGCGCGTCGTCCATGCCGGGCACAATCCGTCGCTGCACGTTTCGGGCCACGCCCAGGCGCACGAGCTGAAGATGATGATGCAGCTCACCCGGCCGAAATACTTCTACCCGGTTCACGGAGAATACCGCTACCTGGTCGAGCACCGCGAGCTTGCGCTCGCCGCCGGGATTCCGGCCGAAAACACGATCATCGCGGAGAACGGGCAGAGCGTGGAGCTGGACGAAAAGGGCATCCGCCGCGGGCCGAACTTCCATGCCGGCGCGGTGCTGATCGACGGCGAAAGCCGGGACGAAATCGACGATCTGGTGCTCCGCGACCGGCGGGTGCTTGCCGAGGAGGGCATGATTTCCGCGATCGTGCTCGTGGCGCGTCACGAGGGCCGGTTGCTCGGCGTGCCCGAGCTGATCGCCCGCGGCCTGCTGCACGAGGATGTGAGCCAGGAAGTGCTGGAGTCGGCGGCCGCCGATCTTCATGCTCATCTGGAAGGGCTCGGGCAGGAACTGCTCTCCGATACCGATGCGGCCAAGGAGGAGGTGCGGGTGTTTCTCCGGCGCTGGTGCAAGCGGAAGATCGGGCGGCGGCCGATGGTCCTGCCGGTGGTGATCGAGGTCTGATGAGCTCCGGGTCTGGCGGGCAGGGGAGGACCTCCTGGGTTCTGCGCGAGGCCTCGGCGCTGATGCTGGCGGGGCTTTCGGTCGCGCTGATGCTGGCGCTTGCGAGCTTCTCGCCGGGCGATCCGTCGCTGAACCATGCGGGCGCAACCCAGGTGCAAAACTGGCTCGGGCTTGTTGGCGCCTACTTCGCCGATCTCGCCTATCAGGCGGCCGGGTATGCGGTCTGGCTCGTGCCGCTGCTCGGCCTGGGGCTTGCCGTGCGCATCGCGCTGGGGCTGAAGCCCGCGCTGATGGGCTGGACTTCGCTGTTCTGGCCTGTTGTGCTGGCTGCGGTCGCCGGCCTTTTCGCCGCGCATCTTCAGGCGGGGATCCTGCCGGCGGGTTCCGGCGGTTTGCTCGGAGCGTGGCTTGCCGAGGGCCTTGCCCGAAGCCTGCGCCCCCTCGGGCGCGACCTGCTGCTCGGCACGCTGCTCGTCAGCAGCTTCGTTGCCGCATCGCACATTTCGGTTCTTCGCGTCGTGACATCGGTGCTGGCGGCGTTTGCCGCGCTGGCGGCCGGGTTCCGCGCCCTCCTTGCCCGGATCCGGCGGCGGCTCGATGAGCGGCGGCAGCGGCTTGTGGCCCGGGATCAGCGCAAGAGCACGCGCGAAACGGTGGGCGAGCGCATCCAGAAGATCGAGCCCGTCGTCGAAAAGCCTGCCAAGGTCAAGGTGTCCAGGCGCGCGCGCAGGGAAAGCCAGCACGAGCTGCCGCTCAAGGAGCCCGCGGCCACCGGCTTCCGGCTTCCGCCGCTGTCGCTGTTTGAAAAGCCCGCCGAGCCCAGCCGCGAACATCGGCCCGAGGCGCTGCAGGCCATGGCGCGGATGCTGGAGAAGAAGCTGCTCGACTATCGCGTCGAGGGCGAGGTCGTGGCCGTGCAGCCGGGCCCGGTGGTCACGCAGTTCGAGTTCGAGCCCGCGCCGGGCACGAAGGTGTCGCGCATCATCGGCCTGCAGGACGATCTGGCGCGCGCGATGGCCGCGATCAGCGTGCGGGTGGCCGGCAACATCCCCGGCAAGAGCGTGATCGGCATCGAAATTCCGAACGAAACGCGCGAAACCGTGAGCATCCGGCAGGTGCTCGCAAGCCCCGAGTTCTCCGACAAGCGCAAGACCCTGCCGCTCGCGCTCGGCGTGGACATCGCCGGGGCACCCGTGGTCGCGGATCTGGCGCGGATGCCGCACCTTCTGATCGCCGGCACGACCGGCTCGGGCAAGTCGGTGTCGGTGAACGCGATGATCTGCTCGCTTTTGATGACGCACACGCCGAAGGATCTGCGGCTGATCCTGGTCGATCCGAAGATGCTCGAGCTTTCGGTCTACGACGACATTCCGCATCTGCTCGTGCCGGTCGTGACCAATCCGCACAAGGCGGCGAAGGCTCTGGCCTGGGCGGTGTACGAGATGGAGCGGCGCTATCAGCTGATGAGCGAGGCGCGGGTGCGCAACATCGACGGCTACAACCGCGCGGTGCAGGGAAGCGAGGAGGCGGAGCGGCTTCCCTACATCGTCGTCGTCATCGACGAGCTGGCCGACCTGATGATGGTGGCCGGCAAGGAGGTCGAGCAGGCGATCTGCCGGATCGCGCAGAAGGCGCGCGCGGCCGGGATTCACCTGATTCTGGCCACCCAGCGGCCCAGCGTGGATGTGATCACCGGACTGATCAAGGCCAACCTTCCGAGCCGGATTTCCTTCCAGGTGTCCTCGAAAGTCGATTCGCGCACGATTCTGGACCAGACCGGCGCCGAGCAGCTGCTCGGGCAGGGCGATTCGCTGTTTCTGTCCGGCGGCCGGGAGCTCAAGCGCGTGCATGGCGCGTTCGTTTCCGACGCCGAGGTGCTCGCGCTGGTCGAGCATCTGAAGGCGCAGGGCGCGCCCGAGTACCGCGAGGAGGTCTTCGAGGCCCCCTCGGTCGATGCCGCCGGCGCCGATCCCAATGGCGCGGATGGCGAGTACGACGAGAAATACGACGAGGCCGTCCGGCTGGTCGTGGACAAGGGGAAGTGTTCGGTGTCGATGGTTCAGCGCTATCTGCGCATCGGATACAACCGCGCAAGCCGGATCGTCGAGCAGATGGAGCGCGACGGGCTGGTCTCGCCTCCGGGCGCGGGCGGTATCCGCAAGGTGCTCGCCCGTTCGGAATCGGACGGCGGGGGCGGCATCGAATGAGCAGGTGTCCGAATCTGCCGGCGTGCATGCTCGGCCTGATGCTCGCGGTCGCGGGTTCCACCCCGTTCGCGGCGGAACAAACGGCCGGGCCCGCGGTCGATCCCGCGCTCGCCAAGCGTTTCGACAAGGTGCTCGAGCGCAAGGCTTCGATCCACGGCTTTCGGTGCAGCTTCGTGCAGACGATCGAGTACGCGGCCGGGGACCGCGCCCGGTTCTCGGGCGAGGTGGCCGTGCGCCGTCCGGGTCTGTTCCGCTGGCATTACGACAAACCCTACGAGCAGCTGTACGTGGGCGACGGGGATGCGGTCTGGCATTACGAACCCGATCTGATGCAGGCCGAGCGCATGCAGGGACTCGATGCGGTCGATCCGGTCGTGCTGAAGCTCCTGGACGGGCGCATCCGGCCGGATGCGGTCCGGCTGCTCGAGGCCGGGGAAACCGAGGAGGGATTCACGCGCTTTTCGATCGAGATCGAGGGCGTGGACCTTGCTCTGGCCGTCGACGAGGACAACGAGATCCGCTGGATCGAGCGGCGCGATGCGCTGGGCAACCGCAACCGGATTGCGCTTGCCGGCTGCCGCTGGGTTGCTCCGCCGCTGGATGTCTTTAGTTTCCAGCCGCCGCCGGGTGTTGATGTCGTCGATGCGGGCGGATGAGGCGTGATACGGAGGCGGGGATGAAGCGCGGCCAGACATGGGCCTTGAAGGGCTGGATGCTCGGAGCCCTGATGTTGATTGCGGCGCAGGCCGAGGCCGCGGGCTGGAGTCAGCCGGCCCAGTCGGCCGCCGGCACGGGGCTTGCCGGCAACGCGATGCTTTCGGTGGCTGATGCCTCGGTGCTGGCCTGGAACCCGTCGGCGATCGCCTGGCAGGACGGGGGCCGGTTCACCGCGGTCGCCGCCAATCTCTACCGCAACAGCTCGGTCCGGCTTGCCGGTGGGGTGGCCCCGAACCGGATTCCCGACGCGACCGATGCGGAGCTGTTTCTTTCCTGGCGTCCGCACGAAGGAAACTGGGGCTTCGGGCTCAGCTATGCCCGCAACTACCGCGCCGACAACGACTGGTCGGCGGCCTTTCCGGGCCGGGCCGACCTGTTCCGGCTGAGCGCAACCCGGCTGGGCCTGGATGCGGTGTACCAGCCGAAGAGCAGCCTTGCCGTGAACCTCGGCCTGGATCTGCTGCTTGCGAAGACGACGGTCGCTCAGGGCGCGCGCGTGTTTTCGGCGCGGGGCAAGCCCGCGTACGGCGCGCATGCCTCGCTCACCTGGGAGTTTGCGCCCTACTGGCGCCTTGGCCTGATGGCTACGAGCAGCACCCGGCTTTCGTTTTCGTCCGCGGGCTCCGGGCTGAAGCTGAGGCTGCCCGAACAGGTCTCGCTGGCGCTGTCGCGCGATCTGGCCGATGCCGTGCGGCTGGAGACGGATCTTGTCTGGACCCGATGGTCGCGGGTTCACGGGATCAGCGTCACCGGTCCTTCCGCCCAGCAGCATACCTTTGCGCTTCGAGACACCGTGAGCGCGGGGCTTTCGCTCACCTGGTTCTGGCATCCGGGGGTTGAGCTGCGCGCGGGCTACCGTTTCGAGCCGGGCGCGAACCGGGCCGCCGGATTCCACCCCTTCATCGCCGATCAGCCCGGGCATACGATCGCGCTCGGCGCGGGCGGCCGCATGATGGGCCTGAGCCTCGACGTTGGCTACAGCTACACCTTCCATCCGAAGCGCACCGCGCAAGGCTCGTTTGCCGGCACCTACCGGGATCGGGAGCAGGCGCTGGTGTTCTCGATGACGAGCTTTTTCTAGATGGGACGCCAGCCTTCGCTGCTTGATGGTGGGGCGGCGCAGGATGTGCCGCTTGCGCATCGGATGCGGCCGACAAGGCTTGAGGATGTCGTCGGCCAGCCGGAGCTTACGCGGCCCGATTCCTGGTTTGCCGCGATGATCCGCGAGGGCCGGGCGATTTCCTGCATCTTCTGGGGGCCGCCCGGCGTCGGCAAGACGACGCTTGCCCGCATCATGGCCGAGGCCGCGGGGCTTCCGATGGCGCAGCTGTCGGCGGTATCGGCAGGCAAGAAGGAAGTGCAGCAGGTGATCGATCGCGCCCGCCGCGAGGGCCGGACCTGGCTGCTGTTTCTGGACGAGATCCACCGGTTCAACAAGGCGCAGCAGGATGTGCTCCTGCCCTACATCGAGGATGGCACGCTCGTGCTGGTCGGCGCGACCACGGAGAATCCCTCGTTCTCCCTCAACAACGCGCTGCTGTCGCGATGCCGGGTGATCGTGCTCCGGGCGCTTGAGCCCGAGGCCGTCGGCCGGGTGCTTCAGCGCGCGGTGGAGCAGCTCAGGCGGGAGGCACCGGGCTTCGATCTCGAGGAGCCGGCGCTCAGGTGGCTTGCCGAAACAAGCGACGGCGATGCCCGCTATGCTCTGAATCAGCTCGAGGCGCTGTTCGAGGCGGATTCCGGGCGCACGTGGGATTTGCAGGCCGTGCAGGAGCAGGGTATGCGCCGGGCCGCCCGCTACGACCGCGCCGGCGATTATCACTACGACCTGATCTCCGCGCTGCACAAAAGCGTGCGCGACTCCGACGCCGACGCCTCCATCTACTGGCTGGCGCGAATGCTTGAAGCCGGCGAGGAGCCGCTGTATCTCGCCCGGCGCCTGATCCGGATGGCCACCGAGGACGTGGGGCTTGCCGATCCCCACGCGCTGACGGTGGCGCTGAACGCGCACCGGATGTACGAGATCCTGGGCTCGCCCGAGGGCGAGCAGGGCCTGTTCGTCGCGGCGATCTATCTCGCGCTGGCGCCCAAGAGCAACGCGGCCTACGTGGCCGAGAAACGGGCGCGCGCGCTTGCCCGGGAGACCCAGGATGCGGACGTGCCGATGCACCTTCGCAACGCGCCCACCCGGCTGATGAAGGAGCTTGGGCACGGCAAGGGCTACCGCTATGCGCACGATGCGCCCGACGCCGTCGTCGACCAGGCGCATTTTCCCGAAGGCGTGGCGCCCGGGCCGATCTACGAGCCGGTGGATCGCGGGTTCGAGAAGCGGCTGCGCGAGCGCCTCGCCTGGCTTGCCGAGGCGCGCCGGAAGGCGGGAGAAGGCTCATGATCCGCGAGATGCTGGCGATCGCGGCCGGCGGGGCGGTGGGCGCGGTGCTGCGCTGGCTGGCGGCCTCGGCCGTGCAGCGGCTGTCCGGAGGCGCGTTTCCCTGGGGAACGCTGTTCGTGAACGCGCTCGGAAGCCTTCTGCTCGGCTTTTTGTTCGTCTGGCTGATCGAGCGTTCGAGCGCGGGCGAGCTTGCGCGGCTGGCGCTCACCGTGGGGTTTCTTGGCGCGTTCACGACCTTTTCGACCTTCTCGCTGGAAAGCGTCCGCCTGCTTCAGGAAGGGGCGCTGGGGCTTGCGCTGGCCAATGTGCTCGCGCAGGTCGTGCTCTGCCTCGTGCTTGCCTGGCTCGGGGTGCAACTGGCGCGTCTCTTGTAAGGAGGCAAGGGGTGCGCGGAAAACGAAAACGCCCGGCGGATCCGCCGGGCGTTCGTCGTTCGGGCTGAAGGCTCAGTCGCTGAACTTCACCGTCCGCCCCTTGGGGCGGGGCAGCGCCGGATAGCGGATTTCGGGCATCTCGCCGGTCAGGGTTTCGAGGAAGGCGACGATGTCCGCAACGTCCCGGTCGGAAAGCCTCACGCCCAGCTGCTCGCGGGCCATGATCCGCACCGCCTCGTCGAGCGTGGCCACCGAACCGTCGTGGAAGTAGGGCGCGGTCATCGCGACGTTGCGCCAGCTCTGGACGCGGAACACGTGATCGTCGTCCGGATTGCCGGTGACCATCTTGCGCCCCTCGTCCTTGCCGTAGTTGAACTTCATGAACTCGTTGTTGGTGAACAGCGGACCGGAATGGCAGCCCGTGCAGCCGATTTCCGCGACCTTCCGCATGCCGCGCTTGGCGGCTGCCGGCAGATCGATCTCGCCGCGGGCGAAGCGGTCGAACGGCGCATTCGGCGTGATCAGCGTGCGCTCGAAGGCCGCGATCGCCTTGGCCATGTTGTCGAAGCTGACGCTGTTCGGGCCGAAGGCCTTCTCGAACAGCGGACCGTAACCGGCATCCTTCAGGCGCTTGACGATTTCCTCGGGCGAAACCATCGCCATCTCCACCGGATTGAGCGGCGGGCCCTTGGCCTGATCCTCAAGCTGGGGCGCGCGCCCGTCCCAGAACTGCGCCGCCCAGAAGGCCGCGTTCAGCACGGTCGGCGCGTTGCGGCCGCCGCGCTGCCACTTGTGGCCGATCGAGGTTTTCTCGTTGTCCACGCCCCATGTGCCCAGGTTGTGGCAGGAGTTGCACGAAATCGTGCCGCTGCGGGACAGGATCGGATCGAAATACAGCTTCTTGCCGAGCTCGACCTTGGCCGGCGTCGTCGGATTGTCCTTCTGCGTGGGCACTTCCGTGGGAAGCGGCCCCATGCCCTCGGGAAGCTTCGGCTTGCCCGCATGGGCGGCCGGTGCCGCGGCGATCAGGACCGCAAGCAGGGCGCCCGCGCTTGCAAGGCTTCGCAGTGTTCGGCTCATCGGTATTCTCCTTGTTGGATGGGATTGGGGCGAGCATGTCACCCTTCGCCATTAAACAGGAATGATTCCTGTCTGTCAATCTTTACTGTATATCGCCATCCCCCTAGACTGTCGGAATGGAAACCCTGGCGGAACAGTTGCGCGCGCGCGGCCTCAAGGCGACGCCGCAGCGGCTTGCGGTCGCGCAGGCGATGCTTGCCGGGCCGCGCCATGCCACGCCGCAGCAGCTTCGGGCGGAGCTGGCCGAGCGGTTTCCGACGCTTTCGCTGAACACGCTCTACCAGATGCTGCATGCTTTCGTCCGCCACGGGCTTTTGCGCGAGGTATCGGTTGGCGGGCGGACCTGGTTCGACAGCCGCACCGAGCCGCATGCGCATGCGGTCTGCCGGAGTTGCGGCCGGATCGAGGATGTTCCGGCGGCAGGCATCGAGCCGCCCGAACAGCTTGAAGGCTGGGCGCTCGGCGAGGCGGCCCTGATCTGGGAAGGGCTGTGCCCGCGATGCGGGAAAGAGGACTCTACTCGGCCGTAAACACCGTGCCGACGCCTTCGTCGGTGAAGATTTCGAGCAGCAGCGCGTGCGGCACGCGACCGTCGATGATGTGCGCCTGGCCCACGCCTCCGGCGACCGCGTCCAGGCAGGTGCGAACCTTCGGGATCATGCCGCCCGCGATCGTGCCGTCCTCAATCAGCGCCTGCGCCTGATCGGCGGTGAGCTGGGAGAGCAGCCGGCCTTCGCGATCGAGCACGCCGGGCACGTCGGTGAGCAGGATCAGCTTGGCCGCGCCCAGCGCCTCGGCGATTGCGCCGGCCACGAGGTCGGCGTTGATGTTGTAGCTCTGGCCCTCGTTCCGGTCGTATCCGATCGGGGCGATGACCGGCACGAAACGGTCGCGCTCGAGCACTTCGAGCACGGCGGTGTTCACCCGCTCGACCCGGCCGACGTGGCCCAGATCGATGATCTCGGGCACGTCGAGCTCGGGCGCGTGCCGTTCCACCTTCAGCTTCCGCGCGCAGATCAGTCCGCCGTCCTTGCCGGACAGACCCACGGCCTTGCCGCCGGCGCGGTTGATGCCGGCGACGATTTCCTTGTTCACGAGCCCGGCAAGCACCATTTCGACGACGTCCATCGTCTCCCGGTCGGTGACCCGCATGCCCTGCACGAACCGGGCTTCCTTGCCGATTTTTTCCAGCATCGCGCCGATCTGCGGTCCGCCGCCGTGGACGACGACCGGGTGAATGCCGACCTGCTTGAGCAGCGTGACGTCGCGGGCGAAGCCCGCCTTGAGCTCGGCGTCGACCATCGCGTGCCCGCCGTATTTGATCACGATCGTCTGATCCGCGAAGCGCTGCAGGTAGGGCAGGGCCTCGATCAGCGTTTTCGCGCGTGCCTGGGCGTGTTTCACCGGTTTGCCTCCTCAACCGGCACCGTCCGGCGACGGTGCTCGGGCTCGACATCAAGCAGCACCGACCAGCCCCAGATCAGGCCGACCGTGGCCAGCGTGATTCCCAGGCTTTCGAGCAGATGCCCGCTGTCCGGATCCTGAAGCTGGGCGCCCATCGGAATGAAGACGAGCACCGCGATGAACAGCGTGGCAAAGCGCGTCCATCCGCAGGAGATCCGGAACATCACGCAGGCCGCCGCCGGTACACTCATCAGCGCGTAAAGCGTAAGGATGATCCAGTGTTTTTCGCCGTCCGCGGCCGTGAGCGTGGCCCAGACGCCTTCGCCGCCGGCAAGGCGGTTTTCCATCGCCGCGCCGAGCAACAGCACGCCGGCCGCGGTGGCGGCCCAGATCAGCCAGCCGGCCCAGATCCGCCGCCTGCTCAGACGGTTCATCCAGACACCGTTGCCGACCAGGTACATCAGGGCGGCAAAGCCCATGCCCAGCGGCGCGTAGGTGAAATCCATGTGCATCGGCGGCCCCTGTCGTTGGCGAAGATGGAGCTGCAAGCCTAAACGCTTGCGTACGGCAAATCACCCACGAGCGGCATCCTGGGGCATATGCTCATGAAATGAACTTCAGGCGCCTAAAAAATAGGCACGAATTCCTGCAGAATCCCGAAAATCAAGGTTTATGTTGCATGGATTCCTGGCATGTTGGCTGCTTCCAGCCGGTCGCTGCCCGAAGGGCGGAATCCATGGACATGACAAAAGGAGAAGGAACGATGCAGACTGATCGATGGCTCTGGCTGGGGATCCTCGCGCTGATGCTCGGCCCGATGGCGCAAGCGCAGGCCGCAGGGCTAAGTCCAAGCGGGGATATCGGTGTGTTCAGCCAGTACATGTGGCGCGGCATGCAGCAGACCTCCACGCCTTCGGTTCAAGGGGACCTTGGTATGGATTTCGGAGGCGGACTTTCGGCCAACGTCTGGTTCGCATCGCTCAACGGTAATTCAGCCCAGGGCGGCCAGAAGACGGAGTTTGATTTGACGCTCGATTACTCGGGCGAGCTCGGCGGCCTGAGCTACTCGGTTGGGGCCATCGGCTACACGTATCTGAATGCCGCCTCGGGCAACGCGGCCGAGCTTTATCTGGGCGTGGGCTATGGACCGGCAAGCCTGACCTATTACTACGCCGTGACGGGCGCCTGGAAAAAGGACGCCTACCTGGACCTTGGGCTGTCCGCGTCCCTGTCCGGATTTGATCTGGGTGCCGATTTCGGCTTCTACCTGCCGGCGGCGGCCACTTCATTCCCGACCACGAAAAACGAACTTGGTCACGTCGATCTGAGCGTGAGCAAGGATGTGGACATTGCCGGCGTGACGATGACGCCCTCGTTGCTGCTGTCGATTCCGACCTATACCGGCCGGCCGCACAACGCGCTTCAGTTCGTGGCCGGTGTGAACTTCGGATTCTGAAAAGGGGGAACAGGACCATGAAGATGATTCGCGCGGTGATCAAACCGTTCAAGCTGGATGATGTGAAGGATGCGCTCGCCGATCTCGGCATCCACGGCATGACCGTCACCGAGGTCAAGGGCCACGGCCGCCAGAAGGGCCATACCGAGCTCTACCGCGGCGCGGAATATCAGGTCGATTTCCTGCCCAAGACGCTCGTCGAGGTCGTCGTCGACGAGGAGGTGCTGGATCGGGCCGTGGAGGCCATTGTCGAGGCCGCCCGGACCGGCAAGGTCGGCGACGGCAAGATCTTCGTGCTGCCGATTGAGCGGGTGGTGCGCATCCGCACGGGCGAAACGGACCACGACGCCATCTGAGCAAGTCGATCGAACAACCGGATCAAGGAGGAATGAATCCAATGAATACCGCAGGATACGATGTCTTTTTCCTGACCATGGGCGCGGCGATGGTGCTGGCGATGCATGCCGGCTTCGCCTTTCTCGAGGCGGGCACGGTGCGCAAGAAGAGCCAGGTCAATGCCCTGGTGCGCGTGATCACCGATTTCGGGTTTTCGACCCTTGCCTATTTTTTCATCGGCTTCGGCGTCGCCTATGGCGTGAGCTTTCTTGCGCCGGTCGGGGAGCTTATGAATCTGGGCGGCAAGGCGAACGGCTATGAGATGGTGCACTTCTTCTTTCTGCTCACCTTCGCCGCGGCGATTCCGGCCATCATCTCGGGCGGCATCACCGAACGTGTCCGCTTCTGGCCGAACGCGCTGGCCACGGTCGTGCTGATCGCCTTCGTCTATCCGTTCTACGAGGGCCTGATCTGGAACGGCAACTACGGCTTTCAGGACTGGCTGGAAAAGAGCTTTGGCGCGGGATTCCACGATTTCGCGGGATCCGTTGTCGTGCACGGCATGGGCGGCCTGCTGGCGCTGGGCGCGGTGTACTGGGTGGGCGCCCGCAAGGGAAGGTACACCCGGGACGGCCGGGTGATGGCGATCCTGCCGTCGAACATTCCCTATCTGGCGCTGGGTTCCTGGATCCTGTGCGTGGGCTGGTTCGGATTCAACGTGATGAGCGCGGGCACGGCCGATGCGGCCTCGGGACTGGTCGCGATCAATTCGCTGCTGGCGATGGTGGGCGGGCTGCTCGCCGCGCTTGTGGCCGGCAGGAACGATCCCGGCTTTGTCCACAACGGCGCGCTGGCCGGGCTGGTGGCGATCTGCGCCGGCTCCGACATCGTGCATCCGGCCGGCGCGCTGGTGATCGGCGCGGTTGCGGGCGCCGGCTTCGTGTTCGGTTTCCAGTTCATTCAGAACCGGATGAAGCTCGACGACGTGCTCGGCGTGGTGCCGCTGCACGGCGGCGCCGGGGTCTGGGGCGGCGTGGCCGCGGGCATCTTCGGTCAGACCGCGCTGGGCGGAGCCGGCGGGGTGTCGTTTGCCGCCCAGCTGATCGGCACCGGAGTGGGAGCGGCCATCGCGATTGCGGCGGGCTTTGTCGTCTATGGCGCGATTCGGGCCACGATCGGGCTGAGACTTTCGGAGGAAGACGAGTTCACCGGCGCCGATCTGGCCATCCACCACATCAGCGCCACGCCCGAGGCCGACATGGCCACGCATTCCTAGGCGCGCAACGCAACATGCGAAAGGGGGAGCGGCGGACTCCCCCTTTCTTCTTTTCCCCGCTTGCCTATACTGCGCCAAACGCTGTTTCGGAGGTGGACATGAAACGATGGCTGGCTGCCCTGATGCTGGCGCTTGCGGGTGCCGTGCCGGCACAGGCTGCGGACTTCGAGCTGCAGAACACGATGGAGGACGCGCTCTACGGCGGCGCGATCGGCGCGCTTGTGGGCGCGGGCGCGATGCTGGTTTCGGGCTCGCCCTCCAAGCACTGGGACTATCTGCTGACCGGTGCGGGTCTCGGCATCATTGGCGGGGCGATCTACGGCGTGTACACCTCGGCGCGGCCGGTGGCCGAGCTCGAGGATGGCAAGCTCAAGCTTGCCGTGCCCACACCCGAGCCCGCGCTGGATTCCGGCGGAAGGCTTGCGATGCGCCTGCCGCTGTTTGCATCCCGGTTCTAGTCCGGATTCCGGTGTCCGTTGGACGGGAGGCCCCATGGGGCCTCCCGTTTCGTTGGAGCCTCAGGAGCGGATCCGCTCCAGCCAGCGGCCGACGAGACCATCGCAGGCCGCAAGGGCGGCCTCCAGGAAGCGCCCGGTGTCCCGACGCAGGTCCGCGATGCCCTCCGGGCCCAGGCGCTCCCGTACGGTCCGATCCGCTGCCAGCCAGGCTTCGATCATGGCCGCATCGGCTTCGAGATGGAACTGCAATCCGTACTGCCCGGGTGCCAGCCGGAAGGCCTGATGAGGGACGGCGGGCGAACGGGCCAGGTGGGAGGCTCCCCGGGGCAGGGTGAAGGTTTCGCCATGCCACTGGAAGGCGTATAGCCCCTGCCAGTTCAAAGGCCCGAGCACCGGATCGCGCCGGGTCTCCGCTGTGGGAAGCAGCGGATACCAGCCGTGCTCGGGCAGGGGCGAGGGAAGAATCTCGGCGCCCGCGGCCCGGGCCATCAATTGCGCGCCCAGACAGATGCCGAGCGTGGCCCGCCCCCGGCGCAGCCATCCCCGAAGCCATGCGAGTTCTTCGCGGATCATGTCCGAGGCATCCCGCGCGGACTGAGGTCCGCCCATCAGGACCACCGCGTCCGTATCCTCCGCTTGCTCGATTCGTTCGTTCCGCCAGCGGCGCACGCGCGTCAGCCTGCATCCCAGTCTTTGCAGGCGCAGGCCGATGCGGCCCGGCTCTTCCAGCGGATCGTGTTCGATGATCGCCACGCGCATGTCCCTTCCCTCGGGCCTCGCCGCGCTGGCCAACGGCGCCATGGCCGTGGTACAAAGCGGGCATGGAATTGCCGGACATCCTGCACCGGATCGCCCGGGGGCGCCACGGAGCGGACGACCTCGATCGGGACACCGCCCGTCGGGCCATGCACCGCCTTCTGGATGAGGAAGCCGATCCCGTTCAGCTGGGCGCGTTTCTGGTGGCTCAGCGAATGAAGGGTGAGTCGCCTGCGGAACTCGCGGGCTTTACCGAGGCCGCGCGAGGGCGGATGCCCGAGCGCTGGCGCGCCGGCGAGGCCCGGCTCCAGGCCGTGGACCTTCCCTGCTATGCGGGCAAGCGGCGGGCGGTTCATCTGCACCTGATCGCAGCCTGGCGGCTGCGCGCACATGGTGTGCGCACGGTGGTGCACGGCGTCGGATCCATCGAGGGCCGTCGCACCGCCTGGCCGCTTCTGGAAAAGCTGGGTGTCCGGCAGGCGGGAAACCGGGATCTGGCCCTGGCGATCCTCGAACGGGACGGCATCGTCTACCTGGATCTGTCCGAGTTCTGTCCGGACCTTTCCCGACTGCTCGGACTGCGCTCGAGGATCGGCATCCGTCATTTCGGACACACCGTCGCACGCCTGATGAATCCGTTGAACTGCGCAGCACAGCTCAACGGCGTGTTTCACACCCCTTACGCGGACCGGATGGCCGAGGCCAACCGGCTTCTGGGGCAGGCTGCCTCGCTCGTGTTCACCGGCGCCGAGGGCGAGCCGGAGCTTCTGGTCTCCCGGCAGAAGCGGATCGTGCTCCAGAAGGGGAGAGGGCTTTTGGAAGTTCGTGCGCCGGAGCTTGAGGCCGGGCCCTATCCCCGCCAGCCGAAGGATTGCCTGGATGAACTCGAAGGCGATATGCTGCGGATTCTCGGTGGCCGGCCGGATGCGCGTGAACGGGTGGCGCTTGCGCGGATGGAATCGGCGCTGCAGTGGGCGGCGGCGGGCTTTCCCGAGGCGGCGATGCCGGAAGGCTGGTCGTTGCACCCGGTGGCCGGCGAGGGTTCGGGATGACGCATCGAAAGGAGGGTGACATGGCAAGGGTTCTGGTTCCGTTCACGAAGGGCGTTGAGGAGATCGAGATGGTCTCGGTCGTGGATATCCTGCGCCGGGCGGGCGCCGAGGTGTGCATGGCAAGTCTCGACGGCGGGCAGGTGGCCGGCCGTTCGGGCATCACGTTCGTGCCCGATGCCGCGCTCGATGATGTCCGGGATCAGGACTGGGACCTGGTCGTGCTCCCCGGCGGGCTTCCGAACGCCGACCTGCTGCGCAACGATGCGCGCGTGCGCGAGCTTGTCGAGCGCCTGCGCAGCCAGCGCAAGTCGATTGCGGCGATCTGCGCGGCCCCGATGGCGCTGGCTGCCTACGGCGTGACCGAGGGACGGCGGGTGACGAGCTATCCGAGCTGCCGGGAGGAGATGGAGCGGCTGTCTCCGTCGAGCGTCTATGTCGATGAGGCCGTCGTTGAGGACGATTTTCTCGTGACCAGCCGCGGTCCCGGCACCGCGATTGCGTTTGCGCTGCGTCTGGTGGCGCGGCTGTTCGGGGATGCGAAGGCGGAGGAAATCCGGAAGGAGATCGTCGCAGGCTAGACGCTCGGGCGATCGGGTTCCGCCAGGCGCCGGATCAGGCGGCGCACAAGCCAGGGCCCGGCCAGCCATTCCCAGGCATAACCCGCAAGCTTGCGGATGCGCCGCAGCCAGTACGACGGACGCAGGTGATAGCGAAGGGGAGCGGCCATCCGGCGAAGCCGCTCGCGCACCGCGCGCGCATGATCGGGGATCGCGCGCCGTTCGTTTCGCGCTTCGTCCTTGCGGAACAGGAGCGCGATGTCGGGATCGCCTTCCCGGCTGAAGCGATGCTCGAGCCGGAAGCCGCAGCATTCGGCGAGCGCGGTCAGGGTTTCCGGCGTGAAGTTGTAGATGTGCGCAAAATGGAACATGCGCGAAAAGGTCGCAAACGGGCCGGTCAGGTTCGGGCATTCGACGTAGAGCCTTCCGCCGTCGTCCAGCAGCGCGTGCAGATGCCTGAGGGCCCGCCGGGGCGATGAAAAATGTTCGATCACATGCACGAGCAGGATCAGGTCGGCGACGGGCGCGGGCTCAAGGTCGTAGAGGTTCCGGTTCTCGACGCGGGCATGGAGCTGTTCGCGGGAGTAGCGGTTGAAATCCTGGTTGGGCTCGATGCCCCGGGCGTCGAAGCCGTGGAGATCGAACACCTTGACCGTGCAGCCCAGGCCCGCGCCGACCTCCAGAATCCGCTCGGTTCCGGTCAGGTGGGGGCGCAAGAGCGCATGGATGCGCCGGCCGTTTTTCCAGGCGCGCCAGACGCGTCTGGCCGAGGGCACGCGCTCGCCGTGGTAGTCGAGCCGGTAGCGGCGGGCGTAGTAGTCGGCAACCTCCTCTTCACTGGGCACGGGATCGTGCATGACCAGCCCGCATCCTTCGCAGATCACGGTGCGCAGCGGCTTTCCGTTCCGGTCGCGCTCGGAAAGCGGGGAAAAGCTGCTTCCGCCGCACAGTTCGCAGGTATGAGGCGTCGCGTTCATGGGGCAGGCACTCTAGTGGCCGCGCCCAGTCGTGGCTACGCCGTGACTCGCCGGCTATCCTTCGCGCCCATGCGTCTTTCCCGCGAGATCCGAGACCGTTTCACCCAGCACCTGATCCGGACGCACGGCCGGAAGAACGGCTACGTGACCCCCGGCCAGCAGGCACGGCTTGCGCGCTGGCTGCCCCGAATCGGGCTTCCGGAAGGCCGTCACCTGCGCGATGCCGGGATCCCGGCGGATGCGCCCGTGGTCATGGAGATCGGATTCGGCAACGGGGAGTTTCTCGTGCATCTTGCTGAGAGCCATCCGGACTGGTGGCTCGTCGGTGTCGAGATCTACCTGCCCGGTGTTGCCAAGGCGGTGAGCAGGCTGGAGGCCGCCGGCGTGATCGAACGGGTGCGGATTTCCCAGCTTCCCGCGCAGTACGTGCTCGAACATCAGGTAGACGAGGCAAGCCTTTCCGGGGTGTACATCAATCATCCCGACCCCTGGCCGAAGAAGCGCCATCACAAGCGCCGGCTGATCCAGCCGGACTTCGCCGCATTGCTGGCCTCGCGCCTGAAGCCGGGCGGATTCTTGCAGCTCGCCACCGACAAGCCGGATCTGGCCGAGTGGATGCTCGAGATTCTCGATGCGACCGAGGGGCTGGAGAACGTGGCGGGTCGCGGGCGCTTTGCCGAGCGTGAGCCGGACCGGCCGAAGACCAAGTTCGAGCTGCGCGGCGAGCGCGAGGGCCGGCCGTCGCTGTTTCTTCACTACATCCGCACCGAGCGGTGAGTTTTGTCACCGCCATCCAGGGGCTTCATGTTGCAGTCTGGCGGGTACAGACCATGTAAGGAGGTTTGAAATGCGCTGGTTTGCGATGATGCTGGCCCTGATGTTTTCGGCCGCAAGCGTCGGGACGACCCCGGCCTGGGCGGACGACGACGAGCACCGCCATCACTACGAGAAGCACGAAAAGAAGCACGATCACGACAAGCGTCATCACGAGGATGAGGACGACGACGAGGACGAAGGTGACGAGGAACGCGATCATGAGATGGATCGCAGGCATGAGCATGAGGACCGTATGGGAGCGCGGGATGCGATGACCCGTCCCTCAAGCCGCGCGGACGCGCGCGCGGTGGCCCCTGCCGATCAGGGGAACGGCGGTGTTGGTGTGAACATCGACTTTTCCAAGTGGTGGCCGTTCTGATCCTAGGGTGAACGCCCGAATCAGGGGGGAAGCCTCAAGGCTTCCCCCTTTTGTTTGAGGAGGCCGGTGGAACTAGGCGCGGCCGGCGCGCTTGCGTTCGTGTTCCTTCAACAGTCGCTTGCGCAGCCGGATGGACTTGGGCGTGATTTCCA
>CAYNLY010000030.1:0-11447 GCA_964398225.1 uncultured Zetaproteobacteria bacterium
TGCCGCCCTTCTCGTATTCGACCACGCCCTTGCCGCGCACGGCCTTGGCCGATTGAACCATCGCGCCGGTGATGACGCTGATCCCGTTCTTCTTGAAGCTGCGTTCGACGATCTTCGCGATTTCGGCATCCTCGAGCGGCAGCACCTGATCGGCGGCCTCGAGCACCGTCACCTTCGAGCCCATGGCCTTGTAGAAATAGGCGAACTCCATGCCGATCGCGCCCGAGCCGATCACAACGAGTTCCTTGGGCAGCTTTTCCGGAACCAGCGCCTGCTTGTAGGTGATGACGACCTTGCCGTCCACCTCCATGCCCGGGAACGCGCGCGCCCGCGCGCCGGTGGCGACAATCACGTGCTTGGCCGTGACCTCGCGCGTTTCGCCCTCGTGCTCGACCACCAGCCGGTTGCCGGGCTCGAAGCGGGCGCGGCCCTCGATGTGCGTCACCTTGTTCTTCTTGAACAGGAAGCCGATGCCCTTGTTCAGTTTCTCGGCGATCTTCCGGGAGCGCGCCACGGCCTGCTGCAGATCGGGCTTTGCCGCATCCACCCCCAGGCCAAGCTCCTTGCCCTGGTGATTGATGATGTTCACGAGCTCCGCCGTGCGCAGCAGCGCCTTCGTGGGGATGCAGCCCCAGTTCAGGCAGATGCCGCCCAGATGTTCGGCCTCGATGCAGGCGGTCTTCAGACCCAGCTGCGCGGCGCGGATCGCCGCCACATAACCGCCGGGGCCCGCGCCGATCACGACGACGTCGTACTCGCCGTTTTCGTTGAACACGCCGGCGGGCTTCAGGTGCAGCTCGGGCTCCTCCTCATCCGATGCGGATGCCGCGGCCTGCGCCAGATGCGCCGCCGCCTGCTCGACCGAGGCCACAGGCGGGGTTGCCGCCGCCTCTTCTTCCGCGGCCGGTCCGGCGGAGCCATCTTCGACGGCGCTTTCAGGCACGTAGTCCTCGGGCACTTCCTCGCCCTCTTCCGCAATCACCGCAATCGGCGCACCCACAGGCACCACCGAACCCTCAGGCTCCAGAATCCGGAACAATACCCCCTCGTCCACCGACTCCAGCTCCATCGTCGCCTTGTCCGTCTCCACCTCGGCAAGAATGTCGCCGCTTAAAACCTCCTCGCCCTCCTTCTTCAGCCACCGGACAATCTTCCCCTCCGTCATCGTCGGCGAAAGCTGGGTCATGAATACGTCAATCGGCATCGCTCACCTCGATTCTCGCGCCGCGTCCCGGCGCGGACTGTGTCGGTCAAACAAGCACGCTTGCGGGCGTTTCCAGATGCTTCTTCAGCGCGGCCAGGAACTCGGCGCCGACGGCGCCGTCCACGACCCGGTGATCGCAGGAAAGCGTGACCGTCATCATCTTGCGGATCACGAGCTGTCCGTTTTCGGCCACCGGCCGGTCCTCGGTTGCGCCCACGGCCAGAATCGCGCCCTCGGGCGGATTGATAATGGCCGCAAACTGGCGGATGCCGTACATGCCGAGATTCGACACCGAGAACGTGCCGCCGGTGTATTCCTCCGGCTTCAGCTCTCCGGCGCGCGCACGCGCCGCCAGCTCCTTGATTTCGTTGGAGATCTCGACGATCCCCTTCTGTTCGGCGAAGCGCACCACGGGCGTGATCAGCCCGCCCTCGAGCGCGACCGCGACCGAAATATGCGCATGCTTGTGCCGCAGCGTATGCCCGTCGGTCCAGGTCGCGTTGGCCGCCGGCACGTCCATCAGCGCCTTGGCCGCGGCCTTGATGATGAAATCGTTGACCGAAAGCTTGAACGCCCCTTCCGCCGCCTCGTTGAGCTGAGCGCGCAGATCCATCAGCCGGTCCATCGCGACATCGACGGTCAGGTAGAAATGCGGCACCTGCTGCTTGGACTCGGTCAGGCGGCGCGCGATCGCCTTGCGCATCATCGAGTTTTCGACGCGCTCGAACTCGTCCTCGTGATACGGCAGGGGGCCTGCCGGAAGCGGGCGCACAGGCGGCGGCGCGGCCGCGGCCCCGAGCCCCAGATTGATGCCCCGGCGCGCGGCCCGCTCGATGTCCGCCTTGACGATCCGGCCGCCGGGCCCCGTGCCCTGGATCGCGGCCAGATTGATGCCCTTCTGCTTCGCAAGCCGGCGCGCAAGCGGGCTCGCCTTGATGCGCCCGCCTCGCGGCGCGGCAGGCGCCACAGGCGCGACTGCGGGCGCGGCCTCCTTAGCGGCAGGAGCGGCAGCTTTCTGCTGCGCGGCGGGATCAGCCGCAGGAGCCGTGCCTTCCTCCGGCTTCTGCCCCGCGGCGGCCACGGCCGCGCCCTCCGGCACGTAGTCCTCGGGCACTTCCTCGCCCTCTTCCGCAATCACCGCAATCGGCGCACCCACAGGCACCACCGAACCCTCAGGCTCCAGAATCCGGAACAATACCCCCTCGTCCACCGACTCCAGCTCCATCGTCGCCTTGTCCGTCTCCACCTCGGCAAGAATGTCGCCGCTTAAAACCTCCTCGCCCTCCTTCTTCAGCCACCGGACAATCTTCCCCTCCGTCATCGTCGGCGAAAGCTGGGTCATGAATACGTCAATCGGCATCGCTCACCTCGATTCCTTTGTTGCCTGCGCGCAGGCCTAGGCTCGATTGCAGACCACGCGCGCGGCCTCGACGATTTCGGCCACGCTGGGCAGGGCCATCCGTTCCAGGTTCGCCGCATACGGCATCGGCACGTCCTTGCCGGTCACGCGGACGACGGGCGCGTCCAGATCGTCGAACCCCTTTTCCATGATCCGGGCCGAAATCTCGGCGCCGATGCCGGCAAAACGCCAGCCCTCCTCGACGACGACGGCGCGGTTCGTCTTGGCCACGCTGGCCAGGATCGTCGCCTCGTCCAGCGGCCGGATCGTGCGCGGATCGACCACCTCGGCGGAAATGCCCTGCTTGGCCAGCTCCTCGGCCGCCGCGAGCGCAAAGCCCGTCATCCGGGAATGCGCGACGATCGTCACATCGCTGCCTTCGCGCTTGACGTCCGCACGTCCGAGCGGAATCAGATGCTCGCCGTCCGGAACCTCGCCGACCTCGCCGTAGAGGATCTCGTTCTCGATGAACACGACCGGATCCTCGTCGCGGATCGCGGACTTGAGCAGCCCCTTGGCATCGGCCGGGGTGGACGGCATCACGACCTTCAGCCCCGGCACGTTCGCCATCCAGTTCTCGAGCGACTGGGAATGCTGCGCGGCCACGCGCGCCGCCGCGCCCCCGGGTCCGCGAAAGACCATCGGCACCTTGTACATGCCGCCGGACATGTAAAGCATCTTCGCGGCCGCGTTCACGATCTGGTCCATCGCCAGGATCGCGAAGTTCCAGGTCATGAACTCGATGATCGGCCGCAGGCCCGCCATCGCCGCGCCCACGCCGAGCCCCGCAAAGCCGAGCTCGGTGATCGGCGTGTCGATCACGCGCTTGGGCCCGAAGCGGTCGAGCATGCCCTGGCTGACCTTGTAGGCGCCGTTGTATTCGGCCACTTCCTCGCCCATCAGGAACACGCGCTCGTCGCGCTCCATCTCCTCGCACATCGCCTGGTTCAGCGCTTCACGGAAGGTGATTCTGCTCATCTCAACCCACCTGCCCGGGATAGGGATAGGCGCCCTTAATCGGCTGGGCGTAGACATCGGTCCACAGCTCGGCCGGATCGGGCTCGGGCTGCGCCTCGGCCGCCTTCGCGATCTCGTTGACCTGCTTGCGGATGTTCTTGTCGCGCTGCTTGAACTCGTCCTCGGTCGCCAGACCCGCCTCGATCATCTGCTTCTGCAGCCGGGCGATCGGATCGCGGCCCGTGCGCCATTCCTCGACCTCTTCGCGCGAACGGTAGGTGGCGGGATCGGACATCGAGTGCCCGCGGTAGCGGTAGGTCACCGCCTCGACGAGGATCGGGCCTTCGCCCGAACGCGCATGCTCGATGGCCTCGCCCATCTTCTGATGCACCTCGAGCACGTTCATGCCGTCCACCTGCATGCCAGGGATCTTGAACGAAATCCCGCGCTTGAACAGGTGCGTCTCGGCGCTCGCGCGGTCCAGAGATGTTCCCATCGCATACTGATTGTTCTCGACGATGAACACGACCGGCAGCTTCCACAGCGCGGCCATATTGAACGCCTCGTAGACCGCGCCCTGATTGATGCCGCCGTCGCCCATGATGGTCAGCGAGACCCGGCCGTCCTGACGGTACCAGGCGGCGAATCCGAACCCGAGGCCGATCGGCACCTGCTCGCCGACGATGCCGTTGCCGCCGGCGAAGTTGCGTTCGATGTCGAACATGTGCATCGAGCCGCCCTTGCCCTTCACCAGCCCGCCGGCCCGGCCCAGAAGCTCGGCCATCACGGCGGTCGGATCGCAGCCGCGCGCCAGCGCATGGCCATGGTCGCGGTAGCTCGTGAGCAGGTAGTCGTCGGGCCGGGACGCATGCTGGAGGCCGACGCAGACCGCTTCCTGACCGTTGCACAGATGGCAGAAGCCGCCGATCTTCTTGAGCCCGTACAGCTGGCCCGCCTTTTCCTCGAACCGCCGGATGAGCAGCATCATGTCGTGCATCCGGTCCAGTTCTTCCTTGCTGTAGAAGACGCCTTCGTAGCTGAGGCCCGCCTCCTGCCTGTCGGTCGCCGCCATGACTCCCCCGTGCCTTGTTGAAGTCGGCGAATGATGCCCTGCCCCCCCGAATGCGGCAACCGCGGCCGCCTTGTCCCTATGATTTTGCGACCTGGATCACGGAAGGCAGGGCCTGCGCCCGCAGTCTTGCCGCGGGGTGCCGGCCCGTTTCGGCTATACTGTCAAAGCCGAAGTCGACAAGCGGGCCGGCAAGGGGGTTGGAGCGATGTCCCGAAGCATTCCGTTTCACAAGGGCGAGGTCATCATCCGCCAGGGCGAAGAGGATACCGCGGCCTACCTGATCCAGAACGGCTGGCTCGAAGTGCACCGGCGCACGCCCAGCGGACGGGTCGTGACGGCCACGCTGGGGCCGGGAGAGATCGTCGGCGAGCTGGGGCTGGCGGGGCTTGTGCCCTGTCGCTCGGCCACGGTCACCGCGCTGACCGACGGCGAACTCGAGCGCATCGACCGCGGCCAGCTGATACGCCTCGTCAACGGCCCGGGAAGCCGCCTGACCCCGTTGCTGGCCGCGCTGTTCAACCGGCTCCGCTCGGTGCTCATCGAGGAACAGGAGCCCTGGGAGTTCGACGACACGGTCGTGATGCTCGCGGAGGTCCATGGCGCGAACGAACGTGCCCGACAGGCCATGTGCGATCGCCCGCGCTCGGTGACGCGTCTTCCCTGGTATTTCGGCGCCTACATTCCGCCTCAGAGCGTGACCGATCTCTTCCGCGAAACGCGCCAGGTCGATCTGCGCCTGGCCGGCGCGAGCCGGGCCATCCGGGAGCAGCACGTCGCGCTCGAAGAAGCCATAGATGGCGGCATGCAGCTGCACCTGATGCAGCACGGTGATTTCTGCGAACTCGACGAAGTCCGGGTCGGCTACGGCTCGGTGCCGACGGTCGTGCCGCTGCCTCCCGGCAAGCACCTGCTTCGTTTCGGCGAAATCTCCGATCCGTTCGCGTTCATGATACACGTATTCGACGTCTGATTCCGGCGTTGCCCGAACGGCGGGCGCCCGCCACAATCGGCCCATGTCGAAAGAACGCCGTCTCGTCTATTCCACCGAAACCGGGCGCATCGCCGCGCAGGAGCGCCCCGGGAAAAGGGTGCGGGGCAGGCGGCGCCCGGCGGATGCGGGCAGGGGTGTGCGCATCCGCCGGGAAACGAAGGGCCGGGGCGGCAAGACGGTGACGGTCGTCACCGGGCTTGCGCTGGGCGAGCGGGAAACGCGGGAGCTGCTCAGGCAGCTGAAGACGCAGCTGGGCACCGGCGGCGCCATCAAGCAGGGCGATCTCGAGCTGCAGGGCGACCACCGGGAAACCGTGCTGCGTCTGCTTTCCGAACGGGGCATCTCCGCCAAGCTGGCCGGAGGCTGACGACGGCGAACGCACCCCTGCGCCTGGCCTGCGACGAGATGCTCGGGCGTCTGGCCAGGCGCCTGCGCGCCGCGGGCCACGACGTATGGCTCGCAGAACCCGGCATGGACGACGCGGAAATCCTCCGGCGGTGCCTGCGCGAAAACCGCTGGCTGATCACCTGCGACCGGGAAATCGCCCGCCGGCGAAATGCGCGCCGCGTGATCGTGCTTCACCACGGGCCGCTCGAGGAACTCGCACGGCAGCTTTCCGAGCGGCTGGACGTGGACTGGCTTCATGCGCCCTTCAGCCGCTGCCTTGTCTGCAACAGCCTGCTTGCAAACGGCCCCGGCGATGACGCCGGCCTGCCCGACTGGGTACTCGAGGAAGGCCACCCCGTACGCCACTGCCCCCGATGCCGCCGGAACTACTGGCCGGGCGGACATGTGCAGCGGACGATGGAGCGCCTCAGACAATGGCAGCGCCGATTCGGTGGCGCTGGCAGGCTGCGCGGGCTAGGCTCGGGCACCAATGCAGAGGAGGACTGAGATGGCCGAGGCGACCGACCTGAACATGGATGCGGGCAGCATCTACCGGGAAGAGCTCTACACCGATCTCCGGCTGGGCACGATCCGCAAGCTGGTGCCGGTTACCTCCGACGGCGAACCCGACGACTCCCGGACCGTTCGCTTTTCGGGCCAGACCCAGATCCTGACGCCCGCCGGCCCTCTGCCCATCAGCTTCGACATCCCGGCGAAGACGCTGGCCGAAGCGATCGAAGGCTTCGGCGCTGCCGCCGAAAAGGCGATCGAGGAAACCGCCCGCGAAATCGAGGAGCTGCGGCGCCGGACCGCCTCCGGCATCGTCGTGCCCGGCGCCGAGGATGTGGGCCGCCTGACCGGCCAGGGAGGCCAGGGCGGCACCCCCGGATCCGGCCTGATCCAGCCCTAGGCTTGATCCCGCTGGCGCGCGGGGGGGCTTGAAACCCGCGCCGCTCGCTCCCATAAAGGCACCGGGCCGCTCCGGGGGCTTGAATCCTCCGGACACCGACCCCATACACGCATCCCGGGTTGGTTCGGGGGGTTGAATCCGCTCCGGGCCGGCCCCATGAAGCAATCCCAAATCCATGACAGGAAGGAGTTGAAGCAATGGCAACCAAGGTCCGTCCCTTGCATGACCGAGTGATCGTCCGGCGGCTGGACGAGGAGGAGAAGTCGGCCGGCGGCATCATCATCCCCGACACGGCGAAGGAAAAGCCGATCCAGGGCGAGGTGATCGCGGTCGGCAACGGCAAGATCCTCGAAAACGGCGAGGTCCGTCCGCTCGACGTGAAGGCCGGCGACAAGGTGATTTTCTCGAAATACGCCGGCACCGAAATCAAGATTGACGGCGAAGAGCTTCTGATGATGCGCGAGGACGACATCCTCGGCGTTATTGAATCCTGATACAAACCACAAAGAGAGGTAAGACAACCATGGCAGCAAAAGACATTCATTTCGGAGAAGACGCACGCGCCCAGATGATGAGCGGCGTCAACAAGCTGGCTGACGCCGTGAAGGTCACGCTGGGGCCGAAGGGCCGCAACGTGGTGCTGGAGAAGTCCTGGGGCGCTCCGAACATCACCAAGGACGGCGTGTCCGTGGCCAAGGAGATCGAGCTTGAGGACAAGTTCGAGAACATGGGCGCGCAGATGGTGAAGGAGGTCGCCTCGAAGACGGCGGACGTCGCCGGCGACGGCACGACGACCGCAACCGTGCTCGCGCAGGCGATCGCCAAGGAGGGCGTGAAGGCCGTCGCGGCCGGGATGAACCCGATGGACCTCAAGCGCGGCATCGACAAGGCCGTGGACGCGATTGTCGATGAGCTCAGCAAGCTGTCCAAGGAGGTCAAGGACAAGGAGGAGATCTCCCAGGTCGGCACGATCTCGGCCAACGGCGACAAGGAGATCGGCGACATCATCGCCGAGGCCATGGACAAGGTCGGCAAGGAAGGCGTGATCACGGTCGAGGAAGCCAAGGGTCTCGAGACCGAGCTTGAGGTCGTGGAAGGCATGCAGTTCGACCGTGGCTACCTCTCGCCGTACTTCATCACGAATCCGGACCGGATGGAGTGCGAGCTGAAGGATCCGTACATCCTGCTGTTCGAGAAGAAGATCTCGAACATGCGCGACCTGCTTCCGGTGCTTGAGAACGTCGCCCGCGCCGGCAAGCCGCTGCTGATCATCGCCGAGGACGTCGAGGGTGAGGCGCTGGCCACGCTCGTCGTCAACAAGATGCGCGGCGTGCTGCAGTGCGCGGCCGTGAAGGCGCCCGGCTTCGGCGACCGCCGCAAGGCGATGCTCGAGGACATGGCGATCCTCACCGGCGGCCGGCTGATCAGCGAGGATCTCGGCCTGAAGCTCGAGAACGTGACCCTCGAGGATCTCGGCACGGCCGGCACGGTGAAGATCACCAAGGACACGACGACGATCGTGGACGGCGCCGGCTCGAAGTCCGACATCGAGGCGCGCATCCACCAGATCCGCGCCCAGATCGAGGAGACCACCTCGGACTACGACCGCGAGAAGCTGCAGGAGCGGCTGGCCAAGCTCGCCGGCGGCGTGGCGGTCATCAAGGTCGGCGCGGCCACCGAGGTCGCGATGAAGGAGAAGAAGGACCGCGTGGACGACGCGCTGCATGCCACCCGCGCGGCCGTCGAGGAAGGCATCGTCGCCGGCGGTGGCGTGGCCCTGATCCGTGCCCGGAAGGCGCTGGACAGCCTCAAGGGCGACAATCCGGATCAGGACCGGGGCATTGCGATCGTCCGCCGCGCGGTCGAGGAGCCGCTGCGCCAGATCGTGGCCAACGGCGGCGGCGAGCCTTCGGTCGTGGTCAACAAGGTGGCCGAGAGCAACGATCCGAACTTCGGCTACAACGCCGCGACCGAGGAGTACGGCGACCTGGTCAAGATGGGCGTGATCGACCCGACGAAGGTGACGCGTTCGGCACTGCAGAACGCCGCCTCGATCGCGGGCCTGCTGATCACGACCGAGGCCATGGTGGCCGAGCTGCCGAAGAAGGAAGAGCCCGCGGCAGCCGGCGCCGGCGCCGACATGATGTAATCCGGCGACGTCCGGAGCTCAGGGGCGGCCCTGTCATGGCCGCCCCTTTTTTTATCCTGCGTCCCGGTCCGTTCAGCGGGAAGGGAATGCGGCTTCTGGGCCCTGAAACACGCAGCCCAGATCGCTCCAGGCATGAATGCCCGGTTTGAGCCAGCCAGACGCGCCGATGGCCGATCGGGCCGCGCCCGTCAGCATCGCCCGCATCTGCTCCAGTAGGTTCCGGGGGGCGTGCATCCAGCGCACGCCGAACGATTTGCCCAGGCCCGCAAGCGTTGCCGCGCGTTCGATCGCATCGTTCAGCCCGCCCAGGCCGTCCACCAGGCCAAGCTCTTTCGCGCGCCGGCCCAGCCAGACCCGGCCGCCGGCAAGCTCGCGTACCCGCTCCGGCTTCATCCCGCGGCCCTCGGTCACGACCTCGATGAACCGGCGGTAGGTCCGGTCCACGGTCTGCTGGAAGATGTTCCGCATCTCGTCCGAAAGCGGCAGGGCCGCACTGGGCTGGCCGGCAATGTTCGAGGTGGCCACGCCGTCGATGTGCACGCCCAGCCGTTCGACCAGGCCGGAGGCCTCGCCGACGATGCCGAACACGCCGATCGATCCGGTCAGCGTGAGCGGATGCGCCCAGATCTCGGTGGCCGCGCTCGCCATCCAGTAGCCGCCGCTTGCCGCAACACCACTCATCGAAACGACGACCGGCTTGCCCGCAGCCTTCAGGCGCAGAATCGCCCGGCGCAGATCCTCGGAGGCGCCGGGCTCGCCTCCGGGCGAATCGATCCGGAGCACGACGGCGCGCACCGAATCGTCCTGCCCGGCCTGGCGCAGCAGCGCGGCCAGGGTTTCGGCTCCGATGCTGCCCGGAGGCTGTTCGCCCGCGGCGATCGCGCCGCTGGCCACGATCACGGCGACCTTGCCCTTGCCCGGGCGATTGGCATCCGGGCCGCCGGTCGCGCGCAGGTAGTCCCGATAGCCGATTTCGGGCAGCGCTTCGTCGTCGGGCAGCCCAAGCACGTCGTACAGCCGCGCCTCGGCCTCGGGGCCGGTGAGCAGACGGTCCACAAGCCCGAGCTTGCGGGCCAGCTGCGCGACTCCTCCGGCCTCGGCCAGGGGCTTTGCGGGCGCATCGATCAGCTTCTGCAGCGCGTCGGCATCCATGCCGCGACGCTTCGCGACCCTCTCGAGCATGCCCCGCCACAGCCCGTTCAGCCATTCGCGCGCCTGAAGGCGCGCCTGTGCCGACATCGAGTTGCGCACCAGGGGCTCGGCGAAGGACTTGTATTCGCCCGCGCGGAAGACAACGGCGCGCAGGCCCAGCCGGTCCAGCGCATCCTTCAGATACGGGCGCCGGTAGCTCAGCCCGGTCAGCGTGATTATTCCG
Source organism: uncultured Zetaproteobacteria bacterium (assembly GCA_964398225.1). Taxonomy (GTDB): domain Bacteria; phylum Pseudomonadota; class Zetaproteobacteria; order Mariprofundales; family Mariprofundaceae; genus CAYNLY01. The sequence goes on from CAYNLY010000030.1 coordinate 10,445, forward strand.
AGCGGATGCAGCCAGATTTCGTCGGCGCCCGTGGCCAGCAGAAAAGCGCTCTGGCCCATCACCTGCCCGTAGGCCACGATCCGTTTGCCTCGCTTGCGGAACCGGTCCATCGCCCCAAGAACCTCGTCGATCTTTGCCGGATGGGTCTCCCGCATGCCATCCAGCCTGAGCAGGACGAGTCGGATCCGCTCATCCTCCGCCGCCCGATCCAGGGCGGTGACGAGATCGTGCACCCGGGTCTGCCGAAGCATGCCCCCGCCAAACAGCAGCCCGACCGGTGCGGGCAGCTTCGGTTCTTCGACCAAGGGGCCTTGAGGGTCGAGCACAAGAATCGCCTCATCGGGCACGCGCGGCCACAGCGCATCCAGCCCCGCGAGAAGGGCTGCGGCAAGCACGAGGATCAGCGCCCGGCGCAGGCCCCGGAACACCATGCCCAGCCCGACGCGCACCCACGCCCAGATCGCCTTGAAGATTTCGAACATGCGCCCTGCATTCATCGGACCAACCTCCCGCGATGGCGATGGCAGCCAGCCTAGACCAAGGATAGAGTGCCGACCATGAACGCTCCCCACATCGATGCCGTTCAGGCTGCAACGCTCGCCCTGATCCAGGGGCTGACCGAGTTTCTGCCGATTTCCTCGTCCGCCCATCTTGCGCTCGTGCCGATGCTGACCGACTGGCCGGACCAGGGGCTCGCCTTCGACTGCGTCGTGCATCTGGGCTCGCTGACCGCCGTCGTCGTCTATTTCCGCGCGGAGCTCGCGCGGATGATCGCGGGGCTTGCCGCAACGATTCGCGCCCGCTCGCTCAACGCGGACCCCGACGGGCATCTTGCCTGGCTGATCGGATTTGCGACGATCCCGGTGGGCCTTGCGGGACTTGCGTTCAAGGATCTCGTCGAGCATGAGCTGCGCGCCGCAAGCGTGATCGGAGCGGCCTCGATCGCTTTCGGGCTGCTTCTGTGGTGGGCGGACAAACGCATGCGCGGTTCGAAGAGCGACGG
>CAYNLY010000030.1:11547-20446 GCA_964398225.1 uncultured Zetaproteobacteria bacterium
GCATCCTGCTGCTGGGCTATCTGGCGAGCGCCGTCTCGGCCTGGCTGTGCATCCATCTGTTTCTGAAAACGATCGAACGCATCGGAATGGCGCCGTTCGTTGTTTATCGGGTGCTGCTGGGCACGGTGCTGCTGGGCCTGATCTCCCTGGGCTGGACCGGCGGCTGATCCGATGCTGACCTGGCCGGGCTTCGATCCCGTCGCAATCCGGCTCGGACCGCTGGCCGTGCACTGGTACGGGCTGATGTACGTCGCCGGTTTCACCGCGGCCTGGTACCTTGTGCGCCGGCAGCTCGTCGAGGCGGGCCTGTGGGGGGAGGCGATCACGCCGAACGCCTACGAGGGGCTGTTCACCGCCCTGATCCTCGGCGTGATTCTGGGCGGACGGCTGGGTTATGTGCTGTTCTACAACCCCGGCTACTACGCCGCGCATCCGCTGGAGATTCTGTTCGTCTGGCAGGGCGGCATGTCGTTTCATGGCGGCCTGATCGGTACGCTTGCGGCCGGCTGGTTCTACTGCCAGAAGCACGCGCTGCCGTTCTGGAGCCTGGCCGATCGCTTCTGCGTGGTCACGCCCCTGGGTCTGGCCTTCGGCCGGATCGGCAACTTCATCAACGGCGAGCTCTGGGGACGGCCCACCGACGTGCCCTGGGGCATGGTGTTCCCGCATGTGGACGCGCAGCCCCGGCACCCGAGTCAGCTCTACGAGATGGCGCTCGAAGGCCTGCTTCTGTTCACGCTGCTGTGGCTGACCCGACATCGCCCGATGCCCGAAGGCGCCCGGGTCGGATGGTTCCTGATCGGTTATGCGGCCGCGCGCATCGTCTGTGAGCAGTTTCGCGAGCCGGACCCCCAGCTCGGTTTCCTGTTCGGACCGGTCACGATGGGAATGCTGCTTTCGCTCGTCATGCTCGCGGCCGGCATCGTTGGACTCTGGTGGAGCCATGCGCGGGAGGCGGGGAAATGAAGATCGCAAGCTGGAACGTGAACTCGCTGAACGTGCGACTGCCGCAGGTGCTGGACTATCTGGAACGAGAACGCCCGGACGTGCTCGCGCTGCAGGAAACGAAGCTTCCGGACGACCGCTTTCCGGCCGACGCGATCCGAGAGGCCGGCTACGAAGTCTGCTTCCACGGACAGAAGACCTACAACGGCGTGGCCATTCTCGCCCGGAAGTCGATGGAGTCCGTATCCTCCGGTATTCCGGGGTTCGCCGACGATCAGGCGCGCGCGCTGGCCGCCACCGTCGGCGATCTGCGCGTCATCGACGTCTACGTGCCCAACGGTCAGGAGGTCGACTCGGAGAAATACCGCTACAAGATGGCCTGGCTGGAAGCGCTGATCGGCTGGCTGGAACAGGAGCTCGAGCAGCATGAGCGACTCGTCGTGGTCGGCGACTTCAACATCGCCCCCGAAGACCGGGACGTGCACGATCCCGAACGCTGGCGCGGAAAGATCATGTGCTCCGAGCCCGAGCGGGCGATGTTCCGACGCCTGCTCGGACTGGGCCTGATCGATGCCGTGCGCGCCAGGCATCCGGATGCGCCGATGTTCACCTGGTGGGATTACCGGCTGGCCGCGTTCCGGCGCGGCTGGGGACTGAGAATCGACCACATCCTGGTCACGCCCGCGCTTGCGGTCGAGGATGCGGGTGTGGATGCCGAGCTTCGCGGGGCCGAGCGGCCCAGCGACCATGCGCCCGTCTGGGCAAGGCTGCGATGATCTTGGCCCGCCACGAACTGAGCATTGCCTGCCGAGGCCGGGGATTCTACCGGCTGGATGGGGAAATCCGCGCCTGGCTGAACAGCCAGCCCCCGGCCACCGGTCTGCTGAACGTCTTCGTCCGTCACACGAGCTGTTCGCTGATGATCCAGGAAAACGCCGATCCCGATGTCCTGCACGACATGGAGGCATTCATGGCCCGGCTCGTGCCGGACGGCGATCCCGGCTACCGGCACTCGGCCGAAGGGCCCGACGACATGCCGGCCCACATCCGGATGGCGCTCACCCAGGTGTCGCTGACGCTGCCCGTCGAGCGCGGGCGGCCGGCGCTGGGCACCTGGCAGGGCGTGTTTCTTTACGAACACCGGCACCTGCCGATGCGCCGGCACGTGCATCTCGTCCTGCTCGGCATGGCCGAGTCCTGAAGCTTTCCTTGTGATCCGCGTCACTTTGACCATAGGCGTGCGAACCTCTATGCTCGGCCCACCCTTGGAACGAGGCGGGTAAGGCCTATGCTGCAGCGACTTTTCGGGATGTTTTCCCGTGACATCTCCATCGATCTAGGAACCGCCAACACGCTGATCTACGTCCGCGGCGAGGGCATCGTTCTGCGCGAACCTTCGGTGGTGGCGATCCATGAGGGCGGCCGGCACGACCGCAAGGTTCTGGCCGTTGGCAACGATGCGAAACGGATGCTGGGGCGCACGCCGGATGCGATTCAGGCCATTCGCCCGCTGAAGGACGGCGTCATCGCCGACTTCGTCGTGACCGAGGAAATGCTCAAGCAGTTCATCCGCAAGGTGCACAACCGCAGCTGGGGAATCCACCCGCGCATCGTGATCTGCGTTCCTTACGGGTCCACGCCCGTCGAGCGTCGCGCGATCCGCGAGTCGGCACTGTCGGCGGGCGCGCGCGAGGTCTACCTGATCGAAGAGCCGATGGCGGCCGCGATCGGGGCCGATCTGCCCGTGACCGAGGCCTCGGGCTCGATGGTCGTCGACATCGGCGGGGGCACCAGCGAAATCGCGGTGATCTCCTACGGCGGCATCGTCTATTCCCGTTCTGTTCGCGTGGGCGGGGACAAGATGGACGAGGCGATCATTCAGCACCTGCGCCGCAAGTACAGCCTGCTCGTCGGAAATCCAACCGCCGAAAAAATCAAGATGGAGCTGGGCACTGCCTTCCCGCAGGAAGAGCGCCGGACGATGGAGGTCAAGGGCCGGGATCTGATCAACGGCGTGCCCAAGACGCTGGAGCTCGACGATTCGGAAATCCTCGAAGCGCTGACCGAGCCGGTGAACGCGATCGTCGAGGGCGTGAAGGTCTGTCTGGAGCGCACGCCGCCCGAGCTTGCTGCCGACATTGTCGACAAGGGCATCATGCTCACCGGCGGCGGCGCGCTGCTCCGGGGCATCGACCAGCTGCTGCGCGAGGAAACGGGCCTGCCGGTGACGATCGCCGAGAACCCGCTGGACTGCGTCGTGCTCGGCAGCGGGCGCGTGCTCGAGGAACTCGATCGCATGCGGGGCGTGCTCTTCGAGGAATAATTCGTGGCCGCCCGCAACCCGCGCGACCGGCTCGTGGTCGGCCTGATCCTTGGCATCGCTCTGCTTTTCGTGCTCAGCCGAACGCCCGCCGGGGCCTGGATCGATCTCGGACTGGCGCCGGTGCTTGAAGTGCTGCAGGCGCCGGTGCGCGGATGGACGAAACTCAGGCTCTGGTTCGAAGACCGCTCCCGCCTTCAGGAGGAACTGGCGCATCTCCGCGCGCAGCAGGCAAGACAGGCCGGACTGATTCAGGAAACCTTGAGTTTGCGCGAGGAGAATCGTCAGCTGAAGGCGCTCCTGGGCGTTGCCTCGATTCCGGGCTACCGCTGGCATGCGGCCAAGGTGCGTGGCCGCAGCCCGGACACGATGAGCCAGCATCTGATCGTTGAAACCGAGGGCGCATCGCCCGACGACGTCGTCGTCTCCCATGAGGGACTCGTCGGCCTGATCGATCGCGTACAGGGACGCCATGCGACGGTGCGGACCGTGCTCGACGCCTCGATTGCCGTTCCGGTCACCGATGCCAGGGGCAGGATCGCGGCCCTTCTGCGCGGCCAGGGCGACCGGCTCCGGGTGGACTTCGTGCCCAGGGATTCCGGCATTGAGCCCGGCACGATATTGAGGACGAGCGGCGCGGGCGGCGTTTTTCCGCCCGGGATCGCATGCGCCCGCATCACCCGCATCGAGCCCATGCCGGGCCGGATGTTCCTGCGCGTGATGGCCGAGCCGCTCGCCCACTGGCAGCGGGACAACTGGCTGGCGATTGCTTCCAGGCTCAGGGCCGCCGACACGCCGCGATGACCGAAACGCTGATCCTGTCCCTTGCGGGCATCGCGATGAACCTGGCCTTCGGCGGAGTGGCGATCCAGCCCGACTGGGCGTTTGCGGCATTGCTCGCGGCGATCCTGGCCCATCGGGGCAACTGGGTCTGGGCGCTGCCGGTGGATGCGGTGCACGACCTTGCGCTGCACTGGTCGCTGTTTGCCACGTTGCCGGCGCTGGCGCTGGTTCCTCTGGCGATGATGGAACTGGATCGCCGGCTCGGACCGGGCCTGCCGCAACGCGTGTTCCTCGCGCTGGCGGCATCCATGGCCCTGCCCCATGCCGGATGGAGCCTGCCGGCCTGGCTGCTGACGCTTCTTTTGATCATGCCGCTCTGGCGGCACCGGGCCGATCGCCATGCGTGAGATCGACGTCCGGCGCCGATTCGAGGCCCGGATCCTCATCCTTCAGGGCTTCTTCGTCTTTCTGCTGATCGTGCTCTTCGCGCAGCTGGTCCGGTTGCAGTGGCTCGAGCATCAGCGGCTGGCCCTGCAGGCGGAGCGCAACCGGATCAACATCCTGCCCGTGCTCCCCGTACGCGGCGAAATCTTCGACCGGAACGGCCGGGGGCTTGCGCTCAACCGCATCGCCTACCGCGTGCTGATGATTCCGGAGCGCGTCGAGGACAAGGAGCGCACCTTGGAGACGCTCGGACGGATGCTGCACTGGTCCGACGCGAAACGCGCAAGGATTGCGCGCCGGATCCGGGCCGCCCGACCGGACCGTCCGGTGCTTCTGGACGACAAGCTGAGCTGGCAGGACGTGGCCGGCATTGCCGCGCGCCTGCATCAGCTGCCGGGAATCGACGTCGCCGCGGGAACCTACCGATTCTATCCCTACGGGGAACTCACCTCGCACCTGATCGGCTATCTGTCGCTCGCCGGCCCCGAGGATCTGAAGGCGGGCTTTCTGCCCACCGAATTCGTCGGCCGCACCGGCGTGGAGCGGGTGTTCGAATCCACACTGCACGGACGGCCGGGCACCCAGCGCGAGGAGGTGGATGCGCATGGCCGGCGGGTGGCCGTGCTGGACGGAACGCCGCCCGAGATGGGGAAAAGCCTGCGCCTGACCCTCGATGTGGACCTGCAACAAGCCGCGGCGCAGGCCCTGGGTAAGCGGACGGGCGCGGTCGTGGCCATGGATGCGACCACCGGCGATATTCTCGTGCTGCTCAGCCGGCCGGGATTCGATCCCAACCGCTTCATCACCGGTCTGGAAACCGAACAATGGAACGCCTGGCTCAAGGATGCGCGCAAGCCGCTGCTGAACCGGACGACCCAGGCGATCTATCCTCCGGGATCAACCTTCAAGCCGATCGTCGCGATTGCCGGGCTTCGCAACGGTCTGCCCCTGATTGGTGCGCAGACAACCTGCCCCGGCTTTCTGGAACTGGCCGACCGGAAGCTGCGCTGCTGGAAACGGGAGGGCCATGGCCGGATCGGCCTGCACCGTGCCCTGGTGGAATCGTGCGACGTCTATTTCTATGAACTGGGCGATGCGCTGGGCATGGCCGCGATCAGCACCGAGGCCGCACGCTGGGGTCTGGGAGAGCGCACGGGCATCGCGCTTTCGCCCGAATCGCGCGGGGTGATCCCGGCTCAGAATCCGAGCCTGACGCCGCTGATGGATCAGCCGGATGCGGCCCGGCGGATGCGCTGGTTTCGCGGGGAAACGATGATCACCGCGATCGGACAGGGCGCGGTGGCCGTGACCCCGCTGCAGATGGCCCGGGTTGCGGCGGCGATCGCTAACGGCGGCAAGATCCTGAAGCCGCGCATCGCAATCGATGAGCCCGTGCGCATCGTGCGGCAGGTGCCGCTCGATCCTGCCTGGCTGGGGAAGATCCGGCGCGCGCTTCGCGATGTCGTCGCCAGCCCCACGGGCACGGCGCATGCCGCCCTGTCTCGCGCGGCCTGGCCGGTCGCGGGCAAGACCGGCACCGCCCAGGTCATCGCGATGGGCGACGACGAAGAAGACAGCCACTTGCCCGAACGCGAGCGGCACCGCGACCATGCCTGGTTCATCGGCTATGCGCCCTTCGATGCGCCCCGCATCGCTTTTGCGGTCTTCGTCGAGCACGGGGGCCACGGAGGTTCGGCCGCCGCCCCGGTCGCCCGGGCGATCGTCGATGCGCTGGCCGCAAAGGACGCCGGCCGCGAGGCCGCACGATGAGCCGGCTCAAAGCGCTCGACGGCGTGCTGCTCGCCTGCCTTGCCTGTCTGGCGGGACTGGGGCTTGCCACCCTGTATGCGGCGCTGCATCAGGGCGACCTGGCCCTGTGGTACCGCCAGCTGGCGTTCTGGGGGCTCGGACTGGGTCTGATGCTTGCAATCGCGATGATCCCGATGCGGATGATCGCGATGGCGGCCGTTCCGGCGTATGCGCTGCTGCTTCTGCTGCTCGCGCTCGTTCCCTTCATCGGAGAAGTGCAGATGGGCGCCCGCCGGTGGCTGAACCTCGGAATCATCCACCTTCAGCCCTCCGAGCCGATGAAATGGGCGCTGATCCTGATGCTGAGCTTCTGGTTTTCGATGCGCGAAGCGCGGGATCTGCGCGCGCTGGGGGTGGGCCTGGCGCTGGCCGGGCTTCCGGCCGCCCTGATCGTGATCCAGCCGGATCTTGGCACGACGATCGTTCTGCTGGCCACGGCCACCTGTCTGCTGCTCGCCGCCGGCCTGTCCTGGAAATGGTTCGGGCTCGCGCTGGGCGCGGGCCTGGCCAGCCTGCCGGTGCTCTGGCACTTCATGCACGACTATCAGAAAAAGCGCGTGCTGACCTTCCTCGATCCGGAGTCCGACCCGCTTGGCGCCGGCTACCACGTGATCCAGTCCAAGATCGCGATCGGTTCCGGCGGGATCTTCGGCAAGGGCTTCCTGCAGGGCACGCAGGCCCGGCTGCATTTTCTTCCCGAACAGCATACCGACTTCGTGTTCGCGGTGCTGGCCGAGGAAGGCGGCCTGATCGCCAGCGCGCTGCTGCTTTTGCTCTACGGCGTCCTGATCGGCCGCATTCTCGTCATCGCCTACCGCGCACACACCCGCTTCGCCTCGCTGGTCTGCATCGGCGTGGCCACCGTGCTCGGGCTCTACGTAGTCGTGAACATCGGCATGGTGGCCGGCCTGTTGCCGGTCGTCGGCATTCCGCTTCCGTTCGTCAGCTACGGAGGATCGGCGCTGGTCACCGAGCTTGCCGCGCTGGGACTGGTGCTGCGCGCCGGCCTAGAGGCAAAGGGCAAAATTCCCTGGCAGCGGCCGGGCAGCCCCTTGGCCTGAATCAGCCGGAGATCATCAGCCAGAGCGCCTGCACGGCCAGAAGCGCGCTGATCAGCGCAAACAGCAGGCGCAGCCACTGCCGGATCTCGCCTTCGTCCCGGTTCCGATGAAGCCGGGCGGCCCATCCGGAGGTGTGCGGAAGCATCCAGGCAACGCCGGCGAGAAAACCGAACACGAACGGCGCCACCGGCCTCAATACCTCAAGCCAGCGCGCCTCGAACACAAGGTTTGCCCCGATCGCGACCAGGGCCATCGCCAGCCCGCAGGCGGCCGCCGTTCCGACCGCCTTGCGCAGCGGAAGCGCCCGGCGCAGCAGGGGAACGAGCATCGTCCCGCCGCCGATGCCGAGCATGCCGGAAACAAGCCCGATCGGCGGCGCGAAGCGCCACGGCGCCGGAACCGTCCCCCGATCGGGAACCGCGCGGCCGTAATCGAAGGCAATCCAGGCATCGAGCAGCGCCAGCGCAAGAAGGACGCTCGCCTCGGGAAGCCGGAGCGTGCTCCAGAGCCCGATGCCGGCCCCGAGCACGAGCCCGGGCAGAAGCTGCGCCAGTGCCCGCCGGTCCAGATGACCGAGCCGATGGTGCGAGCGGGTCGAGAACGCGCCGGTGATCGCAACCGCAGCCAGACTCGTGAACACCTCGACATCGAGGTGGCCACCGCCGGCTGCCGCCCGATCCACGAACGGCAGCACGGCATAGAGGACCGGCACGTAGATCAGCCCGCCACCGAGTCCGGCCAGCCCCGCAAGCACGCCGGCCACCGCGGCCGAGCCCAGTCCGGTGACAAGCCCGAGGCCTGCCTGGATCAGCAGCTCCGGGCTCATGATCCGCAACAGCCTTCAGGCGAAATCGGGCAGCACCGATGCCGGAAACACCGGCCCGTCCACGCAGACGCGCCGGTAATGCTCGCCGTCGGACTCGCGCGTGCGCACCACGCAGCCTGCGCAGCCGCCGATGGCGCAGGCCATGTATTCCTCGAGCGACAGCCAGGCGGACAGGTCGAGATCCGCGGCCAGCTTCCCCACCGCCTTCAGCATCGGGTGCGGACCGCAGGCAAGCAGCGTGCAGCGCGCCCGTTCCTCGGCATTCAGGGCCTTGAGATAGCGCCGGGCAAGATCGGGCACATGCCCGGCAAAGCACCCATAGAGACCCGCATTCGAGGCCAGCCGGCAGGGAATGCCGCGCTCCTCGATCGAGGCGATCGCCAGCATCGCATTTCCCTCGATGCCGGGCAGGAGAAACTGCGACGGCTTCAGCGCAAACGGAAACGGCACCTCGGAGCCCGCGAACAGCACGGCATCGGCTTTGCCGGCCAGGCGGACGGCGGCGAAGATCATCGGCGGGATGCCGACGCCGCCGCCGATCAGCACGTAGCGGCGGGAGGTGTCCGAAAGATCGAACGACTTGCCGATGGGGCCCAGCACGGGCAGGGATTCGCCGGGCTGGCGCTCCGTAAGCTCCCGTGTGCCCGCCCCCACCGCCTTGTAGAGCAGGTCCACCGTGCCGCGGGCGGGATCGGCCAGCATGATCGAGAT
>CAYNLY010000031.1:0-19816 GCA_964398225.1 uncultured Zetaproteobacteria bacterium
TTGACTTTCCCTTTACACTTGGCTAACTTGCAGCTATCAGTGCGAGTAGCGCTTGAAGAAAGGAGGGGAAGTGGCCCTGTTCTCAAGCAAGTCCGAAGGCCTGATCGGGGTGGACATCAGCGCCACCGGCATCAAGCTCGTCGAGCTTGGGAAAACCCGTTCCGGCTATGAACTGAAGGCGCTGGCCGTCGTCCCGCTGCCTCGGGATGCGATCGTCGAGAACACCGTGATCGACTCGATGGCCGTCTCCCAGGCGCTGCTTGATGCAATCGAGATCGCGCGGCCGTCCACGCGCAACTGCGCGATCGCGGTTTCCGGCAACGCGGTGATCATCAAGACCATCACGATGCCGACCGCCACCGAGTTCGAGCTCGAAGGCTCGATCGAGTACGAGGCCGATCAGCACGTTCCCTACGACATCGAGGAGGTCTTTCTCGACTTCCAGATTCTCGGTCCGAACGCCGACGATCCCGAGCAGATGGATGTCGTGCTCGTGGCCTGCAAGCGCGAGATCGTCGAGGACTTTCAGCTGGTGCTGAGCGATGCCGGTCTGACCGCCAAGGTCGTGGATTGCGCGGTGTTCGCGCTGGAGAACGCGGCCGAGCTCACCGACGAGCACGGCGTGCCCGAAAACGTCGAGCTTCTGGGGCCCGAGGACTCCGAGGTGCACGCGCTCGTGAACATCGGCGCGAACCTCATCAACATCAACGTGCAGATCAACGGGCAGATGGCCTTCGTGCGCGACCAGTTCTACGGTGGCCAGAATCTGACCGAGGAAATCCAGAAGGAGCACGGCATCGGCTTTCAGGCTGCCGAAAAAATGAAGATCGAAAACTTCGGCGAGGTCAGCCAGGAGGCGCTGGAGCGCTGGTATGCAGGGCTGACCTCGGAGCTCGTGCGCTCGCTGGATTTCTATGCCGCCAACCACGCCGAGTATCCCGTGCAGAAGATTCTGCTTTCGGGAGGCAGCGCGCTCGTGCCCGGCATTGCGACCGAGATCGAACAGCGAATCGGGATCGAGGCCACCGTGCTCAATCCGTTCCCCGATGCGGTCAAGGCCTCGCCTCGGAAGTTTGACGCCGAGTATCTGCAGAACATCGGGCCGATGCTGATGGTGCCGATCGGTCTGGCGCTGAGGAGCTTCGACTCATGATCCGCGTCAACCTGCTTCCGTATCGCGCGCAGCGCCGGCAGCGGCAGATCCTGCAGCATCTCGGCGCGGCTGCGGGCGTGATCGGTCTTGCCTGCGCGCTGGCCCTCGGCGCGCATTGGTACGCATCCTCCGAGCTGTCCGATCTCCAGGAAGAATACGCATCCCTCCGCGCCCAGAACGCCGCGCTTCAGAAGAAGATCGGCGAGCTCAGAAACCTCGATGCCCTGCGCGCCGACGTGGAGCGCAAACTGAAGATCGTGGATGAGCTGCAGAGGGGCCGCTTCCGTACGCTGGAGACGTTGGCCGAGATCTCCAAGGTGATTCCGGAGAACGTCTGGCTCACCTCCATCGAGGATGCCGGCGAGACGCTCCGCGTCACGGGTCTGGGCGAGAGCAACAAGGCCGTGGCCAACTTCATGCGCGCGCTGGAGGGCTCTCCGCTGTTCGCCAACGTGCGCCTGTCGGTGATCACCCGCACCGAGGTCCAGGGAAGCGCGGTGCGCAGCTTCCAGATCAGCTTCAATCGCGTGGAACCGGAGGCGGAGAAGGCCGGATCGAAACGGGCGAAGCCGAAGCGGGGGAAGGCGGCATGAACTGGGATACGATGAACCTGTCCTGGCTGGAGCCGCTCAAGCCGATCATCCCGATTCCGCTCTGGCAGAAGGCGGCCGCGCTGGCGGCGGTGTTCGTGCTGATCCTCGCCGGATACATCTATTTCGGCTGGATGCCGATGCAGGATGCGATTGCGCAGCAGGAACGGCAGGTCGAGCAGCAGAGGATTCTGCTCAAGAAGAATCAGGCCCTGGCTCGGGATCTGCCGAAGAAACGCAAGGAATACGCGAAGCTTCAGAAGCAGCTGAAGGTGGCGCTCGCGATGCTGCCGAAGAAGGCGGAAATCCCGGATCTGCTGGAGAACGTTTCCTGGGCCGGCAAGGATTCGGGACTCGAGTTCTCCCGCTTCCAGCCCCAGGGCGAGGCCGTGAAGCAGATCTACGCCGAGGTTCCGGTGGCGCTCGACATGAGCGGCACCTACCGCCAGCTGCTGACGTTTCTGAAGCGGGTCGGCGAGATGCCGCGCATCGTCTCGGTGCGGAACCTGAAAATCCAGCCGCAAAAGGCCGGCGGGGTGCTCAGCATTACCGGCCAGGCGGTGACCTACCGCTTCGTCGAAGCCAAAGCCAAGAAAAAACGAAAGAGAAGGCGTCGCTAGCACATGGCGCAGGAGACCACCATGAAGGCTGTCAAACTTGTCCAACGAACCATCGCGAGCTTGCTGTTTTCCATGGCCGTTCTGCTGCCGTGGGTTGCCCCGGCAGGCGCGGCCACACTGAAATCCGTCGAGCTTTCCGGCAACGAGCTCCGCGTGAGCCTGGATGCCGCCGTGCCCTATCAGGTCTACGAGCTGGATGCCCCCAGCCGGCTTGTGCTGTCGTTTCCGGGGGTGAAGCTGGGAAGCGGTGTGCATCCGCTTGCCGGTGCGGGCTTCGTGAAACAGGTGTTTCCGGCCGCGTCCGGCAAGGGCGTACGGCTTGAGATGACGCTTTCAGGTGAGCCGGAGTATACGATCGACGAAAAGGGTGCGGATCTCGTTGTCCGCTTTTCGGGCACCGGTGGCACGGCGCAGAAAGCCTCAGCCGGCCCCCAGGGCGCCGTAATCACGGACCTCGAGGCCAGGGACGTGGGCGAGGTTACCGAGCTTGTGTTCCGCGGTCAGAACCTGGATGTAAACCACAACTCCTATCTGACCAACGACGGCCGGACCCTGATCATCGATTTCTGGGGCGGTTCCTCGAAGCTTGCGCGCGAGCATTTCTCCTACGCCACCCAGCGCGTTGCCAGCGTGGATGTGGGCGAGGCTGAAGGGCGCCTGCGCGTGGTGGCGCAGCTATTGCCAACGGCCAACGTACAGCAGAACGTTGAAGCGCATCCGGACCGGATGATTGTCCGGATCGGGCAGATCCGGCCTGCCCGGAGCATGGCTGCCGTCCGGGTGGAAGACGTGAACTTCCGTCCGGACGACCGGATCGCGCACATCATCGTGCGGACCGACAAGGCCAACCCGATCTTCAACATCACCCAGGAAGGCAGGGTGGTTGCTGTGGATGTAAGCAATGCGACGCTGGCGCCGGGCAAGGAGCGTTCGCTCGATGTCAGCGCGTTCCCGGGGCCCGTCCGTCAGGTGGACAGCTACGTGAAGGGCGACAAGGTCCGGATCGTCGCCCGGCTGCGTGATGACGTTGAGGTCACCTCGTTCCAGTCCGGCAACGTGCTTACGATCAATCTCGAACCGAAGGATCTGGCGCTGGCCAAGCGTGGCACGGCCGAGGGTGAGAAGATCCCCTACACCGGGCAGCGCGTGACCTTCGATTTCAAGGACATCGACATTCGCAATGCCCTGAAGCTGATCGCCGAGATGAGCGATCTGAACATCATCATGTCGGATGACGTGACCGGCACGCTCACGATGCGGCTTGTTGATGTTCCCTGGGATCAGGCGCTCGATCTGATCCTGACCGCGCGCGGACTCGGCAAGGAAAAGATCGGCAACGTCGTCCGGATCGCGCCGCTCTCCGTGCTCCAGGCCGATGCCGAGGCCAAGAGCAAGGCGCTGCTCAGCGTGGAGGATGTCGCGCCGCTTGAGACCGAGTTCATCAAGCTGGGTTATGCCTCGGTGAACGACGTGAAGACAATCCTGGAAGGCGGGTCGGTCAAGGAGCAGGCGGCGGCTGCCGGAGGGGCGGCCGGCAAGGGCGCGAAGGGCGCTGCGGCCTCCGCTGCGGGCAAGGGCGGGCTGAAGCTCCTGTCCAAGCGCGGATCGATCCTGCTCGATGAGCGGAGCAACATGCTGATCATCACCGATACCCGCGAGCGGCTGAACAACATCAAGCGCCTGATTGCGATGATCGACAAGCCGGTGCAGCAGGTGATGATCGAATCGCGGATCGTTGAGGCTTCCGACAGCTTCAGCCGCGATCTTGGTGTGCAGTGGGGCGGCGTGTATTCCGAGCAGGGCAACAAGTTCACGCACACGATCAACGGCAACAACCTCAACGGTTTTGCCGTGGACCTGCCGGCTGCGAACACGACCTCGCTGCTGGGCTACACGCTCGGCACGCTGAGCGGCGTCGTGAACCTGAACCTCCAGATCTCGGCGGCCGAAGCCGAGGGCAAGGTGAAGGTGATCTCGAGCCCGCGCGTGTACACGAGCAATCTGCAGGAGGCGATCATCGAGCAGGACACGCAGATTCCGTTCGCGCAGACGACGTTTGCCGGCGGCGTGGCGACAACCGCGACGACCACCCAGAGCGCGAAACTGACGCTCAAGGTGACGCCGCAGATCACAGCCGACAAGCGGATCATCATGGAACTCGAGGTCAACAAGGATACGCCCAAGCAGAACACGCTCTCGACCAGTGGCGAGCCGATCATCGACAAGAAGAAGGTGAAGACCAAGCTGCTGGTCAAGAACGGGGAGACGGTGGTTCTGGGCGGCATCTATTCGCAGACGATCAGCGAGAACGAGGGCGGCGTGCCGTTCTTCCGCCACATCCCGCTTCTCGGCCCGCTGCTGTTCGAGAATCACTCGAAATCGGATACGCGCAACGAGCTGCTGATCTTCATTACGCCAACCATCATCAGCGGCGAAGAGAATCAGCCGAAGACCTAGCATGATCTCCCTGGTCGGGCTCATGGGCTCGGGCAAGACCACGATCGGGCGGCTTCTGGCCGCCCGATTGCATTGCCCGTTCCTGGATCTGGACGAATGCATCGTCCGGGAAGCGGGCCGGTCCATTCCGCGGATCTTCGCCGAACAGGGCGAGGCCACGTTTCGCGCGCTGGAGCGCCGGATGCTCGAACGCCTGCTTGAGGCCCACGAAGAGGGGGTGCTTTCCACCGGCGGCGGTGTGGTGCTCGATCCCGAAAACCGGAAGCGTCTTCGCAAGGCCGGCCCCGTGATCTGGCTCGATGCGCCGCCGGAGGTGCTCGCCGGGCGCATTGCCGGCGATGCGAACCGGCCGCTGATTCAGGGCGTGGATGTGCTGGAGCGCACGATGGAGCTCGACCGGATGCGTCGGCCGCTCTACCGGGAGCTCGCCTCGCTGCGCATCAATACGGCCGAAACGGACCCGGAATCGGCGGTGGATGCGATCCTCGCCTTTCTGTCAGAATCGCCGCATGCATAGGGCCATCGATTTCCGCGTCGAGCTCGGCGCGCGGAGCTACGACATTCACATCGAACCGGGCGCCTTGGCGGCCCTTGGACCCGCGATGCGGCGGCTGATGCCCGAGGCCGAGCGCTGCCTGATCGTGAGCAACACGACGGTTGCGCCGCTTTATCTTGAGACGCTCCGGACGGGCCTTGTCGATGCGGGATGGGATCCCGCCTCGAAAATCCTGCCGGACGGCGAGCGCCACAAGACGCTGGCCACCTGGGAGGAGATTCTCGATGCGCTGATGGAGGCGAGGCTGTCGCGCAGGGAGCCGGTCGTCGCCTTGGGAGGCGGCGTGGTCGGCGACATGGCGGGCTTTGCCGCCGCCTGCTACCGGCGCGGGGTGCCCTACGTGCAGGTGCCGACGACGCTGCTGGCGCAGGTGGATTCCAGCGTCGGCGGCAAGACCGCGGTCAATCACCCGCTTGGCAAGAACATGATCGGCGCGTTCTGGCAGCCAAGCCTGGTCTGGATCGATCCTGAGGTGCTGAAAACACTGCCCGCCCGCGAGCTGCGCGCGGGGCTTGTGGAGGCGATCAAGTACGGCCTGATCCGCGACGCGGAGCTGTTTGCCTGGTGCGAATCGCATCTCGAGGCGGTGCTGGCGCTCGATAGCGATGCGCTCAGCGAACTGATCCATGCCTCCTGCCGCCACAAGGCGGAAGTTGTCGCGGCCGACGAGACCGAGCAGGGCATGCGCGCCCTGCTGAACCTGGGCCACACGTTCGGGCACGCGATCGAGGCGATGACGCGCTACCGCCGGTACCTGCACGGCGAGGCGGTGGCGATCGGCACCCGGATCGCGGCCCGTCTTTCCGAGCGACTGGGCGTGGCTCCCGCGGGCAGCGAGACGCGGATCACGGATCTTTACCAGCGCGCCGGCATTCCCGTCAAGGTTCCGGAGTTTCCGGCTGCGGACTGGCTGGATGCAATGGGCCACGACAAGAAGAACGTCGGGCGCAACATTCGCTTCATTCTGCTTCGGGAAATCGGTGAGGCCTTCATCGCCGACGACGTCGATCCCGGGGATGTGCGCGCGGTGATCGAGTCCTTCCGGTCCTGAATACCGGATGCCGGTGCCCGCGCCCGGTGCTGTCCCTATCTCGGAAGCCGGTAGTCGTCCTCGATGATTTCCACGTCGATGACGCCGTGATCCATCGGCCCGGGTGGCGGCAGGAGCCAGCGGCGGATCAGCCAGCGGCGGAAGCCCGGCACGAGCAGCAGGAAACCGACCGTGTCGGTGATGAAGCCCGGCGTGAACAGCAGCAGACCGGCCAGCGCCAGCAGCAGCCCGTGCAGCCCGTGATCGGCCGGCAGCTCGCCGCGGCGGAGCCTTCGCTGGGCGTCGATCAGGGTTCTCAGCCCCTGCCAGCGGATCAGCAGTCCGCCGATCGCCGCGGTGGCCAGGCACAAAAGAATTGTGGGCAAACCGCCGATGCCGCTGCCGACCTCGATGAGCACGTACAGCTCGATGAGCGGCATCAGGATGAAGGCGGCGAACAGCAGTTTCAGCATGACCTGGACTCGATGGGGGCGAGCGCGTGCGATTTCAAGTCCGCGCCCGTTCGTTCAGCGCCAGCGCGGCAAACAGCCGGATGCCTTCGCGCATGGCCCGCTCGTCGATGTCGAAGCAGGGATGATGCAGCGGAAAGCGTGTCGCAGGGTCGGCGCCGGTGCCGAGCCGGAACAGGCAGCCGGGGATGACGCGGAGATACTCGGCGAAATCCTCGCCGCCCATCGAGGGCGTATCGAGCGTCACCGTGGGTAGATCCGGCGCCAGCCGCTCGAGGGCCTGAAGCGCGGCCGCAAGCCGCGCCTCGTCGTTCTCCAGCACGGGGGTGGCCTGGCGCAGCGTGAACCGCGCCGTGGCGCCCCAGGATTCCGCGGTCTGCCGGATGATCCGGTCCATCAGGGCCCGGATGGTCTCGTGGGTCTCCGGGTGCAGCGTGCGCACGGTGCCGGAAAAGCGCACGGATTCGGGGATCACGTTGGCCGCATGTCCGCCATGCACCTCGCCGATGGTCAGCACCGCCGGCGTCAGCGGATTGACCCGTCGCCCGACGATGTGGTGCAGCGCCTGAATGATCTGGCTGGCCACGAGAATCACGTCGACGCACTCGTGCGGGCGCGCCGCATGCCCGCCCCGCCCGTGAATTTCGACCTCGAACATGTCGGCAGCCGCGCACATCACGCCGTGCCGGATGCCGATGTGCCCGCTCGGCAGGTAGGGATAGACGTGCAGCGCGTAGATTCCGGCGGGCTTGATGTCCGCGAACAGCCCGTCGGCAAGCATCGCGGCCGCGCCCGCGCAGGTTTCCTCGGCCGGCTGGAACACGAAGGCCAGGTTGCAGCGCAGATGCTCGCGCAGGCCGGCGAGCACGATCGCCGCGCCCAACAGCATCGCCGTGTGCGCATCGTGGCCGCAGGCATGCGCGCAGCCATCGCGGCGCGATCGGTAGTCGGCCGTTTTTTCGTCCGTCACCGGCAGGGCGTCCATGTCCGCGCGCAGGGCAAGCCAGGGTGCCTCGGGGCGAGCGCAGAGTAGCCCGACCACGCCCGTTCCGCCCACGCCCTCCCGGACCTCAAGGCCGAGCGCCCTGAGCCTCCGGGCCACGGTCGCGGCGGTTTCGTATTCCTCGCCGGAAGGCTCGGGATGCGCGTGCAGCCAGCGCCGCAGCTCGATCACCTCGTCCATGACCGCATCGACGGATGCGGCCAGCGCCCGGGGCTCAATACGCGTGCTCAGATCTTCCATCCGCTCAGACCTCGCATGGCCGAAATCATCCCGGCGAAATCGGGATACTGGCGGTGCAGGGCGCGCTGCAGACAGGCGCCGTCGCCCTCCGTGCGCCAGTGGGGGATGCGCGCGCGGACAAGCTCCAGGTCGCGCGGATCCGCGCCGGCATCGGCAAGACGGTCAAGCCGCCGTTCGAGCCAGTCGAGCACCGGAACCTGCGTCTCGGTGAGCGGGTCGATGATCCGCGCTCGCACGCCGTTTCGGCAGGCCCGCCAGCGGTTTTCCCGGATCAGCGACGGATGCACGCGCGGCAGCTCCGGCTGGGCGCGCGCGCTCATCGCTTCGGCGCGGACGTAGGCGACGTAGGCAAGCGTGTCCTCGCGGCTGGCCGGCATGTCGCCGATGCGCACCTCAAGCGTGCCGAAATCGGGGTGGGGACGCATCTCCCACCAGATGTCGCGCACCGAGTCGATGCTTCCGGTCGTCATCAGGCGCGCGGCGCAATGAACAAAGTCCTCCCAGTCCGCGAAATAGAACGGCATTCCGCCCTGGCTCAGCCCCTCGAAGACCTTGATCCGGAACGAGGAAAGGCCGGTGTCCTCGCCGTTCCAGAAGGGCGAGTTCGCCGAAATCGCGAGAAACACCGGCATCACCGGCAGCAGCCTGTTCATCGTTTCGATGCAGGCATCGCCGCTTTCCATCCCGACATGGACGTGGATGCCGAAGATGTTGAACCTGCGCGCCATGCGCTGAAGCCGTGCCAGAAGGCGCTCGTAGCGGGCATCGGCTGTCACCTGCTGGCGCCGCCAGTCGGAAAAGGGGTGCGTACCGCTCGAAAGGAGCGCCGCGCCCTTCGGCTCCAGAATCCCGGTGATGCGGCCCAGATGCCGCTCAAGCTCGTCGATGCATGCGCGGGTGTCGGTGTGCACCTCGGTGTTGACCTCGACCGTCGAGGTGAACAGCTCGTGCTTGATGCGCGGATGATCCTCGCCCACTTCGGCGAACACGAGCGGCGCGGCCGGCGTCTGCTCGCCCGTCTTCGCATCGACCGTAATCCATTCCATTTCCACGCCCAGCGTGCCGGGACGCGAAGCGGCAAAGCGCAGCTCATCGAGGTTCAATCGTCCACCACCTGCCGGGGCACGCGCGCGGTGACGCCGGTGAGCAGCGTGTACGGAATCGTGTCCAGCAAGGCGGCCACGCGCGCAAGCGGCATCCGCGCGCCCCAGAATTCGGCCTCGTCGCCAACACGCACGCTTAGCCCCGTGACGTCTACAATCGTGTAGTCCATGCACACGCGCCCGACAATCGGGCACTCGCGCCCCCCCAGAAAGACGGCGCCGTGATTCGACAGCCCCCGGGGCACGCCGTCCGCATAGCCGGCCGCAAGCGTGGCCACCCGCATCGGGCGCGTGGCCGTGAAACTGGCTCCATAAGAGACGCTCTCGCCCGTTGCAAGCGCGCGCACCTGAAGCACCCGCGCGGCAAGCCGCATCACCGGGCGCAGGCCCGCCGGCCGGTTGGCCACCGGTTCGCAGCCGTAGAGCGCCAGACCCGGGCGCGCGAGATCGAGCCGCGCCTCGGGAAGCGCGATCAGCCCGGCGCTGTTGGCAAGCGAGCGGAGCATTTTCTCATTCGGGGAACGATCCAGCGCCTCGGCAAGGGACAGAAAGCGCCGGATCTGGGCGGCGTTCAGCGGATGTTCGGGCGTATCCGCGCAGGCCAGATGGCTGAGCACGCCACGGATCGCGATGCCGTTTTGGCGCAGTTCGTCCCGCAGCCGTTCCGGTTCAAGCGCGCCAAGCCGGTTCATGCCGGTATCGAGCTTCAGCCAGACCGGACCCGCAAAGCCCGCCCGCTTCAGCCACCGGATCTGCTCGGGCTCGTAGACCGCGGGCACGAGCCGATGTTCGCGGCAGGCGCGGGCGTCCTCGGCGTCGAAGATGCCCGAAAGCAGCGTGATCGTGGCCGATGCGCCCAGAATCCCGCGCAACCGGATGCCTTCCTCGGCGTCGGTCACGCCGAACTCCGCGCAGCCTTCGGCCGCAAGCGTGCGGGCCACGGGCTCAAGCCCGTGCCCGTAGGCGTCGGCCTTCACGACGGCCATGATCTGGCTCGATCCGGCCAGCCTTGCCAGCGTGCGGTAGTTGTGCCGGAGGCTTGCCAGATGGATGCGGGCGACAACCGGGCGGCTCATGCGCTCAATCCTGCCCGGGCGCGCGTCGCCGTCCAGAGCGCCCGCTCAGATGTCCTCGCGCGCGTGGTTTTCGAAGCGCGTGCAGTGCTTGAGGAAGGTCAGCGTCACGGTGTCGATCGGACCGTTCCGCTGCTTGGCGACGATGATCTCGGCCAGCCCCTCGTTCTCGGGTTTGCGGTGGTAGACCTCGTCCCGGTAGATGAACATGATCAGGTCCGCGTCCTGTTCGATCGCGCCGGATTCGCGCAGGTCGGACATCAGCGGGCGCTTGTCCGATCGCGATTCCAGCGAACGGTTGAGCTGCGAAAGCGCGACCACCGGAACGTTCAGCTCCTTGGCCAGTCCCTTGAGTCCGCGCGTGATTTCCGAGATCTCCTGTTCGCGCCGTTCGGCGTCGGAGCGTCCGCTCATCAGCTGCAGGTAGTCGATCACGACGAGATCCAGACCGCCGTGCTCGCGCTTCAGGCGCCGGCATTTCGAGCGCACCTCGAGCACCGAGATCGCCGGCGTGTCGTCCACGAAGATCTTCGCTTCCCCGAGGGTTCCGGTCGCGCCGGCCAGACGCCGCCATTCCTCGGTCGTGAAATGGCCGGTGCGCAGTTTTTTCATGTCCACCCGGGCCTCGCTTGCCAGCATCCGGAGCGCGATCTGCTGGCTGGACATCTCGAGCGAGAACACGGCGACGACGCCGCTTGCATCGTCGGTCTCGATCGAGCGGGTGGCGGCGTTCTGGGCGAGATTCATCGCGAACGCGGTCTTGCCCATGCTCGGGCGCCCGGCCACGACGATCAGATCGCCGCGCTGCAGGCCCGAGGTCAGCTCGTCCAGATCCTTGAATCCGGTCGTGATGCCGGTGACGGTGCGCTTTTCCCGGAAGCGCTGTTCCAGTTCCTTGAAGCTGGCGGCCATCAGGTCGTGCATGTTGGCGAACGTCGGGCGGGACCGGTTGAAGTTCTCGGCTACCGCAAGGATCTTCTGTTCGGCCTCGTCGAGATGCTCGTTGACCTCGCGGTCCGGCTCCTCGTAGATCCGGCCCGAGACCTCGCTGCAGACCCGGAGCAGATCGCGGAGCACGGCCCGCTCGCGCACGATGCGCGCATAGTGCCGGACGTTCGCCGAGGTCGGCACGGCGGTGACGAGCTCGGAAAGGTAGGCCTCGCCCCCGATCTCGGCGAGCCGGCCCTGCTGTTCGAGGCGGTCCTTGATCGTGACCGCGTCCACCGGCTGGCCCTTCTCGGCAAGCCCCAGGATCGTTTCGAAGATGCGCGCGTTGGCCTCGACGTAGAAATGCTCGGGCAGCAGCGTGCCCTCGAGGCGCTCAAGCGCCTCGGGATCGAGCATGATGCCGCCGAGCACCGCGCGCTCGGCCTCGAGCGCATGCGGAGGTACCCGCTCCCGGAGCGTATCGGCTCGAAGCGGGACCGGCCGGCTCAATGCTGCTCGGACTCGACCTTGACGGTGAGTTCCGCGGTCACGTCCGGATGCAGGCGCACCCGGAAGCCGTGCTCGCCGACCGTCTTGATCGGGGCATCCAGCAGGATGTTGCGCCGCTCGACTTCAAAGCCCTGCTCGCGGAGCACCCGCGCGAGATCCTGCGTGCCGACCGAGCCGTACAGATGCTCGCCGTCGGACGTCGCGCGGGTGATCGTCAGCGACAGGCCGGCAAGCTTGTCCGCAAGCGCCTGGGCCTCTTCGAGCTGCGCCTTCTGGCGCGCCTCGAGCTGCTGGCGGCGGCGTTCGAACACCTTGCGGTTGGCGTCGTTGGCCAGCACCGCCTTGCCCTGCGGAATCAGGTAGTTGCGGCCGTAGCCCGGGCGCACCGTGACCTCGTCGCCCACGTTGCCCAGTCCTTCGACACGCTCCAGTAGGATCAGTTGCATCATTGTCCTCCAGCAGCCGGAAGATTCCGGCGATAGTCAAACCAGATGTCCAGCAGTCCGACGATCACGAAGGGTACGATCATCGCCGACCACATCAACAGCATCAAGTACATCAGCACGACGGCCATTTCCATCCCGCGCGCCTTCAGCCAGCTGTGCGCGACGGCCACGCCCTGAGCTGCGAGCAGGCCGGCCAGAAACAGCGCGGCATTCACGGCCAGATAGCGGACGTCGCCAGCAGCCCAGTTCGCGGCCACAAGCGCGGCCACGAACAGAGCCGCCAGTCCCGGCCCGAAGCGGAGCTCGAGCGCGGATGCAGGCGCCCCCCGGTAGAAGCCGTGCCGGTCCGCGATGTTCCGCGCCAGCGCGACGTCGCCCCACCAGGCGCCCCAGATCCCGAACGCCAGCAGCCCGGGCAGGATCCAGATCGTCATCTCGCGCGCGCGCTCCAGCACCTGTCCGGCCTCGGGCCCGGCGTCGGAGGGAAGCCGGATGCCTTCGAACAGGGGGCCGACCGCCTGTTCGATCAGCGCTTCGGGGCCTTTTCCTGCCGACCATCCGGCCAGCGCAAGCCCCCCGAGGATCAGTCCTCCGGCCCCGGCGGCGAGCAGCCGCGCGCTCCGGCTCATGCCTCCGGGCCTTGCCATCCGGTCGGCTGCCAGCACCGGCAAAAGCCCGTAGAGCACGAACGCGACGATCGCGGGCACCCACTGGAAGCCTCCGGCGAGGAACACCCCCAAGCCCGAGAACGCGGCCACCTTGAGCCCGAACAGGCTGCCCCCGCCAAAGCTGACCAGCGCCACGACGGCGGGCGCCAGAACGTGCAGGCCGATGCCGAGCATCGCGGCCAGCGTGCCCAGAAGCGGCAGCCCGTGAAACAGCGCGGGCAGCCAGGCCGCGCTCATCATCATCACGACGACCACCACCGCGCATGCCAGCGGCCGGGTGAGCACGGCCTGGACCGCCGGATGCAGGGGGCGCGGCGGGGTCATGCCGCGGCGATCAGCCCTTGTGCAGCGGCGTGAAGGGCAGCAGCGCGAGGATGCGGGCGCGCTTGATCGCCGTCGTCAGCTGGCGCTGATGGTGCGCGCAGGTGCCGGTGATTCGCCGCGGGATGATCTTGTAGCGCTCGGTCACAAACTGCGCGAGCAGATCGGGATCCTTGTAGTCGATCTTCAGGCTCGCATCGGCGCAGAACTTGCAGAACTTCCGGCGCCGGGGATAGCGGCGGCGCGGCTTGCGCTCGGCCTTCTTCGCTTCGGTGGCCTTGGCTTCGCTGGCCGCGGCTTCCGTCGTGGTTTCCTGCGTTGTTGCTTCAGTCATCGCGTTCTCCTTGCATGCCGTCCGCGGCTTCACCCACGGGCCGGCAGAGATCCACCCAGATTTCAACCTGTCCCCATCGGGGTTCGCCCTCGCGGCGGTAGTAGCGCCGACGCAGGGTTCCTTCGACCAGCACCCGTTCGCCTTCGAGGCGCATCAGCGCCTCGCAGATGCCGCCCTGGGCGCGCAGCGGCAGCGGCTGGGTTTCGGGGCTGGATGCGCGAACCGGACCGAGCGGCGGGCGATCGGTGACGAGTTCCGCGATCACCGCCTGTGATCCGTCCGGCGTCCAGCGATGCCGAATGCCGGTCAGGCGTCCGATGGCCCGGACGCGGTTGCCGGCATCCTCAGGCGCCGGCCTCACCCGAAGCGGCGTCCGCGGTTTCGGCCGCGGCCGGCTGCGCCTTGCGGCGCACAAGCGGCGAGGGCTCGTCGGTCAGCTCGTCCAGGCGCACGGTCAGCGAGCGGATGATCCGCTCCTCGAGCTTGATCGCGCGCTCCAGCGCCTCCAGCGCCTTCGTGTCGCCGTCGGTGACGAGCAGGACGTAATGCCCCCGCTTGCGCTTGGCGATCGGGTAGGCGAGCGGACGCGAGCCCCAGTGCTCGCGCTTGACGATGCGGCCGCCGGCCTTCTCGACCTTCGCGACCAGTTCGTCGGTCAGTTTCTGGGCGTTTTCCTGGGAAAGGTCAGGATGTACGATAAATACGGTCTCGTAATACACGGCGCTCCTCTCGGTGTACGGTGGTCTCGTACGCCCCGGAACCCAATGCGCGCGTCCGGAGCAAGGTATGTCCGCAGGGCATGCCCTGCAAAGGCGGCGAACCTTAGCGGCTTGCGCGGACGGATGCAAACAGGGTCATTCGCGGAAGCGCTGCAGGGCGCGGTCGGTCAGCGCCCGGGCGAAGGCCGGATTCTTCGAGCACAGCATCTGGACCGTGTCCTCGCTCCAGTGCAGGGCCTCCGTGTCGCCCTCGGCGACCACGGTGGCCACGGCGGGGCTTAGGCGCGCGCTCGAGATTTCGCCGGCCACGTCCCCGGGCTCGATCCGGCCGGCCGGCGTGCCGTTGATGATCGCGATCCCGCATCCGCGCAGGATCAGGAACAGCCCGGGCCGGGCGGCGTGCTCCTCGATCATCGTCTCGCCGTCGCGGTAGGCGATGAGCCGGCCTTCCGATTTCAGCATCGTAAGCTCGTCCGGGGTCAGCATCGCGAACAGCGGATGCGCGTCGATGATCCCGTGCGCGCTGGAAGGTATCGAGCGGTTGCTGGCCATGGGCCCCTCCCTTTCGCATCGGCATGCCCGAGCGATGGGAGTGTAGCATCCGATCGCGGGCCCGGATAGATTGCCGGGCCCTGAGGCGGTCGCGGTGTCGGCGCCGGCCTCGGTGGTTCAGGAGGCGGGAAGACCATGAGGGGCGAACTCAAGTACGAGGGCAAGGGCAAGCGGCTGTTTGCAAGCGATACGCCCGGCGAGCTGATTCAGGAGTTCAAGGACGACGCGACCGCGTTCGACGGCGTCAAGCACGACGTCATCGCCGGCAAGGGCGAGCTCAACTGCGCGATTTCCTCGTTCTTTTTCGAGCGCCTGGCCGAGGCCGGCGTGCCGAGCCACTTCATCCGCCGCGAGGATGCGCGCTCGATGCGCGTGCATGAGCTGGCGATGATTCCCGTCGAGGTCGTCGTGCGCAACATCGCGGCCGGCTCCATCTGCAAGCGGCTGGGGCTTGCGGAAGGCCTCGTGCTCGAGCGGCCGCTGACCGAGCTGTTCTACAAGTCCGATGCCTTGCACGATCCGATGATCTGCGTGGAGCACGCCGAACTGTTCGGATGGTCGACGGCCGAGGAAATCGCCGAGATGCGCGCGCTCGCGCTGAAGGTGAACGAGGTGCTCCGTTCGCTGCTCGACGGCGTCGGGATCCGGCTGGTGGATTACAAGCTGGAGTTCGGCCGCACGCGGGACGGCCGCCTTGTGCTCGGCGACGAAATCACGCCGGACGGCTGCCGGCTCTGGGACGCCGCCACGGGCAGAAAGCTCGACAAGGACGTCTTCCGCCGCGATCTCGGCGGGCTTAGCGAGGCCTACCACGAGGTGGCCCGCCGCCTCGGCGTGGACCTCGGCGGCCGCTAGGCCCCGCCCGGATCAGTACCAGAGCCCGCCGAAACGGCGACGCGGACGGCTTGCGGCGGGCAGAGGCGGCAGTTCGAGGATCCAGGTCCGGTCGGGTTCGGGCATCCGGGCATCCATCGGTTCCGGCCGAAGTTCGGCCAGCCGGCGGATGCGTTCTTCGGTCGGCGGATGCGTGCGCAGCAGCGAGGGGTCGAGGCCGGCGCTGTCCGGCATCATGAGCCGCTCCCAGCCGCGGCCCACCCGCTCCAGCCGGGCCAGCGCCGACATCAGCCATTCCGGGTGCCCCGTCAGGGCCGCAGCACCCATGTCGGCGTCGTATTCGCGGGTGCGCGACATCGCAAGTTGCAGAAGCGCGCTGATATGCGGCGCAAACAGCAGCATCAAAACGCCGGCCCAGGAGATGACCGGATAGCCCAGCAGGATCAGCGGCAGGTTCAGCAGCAGAAGCATCTGCCCGGTCCAGGACATCGCCCAGGTCATCCGCGCCATCACGTCGGCGAGCCCCATGATCCAGGTGTCCCGGTGCCGGATGTGGCTTACCTCGTGGGCGAGCACGCCGGCGAGCTCCTCCGGCGCAAGCAGGCGCAGCAGTCCGTCCGTCACCGCGATGATCGGCGCATCATGGCGGCCCATCGCCATCGCGTTCGGCAGCGAGGTTGGCAGCCAGTAGATCCGGGGCATGGCTTCGAGCCCGGCGCGCTCGGCAAGCCAGGCCACGGTCCGGAACAGGCCGGGGGCAAGCTCCGGCGTCAGTTCGCGCGCCCGGTACATGCGCAGGATCAGCCGCGGCGAGATCTGCGGCGCAAGCACCAGAACCGCAAGCACCATTGCCATCACCCAGAACGGATTTTCGATGCCAAGGATCCAGCGCGCCGAAAGCGTCAGCACCAGCCCCATGCCCGCGATCAGCAGCAGACTCTGGATGGCGTTGCGCAGCCGGTGGGCGCCCAGCCGGATCGGGTTCATCGCGCGCAGGCCGGCCGTGAGTTCAGCGGAGTGCCAGCTCGTGGACGACGGCCAGCGTGGCGGTGGCCTTGTTCAGCGTATAGAAGTGCAGTCCGGGCACGTTCTCCGCGATCAGCTCCCGGCATTGCTCGATGGCCACATCCACGCCCGCCGCAAGCATGGCCTCGGGATTTCCCTTCAGCGGATCCATGCGCTCATGGAGCCAGTCGGGAATCGTCGCGCCGCACATGGCCGAAAAGCGCTTGATCTGATCGAAGTTCGTGATCGGCATGATGCCGGGGATGATCGGGATCGTCACGCCGGCCGCATGCGCGCGCTCGCGGAAGCGGAAGAAGGTTTCGTTGTCGAAGAAATACTGCGTGATCGCGTAGGACGCGCCGAGATCCTGCTTCAGCTTCAGGTAGCGGATGTCGTCCTCGACGCCGTTGGGCGACTCGGGGTGGCCCTCCGGATAGGTCGCGCATCCGATGCAGAAGTCCCCGCGGGCGCGGATGAAGTCGATCAGGTCGGTCGCGTGCGCAAAGCCCCCGGCCACCGCCTCGAAGCGGTCCATGCCTTCGGGGGGATCGCCCCGGAGCGCGAGGATGTTCTCGATGCCTGCGGCGTGGTATTCGTCGAGCAGCGCGGCAAGCTCCGCACGGTCCGCGCCCACGCAGGTCAGATGCGCGACGGGGGTGAGCGCCGTCTCCTGGCGGATGCGGACGACGATTTTTCGGGTCCGGTCGCGGGTCGAGCCGCCGGCGCCGTAGGTGACCGAGACGAAATCGGGCGTAATCGCCGACAGTTCCTCGATGCAGCGCCACAGATTCCTCTCGCCCTCGTCGGTCCGGGGCGGAAAGAACTCGCAGGAGATCAGCGGCCGGCTGCGCCCGGCAAGCAGGCGGGAAATCCGCACGGGCTAGAGCCTCGGAACGGTCACGCCGGTCTGGCCTTGGTACTTGCCCTTGCGGTCGGCGTAGGAGACCTCGCAGACCTCGTCGGACTCGAGGAACAAAAACTGCGCCACGCCCTCGCCGGCGTAGATCTTGGCCGGCAGCGGCGTCGTGTTCGAGAACTCGAGCGTGACGTGGCCTTCCCATTCGGGTTCCAGCGGCGTGACGTTGACGATGATCCCGCAGCGGGCGTAGGTGGACTTGCCGAGGCAGATCGTCAGCACGTTGCGGGGGATGCGGAAGTATTCGATCGTGCGCGCAAGCGCGAACGAGTTCGGCGGGATGATGCAGACCTCGCCCTTGAAATCCACGAACGAGGAGGGGCAGAAGTTCTTCGGATCCACCGTCGCCGAGTTGATGTTCGTGAAGATCTTGAACTCGTCGGCGCAGCGGACGTCGTAGCCATACGAGGAAAGCCCGTAGGACACCACGCCTTCGCCGCGCTCGTTCTTCTTGATCTGGCCGTCGACGAACGGCTCGATCATGCCGTGTTCCCGCGCCATGCGGCGAATCCACTTGTCCGACTTGATGGCCATCTTGCGCTGCTCCCCCGTCGGCCTGTGCGATCGTGACCGGCGAGGCTAACGCGCGCGGACCAAAAGAAAAGCCGGCCGGCTTGCGTGCGCGCACGTGCGCCGCCCGCTACACTTCGCCGCTCGCGCTCGTCGCGCCAATCACAGGTATGCGGACAAGGACGGCAGCATGGGCAAGACGTTGTTCGACAAGGTGTGGGATCAGCATGTGGTGATGGAGCACGAGGACGGCTCCACGCTGCTGTACATCGACCGGCATCTTATCCATGAGGTCACCAGCCCGCAGGCGTTCGAGGGCCTGCGGCTTGCCGGGCGCCGTCCCTGGCGGCCGGAAAGCGCGGTGGCAACGCCGGATCACAACGTTCCGACGACGGAGCGCGCCCGCGGCATCGCGGACCCGGTTTCGCGCATTCAGGTCGAGGCGCTGGACGCCAACTGCCGGGAGTTCGGCATCGTCGAGTTCGGCATGGACGACATCCGCCAGGGCATCGTGCATGTAGTCGGACCCGAACAGGGGCTGACGCTGCCGGGCATGACCGTCGTCTGCGGGGACTCGCACACCTCGACGCACGGAGCCTTCGCCTCGATCGCGATGGGGATCGGCACAAGCGAGGTCGAGCATGTGCTGGCCACGCAGTGCCTGATCCTGAAAAAGCCCAAGCGGATGCGCATTAGCATCGACGGCGGTCTGCCGGAAGGAATCACGGGCAAGGATCTTGCGCTGTACATCATCGGCCGGATCGGAACGGCGGGCGGCACCGGCCATGCGATCGAGTATGCGGGCGAGGCCGTGCGGCAGCTTTCGATGGAAGGGCGGATGAGCCTGTGCAACATGAGCATCGAGGCCGGGGCGCGCTGCGGCATGGTTGCGGTGGATGAGAAGACCATCGACTACGTCCGGGGGCGCCCGTTTGCGCCGAAGGGCGAGCTTTGGGACCGGGCCGTGGCCGCCTGGCGCGAGCTCTGTTCCGATCCGGATGCCGAGTTCGATTGCGAGCATCGCTTCCAGGCCGCGGACATCGAGCCCCAGGTTACCTGGGGGACCAGCCCGGAGATGGTCGTGCCCGTCACCGGCAGGGTTCCCGATCCGCGCGATGCACGCGATGCCGTGCAGCGCGAAGGCTGGACGCGCGCGCTGGCCTACATGGGGCTGAAGCCGGGAACCCCGATCACGTCGATCGAGGTGGACAAGGTGTTCATCGGAAGCTGCACGAACGCGCGCATCGAGGACCTGCGTGCGGCGGCCGCGGTTGTCCGGGGGCGCAGGGTGTCCGACCGGGTGAAGCTTGCGATGGTCGTTCCGGGCTCGGGGCTCGTGAAGCGCCAGGCCGAGGAGGAAGGACTGGACCGCATTTTCCGCGAGGCGGGGTTTGAATGGCGGGAGCCGGGCTGTTCGATGTGCCTGGCGATGAACGCCGACCGGCTGGAGCCGGGCGAGCGCTGCGCTTCGACGAGCAACCGGAACTTCGAAGGACGCCAGGGCATGGGCGGGCGCACGCACCTGGTCAGCCCGGCGATGGCCGCAGCAGCGGCGATCGCCGGACATTTCGTCGACGTCCGCGAATGGCAGGAGTAGGGGCATGGAACCGTTCGTTCATCTGAAAGGGCTGGTGGCGCCGCTGGATCGCGCCAACGTCGATACCGATGCGATCATTCCGAAGCAGTTTCTGAAGTCGATCAAGCGCACCGGCTACGGTCCGTACCTGTTCGACGAGTGGCGCTACGAGGATCGCGGCGAGCCGGGCATGGACTGCAGCA
>CAYNLY010000032.1:0-17371 GCA_964398225.1 uncultured Zetaproteobacteria bacterium
GCTCCGAGATCGTCGAGGGGGTCATCGTGCGCGAGGGCTCGGTCATCTCGATGGGCGTCTACATCGGCAAATCCACCCGCATCATCGACCGAGAGACCGGCGAGGTGCACTATGGCGAGGTGCCGCCGTATTCGGTCGTCGTCCCGGGCTCGATGCCGGGCAAGTCCGGCGGGCCGAACCTGTACTGCGCGGTGATCGTCAAGAAGGTGGACGAAAAGACCCGCGCCAAGACCGGCATCACCGAGCTGCTGCGCGAGGCCTGATCGCTCAGGCCTCGAGGCGATCCCAGGCCTCAAGGAAGCGGCCCAGATGCGGCCGCCGTTCGGCTTCGGCCTCCAGGTAGTTGCGCACGCCCAGAAGCGCGCGGGCGTAGGCGCCTTCGCTCAGCCTTCCGGCGAACCGCTCCCGGCGAAGAAAGATCAGCAGCGTGGTCAGCACGTCCGTCTCGCAGTAGTTGCGAATCGCTTCGATCTCGCCCGCCTCGAACAGCGCGCGGACGTCGTCCCCCGCCGTATCGAGCTTGCCCGGAACCGCGAACGCGGCCGCGACCTCGTCCATCGAGCAGCGGGCCGAGGCGCCGAAGTCGGAAAGCGCTTCCAGCAGGTCGAGATGATAGTCTTCCGAATAGCGCGCGTCGTAGTTGTTCCATCGGTCGCCGGCGGAAAACCAGCGCGGGCAGGAAAGCTCGTGCACCATCGCGCGGTATTTCAGCACCGGGATGTCGAAGCCGCGGCCGTTGAAGCTGACAAGCTGAGGCGTGCGGCGTTCGATCATCCCGAAAAAGCCGGCCAGAAGCTCGCGCTCGTCGCTGTCCGGCTCGCCGCCGCTGCCCACGCGCCGGAGCACGAGCTCCGGGCCCTCCTCGCCGGTTTCGCGCACGAGCAGCGCATAGGAAATCGCGACCACCTGGTGAAAGGGCTGGCGCGCGAACTCGTTGCGGCCGTCCGTCTTGTCCAGGAAGTAGCGGGCGAGCGCATCGCGCGCTTGCGCATCGGTAAGCTCCGGCTCGCGCAGCAGGCGGCGCGCGGCATCGGCGTCGACCACCGTTTCGATGTCGAACACGATCACGTCACGCGGCATGGCCTTCCTCCCGTACGGCGGATCTGCGGTCGAGAAGCCGGCGCTCGCCAAGCAGCCAGGCCGTGGCCAGAAACACGAGCGCTCCGCCCGCGACCGCGCCGGTTAGCCAAACGGCCTGCACCCAGTGCGAGGACTCCGGAAACGGAACGGCCGTCCGGTAGCCCATTAGCGCGAGCAGCATCACGAGGCAGGCCAGAACTGCCGCGCCCATTCGCAGCATGCTGGCCCGATCCAGCCGCAGATCCTGCGTCTTTTTCAGGTGGAGATACAGCAGCCCCGCCTGGATGAAGGCTGCGATCGAGGTGGCGAGCGCAAGCCCCACATAGGCAAGCGGCTTCATCAGCAGCACGGCGAGCACGATGTTGGCGGCCACCCCGACGGCCGCAAAGCGCATCGGCGCCTTCGCATCCCGGGCCGCGTAGCAGGCCGTGGCGAG
The DNA here is from genome assembly GCA_964398225.1 of uncultured Zetaproteobacteria bacterium. Lineage (GTDB taxonomy): Bacteria > Pseudomonadota > Zetaproteobacteria > Mariprofundales > Mariprofundaceae > CAYNLY01. The sequence goes on from CAYNLY010000032.1 coordinate 1,517, forward strand.
CAGCTTCACCCAGCAGAAGGCGAGCAGACCCAGTGCATAGGCCTGAAGCGTCGCAGCGGTGGCCGTGCTGTCGGCATGGGTGAATGCGCCGTGCTCGAACAGTGTGACGATGATCGGCTGGGCGAGCATCAGGGCGCCGGCCATCGCGGGCAGCGTCAGCCAGGTCAGCCAGGCAATGCCCGCGCGGAGCTCGGCCCGGGCGGCCTCCCGGTCGCCGCGCGTCAGATGGTCGGACAGCGAGGGCAGCAGCGCCGCGCTCATCGCGATGCCGAACAGGGCCAGCGGCAGCTGCACGATCCGGTCGGCATAGTAGAGGTAGGATACGGCACCGGCAGGCAGCATCGTGGCCAGAATCGTGCCGACGAGCACGTTGATCTGAACCGCGGCGATGGCAACCAGCGCCGGCCCGAACAGCCGCAGCGTTTCGACGATCCGGGCCTGGGCAAAGGCGAACGACGGCCGCCAGACCCAGCCGATCCTTGCCAGCGCCGGAATCTGCACGGCCAGCTGCAGCACGCCGCCGGCCAGCACGCCGAAGGCGAGCGCAAGGCCGGGGTTGTCCATCCGGGGCGCCAGCCCCAGCGCCGCGAGGATGATCGCGAGGTTCAGCAGCGCGGGGGTCGCCGCCGCCAGCGAGAAGCGCCGGTAGGTGTTCAGCACCGCCCAGGCCAGGGCGGTCAGCGTGATCAGCGCCAGATACGGGAACATCCACCGGGCGAGCAGCAGCGCCTGGTTCCAGCGTCCGGGCTCGTCGTGGAATCCGGGCGCAAACAGCAGCAGAAGCCCGGGCATCCCGATCACGCCGAGCGCGCAGATCGCGGTCAGCGCAAGCAGCACGAGCGTGGCCAGCGCGTTGAGATACCGGTGGGCGGCCTCCTCGCTTTCGTTCCGGGCCTCGGTCAGCACCGGCACGAGAGCTACGGTCAGCGTCCCTTCCGCGAGCATCCGGCGAAAGAAGTTCGGGATCTTGAAGGCGACGAAAAACGCGTCGGCAAGGGGGCCGGCGCCAAGCACGCGCGCAAGCAGCACGTCGCGGAGGAAGCCGAGGATGCGGGAGACGAGCGTCCAGCCCCCGATCGTTCCGGTGCGTGCCAGCAGGACCGCGCCTTTCCGATTTGACTTGCCGGGGGCTTGGGTCATAATCCGCCGCCTTTTTCCATCATCCGGAAAAGCCTAGCAAGCAGGAGCCTGCAGCGACAGCCGGATGGCGGATCAGCGCTGACCCATGGCGGGAAAGGGGGTGATGCTCTCGTGCCGGGAGTGAAGATTCAGCCGGATGAGCCGTTTGAGCTCGCGCTCAAGCGCTTCCGCAAGCAGGTCGAGAAGGCCGGCGTCATCAGCGAATGCCGCCGCCGCGAGGCCTACGAGAAGCCGTCGGTTGCGCGCAAGCGCAAGGAGGCGGCCGCGCGCAAGCGTCTGATGAAGCGGCTGCGCCGCATCCGCATGCGCGAGCGCCGCGACTACTAGAGCCGAACGGCGATTCCGCGAAGGCGAACGGGACGCGGCGCGGGGGTGACTCTCGCGCCGCCGTCTTCCCAGCATGCCCGGAGGAGCAACGATGCTGAAGGACCGGATCCTGTCCGACATGAAGGAAGCGATGAAGGCCGGCGACAAGGCCCGGCTTTCGGCGATCCGCATGTTGCGCGCCGCGATCAAGGATCGCGAAATCGAGCTCGGCCACCCGCTTTCCGACGCCGAGGTGCACGAGGTGCTTTCGCGGCTGGTCAAGCAGCGCGAGGACTCGGCCGCGAAATACGCCGAGGCCGGGCGCGAGGATCTGCGCGCGAAGGAACAGGCCGAGGCCGATCTGTTCCGGGCCTATCTGCCCGAGCCGCTCAGCGAACAGGAGCTCGAGGCGCTGATCGAGCAGGCGATCGCGGAAACCGGCGCAAGCAGCGTGCGCGAGATGGGCAAGGTGATGGCCTGGGTCAAGACCAGGGCTGCGGGCCGCGCGGACATGGCGCAGGTGGCCCGGATCGTGCGCGCGCGGCTTTCCTGAAGGCGGGGGACTTGCAAGCGGCGCGCCCGACCGCTACATAAGAACATCATGGCGCATTTCCCTCCCTCGTTTCTCGACGAGGTGCTGTCCCGCACCGACCTCGTGGAGCTCATCGGCCGGCACGTCGAGCTGAAGAAGTCCGGCTCCCGTCTGGTCGGGCTGTGTCCCTTTCATCACGAGAAGACGCCCTCGTTCTCGGTGTCGCCGGACAAGCAGCTGTATTACTGCTTCGGCTGCGGCAAGGGCGGTGGCGCGTTCCAGTTCCTGATGGATCACGACGGGATGTCCTTTCCCGAGGCGGTCGAGTATCTGGCCGAGAAGGCGGGCATCCCGCTGCCCGAGCCCGTCTCGCGCGCGGACGAGGGGCGCACCCGGCAGGGGCTCGAGCTTCTGGCCCGGGCCGCCCAGGCCTATGCGCGGGCGCTGGCGGGACCGGAGGGTGCTCCGGCGCGGGCCTATCTTGAGCGGCGCGGACTGCCCGCCTCCGTGGTCCGCGACTACGGGCTCGGCTTTGCGCCGGCCGGCTACGGTTTTCTCGAGCGAACCTTCGGGCGCGATTCCCGCCTGCTTGCCGGCCTCGAGGCGGTGGGGCTGCTCTTCCGGAACGAGCGCGGGTATGGCGATCGCTTCCGCAACCGGCTGATGTTCCCGATCCGAGACCGGCGGGGGCGGGTGGTCGGTTTCGGCGGGCGCGTGCTCGGCGAGGGCGAGCCGAAATACCTGAACTCGCCGGAGACACCCTGGTTTCACAAGTCCGAGCTGCTCTACGGCCTGGCCGAGCATCGCGACGCGATCCGGCGCAACCGGCGGCTGATCGTCGTCGAGGGCTACATGGACGTGCTGGCGCTGGCGGCCGCGGGGCTTCCGGTCGCGGTCGCGCCTTTGGGCACGGCGATGGGCGAGCGCCAGCTTCGGGAGCTGTTCCGGCTTTCGGAGGCGCCGGTCTTCTGCTTCGACGGCGACCGTGCCGGGCGACAGGCCGCGTGGCGGGCTCTGGAGCGGATGATGCCGCTGCTTCGGGCCGAGCATGCGCCCCGGTTTCTGTTTCTGCCGGAAGGCGAGGATCCGGATTCGCTCGTCCGCCGCGAGGGCGCCGAGGCGTTTTCCGAACGGCTGGAGCGCGAGGCGCGGCCGGTGCTCGAAACCTGGCTCTCGGGCCTGGGCCGGCTTGCCGGGGGCGATGCGGCGGCCCGCGCGCGCATGGCCAAGAAGGCGGACGCGATGCTGGCCACAATGCAGGACCAGTATCTCCGTCAGGTCTGGCGTCAGGAGATCGAGAAGGCCACCGGCGTCCGCCTGGAGCTTGCACGAAGGCCGCAGGCCGGAGTGCGGCCGGAATCCGCGCCCGAGGCGCTGGTTGCGAGGCTTGAACCGCTGTCCGAGCTCGAGCAGCGCTTTCTCGCCGCATTGTTGGAAAAACCGGAGCGTTTCCATCGCCTGCCGGCGACGGGCGCGGACTTTTTTCTTGACAAACCCGCGGTGCATCGGTTATACACCCGCGCCTTCACGATCGTGGCCGACGCCGAAGACACGAACGACGAGATCGCGAGCCTGCTCATCCGGGAGTTTCCCGAGTTTGGAAGTCAGATTGCTCGCTGGGCCAATCAGGCGTCCGTCCCCGAGATCGAATTCGAGAGCCTGATGCTGGACATGGAAGCCAACCTGATCCGCAGGCAGATGAACCGGCGCGGGCTGCCGCTGGCGGAGTCCGTGTCGCTTCAGCGCCGGCTCCGGGAAATCGCCCGGGAGCAGCGGGAGCTCAGGCAGACCATGCATGTGAACGAGGAACACTGAATGACGAAAGAGACCCAGGAACAGATGCGCATTCGCGAGCTCGGCAGCCTGGTGGCGAAGGGCAAGCAGCAGGGGTACATCACCTACGACGAGCTCAATCGCCACCTGCCGCCGGATCTGGTCTCCGCCGACCGGATCGAGCAGATCATCAACGTGTTCACCGAGATGGGCGTCGAGGTCGTGGACCCCGAGCGCGCGCCGACCGGCGCCTATGCGATGCGCAAGGACCGGCTCCGCAAGGAGGACTCGGCGCTGCGCGCGGACACGACGACGCTGGGCACGGTCATCCGGATCGACGATCCGGTGCGGATGTACCTGCGCGAGATGGGCACGGTCGAGCTGCTCACCCGCGAGGGCGAGATCGAGATTGCGCGCCGGATCGAGGAAGGCCGGATGCAGATCCACGAGGCGATCTGCCTGTGCCCGGCGACGTTCCGCGAGATCATGCGTCTGGGCGAGCTCGTGATCCAGATCCGGGACCTCGCGAAGGAAACCGGCGAGGAGCCGAATTTCCGCGACATCCTCGACATCGACGACAAGGTCATCAACGCGGCCGCGATCCGCGACTACGAGAACCGGATGAGCCGCGCCGAGGAGGACGAGGACCTCGATCTCGAGGAGGAGGAGACGAAGCTGGATCCCGAGCAGCTTTCCGAGGCGATCAAGGCGCGCACCGCGACCCCCGACGGCACCCCGATGGAGGAAACCGTCATCACCAAGGAGGAGCAGCTCGAGCAGGCCATCGGCCACTTCGCCGAGGCCAAGCGCCTGCACGAGGCCTACATGAAGGTCAGAAAGCGCCTGGAAAAGAAGCCGGACGACGAGAAGCTGAAGGCCCAGGCCAAGGAGCTGCTGGATCAGATGCTTGCGGAACTCGTCGCGATCCCGTTCTCGCAGCGGCAGCTCGACCGGCTGGTCGCGCGCTTCAAGAACGCGGTCGAGAAGGTCCGCCGCTTCGAGCGCGAAATCCGCGATCTGGCGCTCAAGGCGAAGATGCCGCGCAAGCTGTTCCTCGAGACCTTTCCGCCGCGCGAGACCGACGAGCGCTGGGTGGACGACATCCTGAAGGAGCACGCCGATGCGCCCTGGGCCGAAGCGCTCGAGCGGGCGGCCGGCAAGATCAAGGAGAATCAGCGCCGGCTCCGGCGGGTCGAACAGGACACCGAGATGTCCATCCCCGAGCTCAAGGAGGTCGCGCGCCGGCTCACGATGGGCGAGGCCAAGATGCGCCAGGCCAAGAAGGAGATGATCGAGGCGAACCTCCGGCTCGTGATTTCGATCGCGAAGAAGTACACCAATCGCGGGCTGGGCTTCCTCGATCTGATCCAGGAGGGCAACATCGGGCTGATGAAGGCGGTGGACAAGTTCGAATGGCGCCGCGGCTACAAGTTCTCGACCTATGCGACCTGGTGGATCCGGCAGGCGATCACCCGCTCGATCGCCGATCAGGCGCGGACGATCCGGATTCCGGTCCACATGATCGAGACGATCAACAAGATGAACCGGGTCTCCCGTCAGATCGCGCAGGAGATCGGCCGGGAGCCCACGCCGGAGGAGCTGGCCGAGCATCTGGACATGCCGCTCGACAAGGTCGAGCAGATCCTCGAGGTGGCCAAGGAGCCGGTGAGCCTCGAGACGCCGATCGGCGACGACGAGGATTCGCAGCTCGGCGACTTCGTCGAGGACGAACACGCCGAGAATCCGGTCGATGCGACGATCCGCGAGGCGCTGGCCGAGGCGATCCACGAGGTGCTGGAAGGGCTGACCGACCGCGAGCAGAAGGTGCTGATGATGCGCTTTGGCATCGGCATGAACACCGACCACACGCTGGAGGAGGTCGGCAAGCAGTTCGGCGTGACGCGTGAGCGCATCCGCCAGATCGAGGCCAAGGCGCTGCGCAAGCTGCGGCACCCCAGCCGGGCGCAGAAGCTCAAGACCTTCGTCGACTCGCCCGAGTCGGCCGCCCAGGCGAGCGACGCGATCCGCTAGTCGCGTTCTTATCCGGTCGCGGCTTGCTCGGGAGGCACGCAAATGCGGCGGATGGAGCGGGCCCGGCGGCTGTCCGGATCGATTTCGACCAGGGTCGCCCAGATCGTCGCGCCGCGCTCGACCGCCTCGAAGCGCTGCGGCAGGCGCTCGACCATGCGCTTTAGCGCCCCGTCCACCTTCATGCCGATGATCGACTGATACGAGCCGGTCATGCCGATGTCGGTCTGGTAGGCGGTTCCGTTCGGACGGATCGTCTCGTCGCAGGTCGGCACATGCGTGTGGGTGCCGTAGACGAAGCTGGCCCGTCCGTCCAGATACCAGCCCATGCCCATCTTCTCGCTCGTTGCCTCGGCATGGAAGTCCACGAGGATCGCGGCCACATCGTCCGGGATTTCGGCCAGCGCGCGGTCCGCGGCCGCAAACGGGCAGTCCCACGGGCCCATGAACACCTGCCCGATCAGGTTGACGACCGCCACCCGGTGGCCGGCCGCCGTTTCGCGCACCGTCCAGCCGCGTCCCGGAGCCTGGGCCGCGAAGTTCGCCGGGCGCACGAAGCGTTCGTCGCGTTCGATCAGGTCGAGAAACTCGCGCTGGTCCCAGCAGTGGTTGCCGTTGGTCAGCACATGCACGCCGGCGCGGAACAGCTCGTCGGCCGTTTTCGCGGTCGTCCCGAAGCCGTGGGCGATGTTCTCGCCGTTGGCGACGACGAAATCGATCCGCTCGGCATCGATCAGCCGGGGCAGATGCTCGGCCAGCGCCCGGCGGCCCGCCTTGCCGACGACGTCGCCGATGACCAGGACGTTCAGCGCCGGCACCGGATCTCCTCCCGTTCGGTCAGCACCCAGTCCAGCGGGACATCGTGCGGCTCGGCCGGCACGGCCGGCGCTTCCTGACAGGCGAACGCAAGCCCGACAACGGCCTCCAGATGCCTGCGCCAGTCGCCGAGCCAGGCATCAAAACAGCCCTTGCCCATGCCGAGACGGTTGCCGCGGCGGTCGAAGGCCGCCAGCGGGCAGAGCAGCACGCTCCGCAGGCCCGGCCGCCAGGGCTCGCCCGAGGCGGGTTCGAGCACGCCGAAACGCCCGCGCTCCCAGCAGGTATCCGGACCGATGCGCCGCCAGTGCATCCGGTCGTGACGCTCGGTCACGGGCGCGAACATCGCGGGTGCGGGCCAGTTGAGCACGGCATCCGTGTTCACCTCGCTGGGCAGCGCGCGGTAGACGAGCAGGGCCTCCAAAGGAGGATGCTGGCGGGCAAGCCAGGCCTCAAGCCGCTCGATAATCCGCGCCGAGGCCGTTTCCCTCTGATGGCCGGTCAGGGCAAGTCGCCGTCCGAGCGCCCAGCGGCGCAGCGCGGCCTTGTCGGCCGCGGGCGTCGTGGAGGAATCGAGCCGGGAATCAGCTGCGGTCGTCACGCGCGCTCCCGTGGGATGGAGGATCGAGGCAAGCGTCGGGACAAAAAAGGGGCGCCCCCGCACTGGCGACTTGGCAAGCAGTTGTCGAACCCTTCCTCAGAAGGTGGGCGCCGCACCCTGACTTCAGGTATCCCGTTGCCGGGACGCACACCGCCAGAGTAGCCAGGCTCCCATTCGACAAGTATCGGCTCAGGCAACTTGGAATGCCTTGCGCTCAGCGCAGGGGCGCTTTCGCCAAACCTTCTGCCTGTGATACTACCTCATCGAGGCGGGAGATCAAGTGTTCCAGCCCCTCGACCTGCCGCCCCCGGTTCTGAACGATTTCGCCGGCCAGATTGAGCGCGACGAGCGCCATCAGCCGGTCCGAGGCCACGGCCGAGCCCATCGCGCGCAGCTCCTCGACCTTCTCTTCCACGAGGCTTGCGGCTTCGAGCACGTGCTCGGGGTCGTCGTCGGTCCGGATCTTGTAGGTGCGGTTGTGGATGCGGACTTCGACGGTCTGGGTCATGGCCTGTCTCCGTGCTGCTGCATCAGCTCGTCGAGCTTGTCGATCGCGTTCTCGACGCGGGCCTTGGCTTCGAGGCGTTCGTTCTGAAGGCGCTGGATTTCGCTTTCGAGCTTCTGGACCTGATCGCGCCGCTTGCGCAGCTCGCTCTCGGCCAGGCGCACGACCTCGCGCATCCGGCGGTTTTCGGCGATGAGCTTCTCCATCGTGCGCCGGATCGCGGCCAGGTGCAGTTCCAGCGCCTCGATGCGCTCGGCCATCTTCTCGCTGGGCGAAGGCTCCATGCGGGCATTAGAGCACCGGGATAAGGCGCGGTCAACCGGAAGGCTAGCGGCCGACCATCGACTCCAGTTCGGCAAGCCACGGCGCGTGCTCGATCAGCCAGGCGGATATGATGCTGAAACTGCCCAGAAAGATCAGAAGCCCGACCGCGACGAGCAAGAGTCCCGAGAGGCGCTCGACCCAGACGAGATGCCGCCGGAAGCTTCGGGAGAAGCGGAGAAACGCCTCGGTGGCCGCGGCGGCGATCAGGAACGGGATCGCAAGCCCCAGGGAATAGACGCTGAGCAGCAGCACGCCCCGGCCGAGCTCGGCCGAGGCGCCGGCGATCGTCAGAATCGCGCCCAGGATCGGGCCGACGCAGGGCGTCCAGCCGAAGGCGAACGCGGCCCCGAGCAGCATCGCGCCGAACCCGTGCCGGGCAACAATGCGCCCGGTATCCAGCCGCGCCTCCATCATCAGAAGCGGGATCCGCAGGATGCCCGCGTAATGCAGGCCGAAGACGATGATCACAAGCCCCGCGATCTTGCCCAATAGCTTCAGGTGCGCGAGCAGCCACTGGCCGATCAGCGAGGCCGAGGCCCCCAGCGCCACGAAGATCATCGAAAACCCGAGCACGAACCAGACCGCCTGCACGAGCGCCCGCCTGCGCGCGCCGCCGGCCTCCTCCCTAAGCTCGTTCACCGAAACCCCGGTGATGTAGGAAAGATAGGCGGGCACGAGCGGCAGCACGCACGGGGAGAGAAAGGACAGCAGTCCCGCGGCGAGCGCGCCTGCCAGCGTGATTTCGTTCATCGTCCACCTCCGGGCATGGATCGGCTTATCCGCGTCGGTCGGAACCTGCGCCTAGGTCTTACGCGTGGCTTCGTCCGCCCAGCGGGCGTAGGAAGGCTCCGCCCGGGCTTCGAGCACGACGATTTCGGGCAGCTCGTACGGATGGTGCGCGCGCAGCCATTCCAGGCAGTCGGCAAGCCGGGCGTCCGTCGTCTTGATCGTCAGCCGGATTTCCTCGGCCCGCTCAAGCGCGCCCTGCCAGCGATAGGTCGAGCGGATCCTTTCCGCCTGCACGCAGGCCGCCAGATGCGCCGAAACCAGGCCCTCGGCGATCCGGTGCGCATCGTCCTCGCGCTCCAGCGTCGTCTGGATCAGTCGAAGCGGTGCAAGCCCGGATGCGTTCATGCAGGGGATGGTAGCGCGGCCCGCGGCCGGGTTCCAATCGGCTCCACGCTTGTCGGCCCTGTTCCTGGATGGTAGCAGTGAGGCGTCATCGAGATGCACGGGAGGGTTTCATGAGCGGAACGATCGAGAGCATGCTCCAGGAGAACCGGGTGTTTCCTCCACCGGCCGGAAGCGACCGCGACGCGGCCTTCTTCGAGGATTTGCGCCGCCGCTTCGCCGAGGACCGGGACGGCACCTGGCGGGAGCTCGCCCGCGAGCATCTGGACTGGTTCCGGGACTTCGACCGGGTGCTGAACCGGGACCGCCCCCCGTTCTTCCGCTGGTTCGAGGACGGCGAGCTCAACGTCTGCCACAACTGCCTGGACCGGCACGTCGAGGCGGGGCTGGGCGATCGGACCGCGGTGGTCTGGGAAGGGGAGCCGGGCGAGGTCCGGCGCATTTCGTACGCGGAACTGCTCGATGAGGTCGGCCGAGCGGCGAATGCCCTGCGCGCGCTCGGCATCGAGCGCGGCGACCGGGTCGTGATCTACATGCCGATGATCCCCGAGGCTCTGGTTGCGATGCTGGCCTCGGCCCGGATCGGGGCGGTGCATTCGGTCGTGTTCGGCGCGTTTTCCGCGCGCTCGCTCAGGGAGCGCATCGAGGACGCGGGCGCAAAGCTCGTGATCACCGCCGACGGCGGCTGGCGCCGCGGCAGGGTGCATCCGCTGAAGCCGAACGTGGACGAAGCGCTTGCGGAAGGCTGCCCGAGCGTGCGCCATGTGCTGGTCGTCCGGCGCGCGGGCAATGAGGTGCCGTGGAAATCCGGCCGGGATCTCGACTGGGCCGAGGCGCTTCGGGTGCAGCCGGCCGAGTGCCCGCCGGTGCCGCTACCGGCCGAGCATCCCCTGTTCATCCTCTACACCTCGGGTTCGACCGGCAAGCCGAAGGGCATCCTGCACACGAGCGGCGGCTATCTGCTCTGGGCGCGGCTGACGATGCTGTGGACCTTCGATTTCCGGCCGGATCGCGACCTGTTCTGGTGCACGGCCGACGTCGGCTGGATCACCGGGCATACCTACACGGTCTACGGACCCTTGGCCTGCGGCGGGACGACGCTGCTCTACGAGGGCTACCCCACGCATCCCGAGCCGGACCGGCTCTGGGAGATCTGCAGCCGCCACGGCGTGACGATCTTCTACACCGCGCCGACGCTGATCCGCGCGCTGATCAAGGCGGGCGACGAATGGCCCCGAAGGCACGATCTGTCCCGCCTGCGGGTTCTGGGCACGGTCGGCGAGCCGATCAACCCCGAGGCCTGGATCTGGTATCACGAGGTGATCGGGAGGGGGCGCTGCCCGGTCGTGGACACCTGGTGGCAGACCGAAACCGGCGGGCACATGATCGCCCCGTTGCCGTTTGCGACGTCGACCAAGCCGGGCTCGGCCACGCGGCCGCTTCCCGGGATCGACGCCGAGGTTGTGGACGACGAAGGCAAGCCCGTGCTCGAAGGGGGCGGCTATCTGGTGATCCGCGAGCCCTGGCCTTCGATGCTGCGCGGGATCTGGGGCGACGACCGGCGCTACGTTGAAACCTACTGGCGGCGTTTCGGGGGGCGGTTCTATTTCGCAGGGGACGGCGCCCGCAAGGATGCCGACGGCGACTTCTGGATCGTCGGGCGGGTCGACGACGTGCTCAATGTCGCCGGGCACCGGCTGGGCACGATGGAAATCGAATCGGCGCTGGTGTCGCATCCGGCGGTTGCCGAAGCCGCGGTCGTCGGGCGGCCCGACGAAACGAAGGGCGAGGCGATCTGCGCCTTTGTCGTGCTCAAGGAGGAGGCCCGCCCGGGGCTTGCCGACGAGCTCCGGGCGCATGTGGCCCGGGAAATCGGCCCGATCGCAAGGCCCGATGAAATCCGCTTTGCGCCGGCCCTTCCGAAGACGCGTTCGGGCAAGATCATGCGCCGGCTTCTGCGCGACATCGCGGCGGGCCGGGAAATCCGGCAGGATACGTCCACGCTCGAGGATCAGGCCGTGCTGCGCCAGTTGATGGAGCCGCCGGCCTAGCGGGCGCCGTGGCCGGCCCGCTCCCCTTTCATCATCCCGTCGGGCGTCTTCCCGCCGGAGCGCGATGGTATCTCGCCCTGCTCGGAATGGGCGGGCTTCTGCTGCTCGGCTTTCATTTCGCCGCCCAGGTCCGGGCGCAGGACGAGGCGGAGCGGAGCGTGCTTGCCTGGTCGCGGACGCACGGGATTGCGGTGGGCCAGGTGCGCTACCGCCTGCTGCGCAATGCGCTCGAACTGCGCGATCTGCACCGGAGTCGGCCGGGAGAGTCCTGGTGGTTCGATACCGTGCTTGTCCGGATCCGGCCCGCGCAGCTGGTTCGCAAGGCGCCGGCGCCCGAGGCCCTGACCGTCCTTGGCGGGCGGATTCACCGGCAGGCCATCGAAGCGGACGCGACGGATGCTCTGCTTGCGGGCCTGCTGGACCGGACCCGCCGCCTGACGCTGAAGGAGGTCGTCGGCGAAGTCGTCGCGGGTCCGGAGCGGGTGCCGCTTTCCTGGCGCATCGGCACGCTGCGCCTTACACGCCGGGATGCCGGGCATGCCGTCGGCGCGGGCCGGGGCGAGCTCGCCGGTGGGCGCTGGCATCTGCGTCTGGAAGGCGGGCGATGGCGCGCCGAACTTGCCGGACTGAACGCCCGCGCCTGGCTTGCGGCGTTCGGGCTTGGCGCTCCGGGCTCAATGCGGACGCTGTCGGCTCATCTTGAGGGACGCGTGGGCGGCTGGCGGCTGGAGGCGATGCGCTGGGATCTTCCGGACGGCGCGCAGCTCTCATTGCGGCGCGACGGGCGCGCCTGGGCGGGATCGCTCGAGCGCTGGCCGCTGGCAAGCCTCGGCGCGCCTCTTGCCGGTATGGCCTGGCAGGCGGGCAGGATCAGCGCCGAACTGCAGGGATCCAAGGACAACTGGCATTTGACCCGGGCGGAGCTTCGGGGCCTGCGCGCGCCGGGGCTGGAAGCGGAGCGGCTGGAGCTGGACCGGCTCGATCTCGACCGGAAGCGGCGGATGGCCCGGGCGGGCAGGCTGTTCCTGCACAAGGTCCGGCTCGATCCCGCCTCGATCGCCGTGGCTTCCGGATGGCGATGGCATGCCGACCGGCTTGAGATCCGGAGCTGCACGCTGCTCTGGCGCCAGCCCGGCGGGGAGCTCGCCACGCCCCCGCTGAGCGGAAGCGCGTCGTGGAAGGACGGGCGCATGCATCTCGCGATGGCCTCCGGGGAAGCGCCGAATGGTCCGGTCGGCGGCGACTGGCGGCTTAAGGCGGAAGGCCGATGGAACGGCCGCGGCCTTGACGAAGGGCGGCTGGAGCTATCGGCGCGTGGCCTGAATCTGGCCCCGTTTTCGCAGGCGGTGAGCCGGGCGGCAGGGCTTGCCGAGGCCACAGGGCTTGCGCTTGACGGGAAGGTGGATGTTCGGGCCGAGATCCATCCCGGATCGGAGCCTTCGCTCGACCTTGTCTTTTCCGATGCTCGGCTCGGGCGCGGGCTTGCGGTGATGGAATGGCCCGAGGGGCGGATGCGTCTTGTCGGGGATGGGCGCGGGCGCTGGCGGCTTGATGCGTTCCGGGTCGAGGGCTGGAGCTGGCTTTTGCCGCTCGTGCCGCTTGCTCCGGAGCCCGCGCAGTCCGCGCCCGGCATCCTTGATGCGCTCGCCCGTCTTGCCGACCGGTGGCTGGAGCAAGCGGGCACGGTGCGCTGGCAGGGCGGCCGGATCAGCCTGGGAGAGCCGGAACGGGTGCTGGCGAAATCCCTGAGCTTCGAGCTGGAGAACGCATCGCGCGCGCCCGCTCAACCCGGGCGGTGGCGGCTGTCGGGCGTCTGGGCGGACGGCCGGCTGGAAGGCACGGGCCGGCTTGCGCTTGCCGGGCCGCGCTGGGAGGGAACGGTCCGGCTGGACGATGCGCTTCCGTTCGCGCTGCACGACTGGATGAGGGTTTCCGGCATGCCGCGCCTGCTGGGCGGGCGGCTTTCGGCATCCCTTTCGATGCGCGGGCTCGATGCGTATCGATGGCGGGCGGAGCTTTCGATCACGCACGGGCTTTTCGAGCCCGGCCTGCATCCGAGGGATCCTTTTCTTGCGCTTGCCGGCATGCACGCGGATGCGGTTCTCACAAGCCTGCCGGCTGCTCCGCGCGATCCGGACACGCGTCGCATCCGGCTTGAGGGACGGGGCGACTGGTCGAAGGCGCCCTGGCGCTCCGGGATGCTGCGCTCGGCGCTGGAAGCCTTCCTGGCGGGGCTGCCGCTGGCCGAACATGCGCCCGGCTGGGAAGTGCGGGAGCGCACGGGGATCCGGCTGCATGCCCGTTCGGGGCTTACCCACAACGAGCGGGCGCGGCTGCGCAGGCTCTGGCGGGCCATGCTCCGGAACCGGGGTTTGCGCGTGGTGCTTGTGCCGCGCTTTGCGGGGGAGGCGCTCACCGTTGGCGAGATCGAGCGCATCCGTCACACCCAGATGCTGATCGAGGATTTCTTCCGCGCGCGCGGGATTTCCGGCAATCGCATCATTCCCGTCTGGCCTTCGACGATGCACCGGGCCGCAGGGCTTGGCAGCGTCATCGTGCAACTGGGCAGGGCCAGGCCGGATTTGGCGCGCCGGTGAAAGCTCATTAGGCTGCCGCGCCATCCATGCGCTGTCGCGCGCAATCGATCCGGGGGGTTGCATGAGCGGAACGAATCGAGAGGTGCGCACGAGGTTTGCCCCGTCGCCGACCGGCATGCTGCACATTGGAGGCGCGCGGACCGCGCTGTTTTCCTGGCTGTATGCGCGCCATCACGGCGGCAAGTTTCTGCTGAGGATCGAGGACACCGATCGCGAGCGTTCGACCGAGGAGGCCGTGCAAGTCATCCTCGACGGGCTGTCGTGGCTGGGGCTTGACTGGGACGAGGAGCCGGTGTTCCAGTCGCAGCGGCAGGCCGAGCATGTGCTCGCCGCCGAGCAGCTCATCGAGGAGGGGCACGCCTACCGCTGCTATTGCACGAAGGAAGAGCTCGATGCGATGCGCGAGGCCCAGCGCAGGGCGGGCCGCAAGCCGATGTACGACGGGCGCTGCCGCCACCGTTCCGACCGGCCGGAAAACAGGCCCTACGTGGTCCGCTTCCGCTCGCCCGACGTCGGCCAGACCGTCGTGCACGACCTCGTGCTCGGCGATGTCGTGTTCGACAACGCCGAACTGGACGATCTGATCCTGCTGCGCTCGGACGGAACCCCGACCTACAACCTCGCCGTCGTCGCCGACGATGCCGCGATGGGGATCACCCATGTCGTCCGCGGCGCCGATCATCTGAACAACACGCCGCGCCAGATCCAGCTCTATCAGGCGCTGGGGCTTGAGGTGCCGCAGTTTGCGCACATCCCGCTGATTCTCGGCCCGGACGGCGCGAAGATGAGCAAGCGGCACGGAGCGGTGGCCGTGACCCAATACCGCGAGGCCGGATATCTCGCCGAGGCGCTCGTCAACTACCTTGCGCGGCTCGGCTGGTCGCACGGCGATCAGGAGGTCTTCTCCCGCGACGAGCTGATCGAGCTGTTCGATCTCGCCCAGGTGGGCAAAACCAGCGCCCGCTTCGATCAGGGCAAGCTCGACTGGCTCAACGGGCACTACATCCGGCAGGCAAGCCCCGCGCGGCTTGCGCGCGAGCTGAAGCGTTTTCTTGCGGTCGACACCGCATCCGGACCGGATCTGGAGGCGGTCGCGGCAAGCCTTCAGGAGCGTTCGCGCACGCTCCGGGAGATGGCCGATCAGGCCCGCTTCTTCTACGTCCGCCCCGAGGAGTACGACGCCAAGGCGGTCCGGAAGCACATCCGTCCGGAAACCTGGCCGCTTGTGGACGCCTTTGTTGAGCGGATTCGTGCGCTGGAGACCTTTGATGCCGCATCGGTACACGCCGCGCTCGTCGAGGTCTGCGAGCAACACGGCGCCAAACTCGGGAAGCTTGCCCAGCCGGTCCGCATCCTGGTTTCGGGCCGCGCGGTTTCGCCGCCGATCGATCAGACCCTGGCCCTGCTCGGGCGGGAGGAGGCGCTGGCGCGCATCGAGGCCGGCCGGCGAAGGCTTGCGACGGAGCAGGGCTGAGCGGCGCTTGTCAAGAGGCGGTCACCGGCTATGATGCGCCCCACCAAGGGCCGGTGTAGCTCAGTTGGTAGAGCAGCTGATTTGTAATCAGCTGGTCGGGGGTTCGAGTCCTCTCACCGGCTCCAGGTTGTTGCCGGCAGGGCCGAATGTCCCGTCCCGGTCCGGCACGATGCGCGCCACGGTGTTGACAGCGGGCGTTAAAGCCGCAGAATCGCGCGCCCTTCGTGCACCGCAAGGTGTTTGCGGGGTGGAAGGAAGCATTGGAGAGGTTCCCGAGCGGTCAAAGGGGGCAGACTGTAAATCTGCTGGCTCAGCCTTCGATGGTTCGAATCCATCCCTCTCCACCATATTGAGCCTGTGGCCCTTGGGGATGACGGGGCTTGGAGCCGAAGCGGGTGTAGTTCAACGGTAGAACCCCAGCCTTCCAAGCTGGTAGTACGGGTTCGATTCCCGTCACCCGCTCCAGTTTCCGGCTTTGGTCCGGTGGGGCGAGACAGGCCCAGATAGCTCAGGGGTAGAGCACATCCTTGGTAAGGATGAGGTCGCGGGTTCAATTCCCGCTCTGGGCTCCAGGATT
>CAYNLY010000033.1:0-16483 GCA_964398225.1 uncultured Zetaproteobacteria bacterium
GCGATGCCGGCCTGCTTGCGCTCGGCCAGTTCCAGATACGCGGCATCGTAAGCCGACAGTCCGTAGGTCATCGCCAGACGATGCACCCGCTCCAGCAGCCCATCCCCATGCGCCGAATCCGTGTGCAGCGGCAAGGCGCCGTAAAGCTGCATCAGGGCTGCGGCATCGCTGTCCGCGATGCGCTCACGGCGACGAGCCGCGACAATCACATTGCCGATTTCATGCCACCACAGCGCCGGAACCCAGACCTCGACATCCTGCATGGCCTCCAGAAAGGACTCGGCCTCGCTTGATCGCTCGTCCGGCAAGCCCAAGGCCGCGGCCACGGAGCAATCCATGACCCAGCGCATCAGTATTTCCGCCCTTCCTCGACCAGCGCGCGAAGATCACCGGAAGCTCGAGCACGACGCCGCACCGCGCGAAAGCCTTCCAGCAGTTCCCGGACGTTCTCTTCCCGCGACTTGCCCACCGGCTCCAGCCGGGCAACCGGCTTGCCACGACGGGTGATCGTGTAACTTCTGCCCTGCTCGACCTCCCGGATCAGGGACGAAAGGTGCGTCTTGGCCTCGAACGCGCTGACTTCCTTCTTTCCCGATGGATTCATGGCTGCTCCAACTAGTCAGATGACTGGTTTATTGTAAATAGCACAGGCTTTCTGTCAAATCGCGGGTGCCGGCTTCCCTTGTGTCTGAGTCGATCGCGGCCCACCCTTGGGCCATGCGTCGGATCATCGCGCTGGTCGCAGCATTCAACCCCGCGGGAGAGCTCCTGCTTCTGAAGCGCCCCCAGTGCGTGCACCGCGGGGGATTCTGGTCCTTCCCGGGCGGCAAGGTGGAAGCGGGGGAAACGCCGCTTGCGGCTGCGCGCCGGGAGCTGATCGAGGAAACCGCGCTCACCGGCCGCCGATGGCGCTTTCTGGCCCGGGCGCACGAATCGGAACACGGCGGTGGCCGCAGCTTTCACCTGTTCTGCTGCTTCGTCGCGCATCCCGAAACGCTCCGGCCCGAGGCGCCCCATGCCTGGGTGCGCCCGGAGATGCTTGGCCGATATCCGATGCCGCCGGTCAACGCCCGGCTGCTCCCGTCGCTGCGGATTCCGGAACTGGAGGCATGGCTGGCGAAGGCGCGCATTCGGTGATCGTTCGCACAGGCGCAACAGGATTTTCGTGTCCAGCATGCGCCTCCAGATTCGTTCGAGGAGGAAAACGATGCGTGCATGGATGAGTCTGTTCGCGATCGCGCTGTTCGCCGCATCCGCGCAGGCGGCCGACTGGAAGCATACCTACGAGGCCGGCGCGGTCGTCACCGGCGGCAACAGCAAGACCCAGACGATGAACCTGAAAGGCCACACCGAGGCGCACTACAAGGCCTGGACGCAGACCTTCGACGGCTCCGCGGTCAACGCGCGTCAGAACGGCGTGACCTCGGCCGAGAAGTACACGGCCTCGCTCAAGAGCGATTATCTCCTGAGCACCCGCGACTACGTGTTCCTGCGGCTCGGATTCGAGTCGGACCGCTTTGCGGGCTACCGTCAGCGGTTTGCGGAGACGGTCGGCTACGGCCGCATTCTGGCCGACGGCGAACGCTTCGACTGGAAGGCCGAGATCGGCGCCGGTGCCCGTCAGACGAAGCAGCTCGACAAAAGCCGCCTGAACGATGCGGTGGCCCGCGCCCAGACCGATCTGGGCTGGAAGATCGGCGAGCATGCGAAGCTTACCCAGATGCTGTCCACCGAAGGCGGCAAGAACGGATGGACGAGCCGTTCGGAAACCGCGCTGCTCAATCAGATCAACGGCAATCTATCGAGCAAGATCTCGCTTGCGCTCACGCATAACTCGACCGTGCCCGCGGGCAAGAAGAAGCTCGATACGGAGCTGGCGCTCAACCTCGTCTATTCGTTCGAGGACTGATCCCCGTCCCGGTCCTTCCGCGCGCCCGTTTGGATGCGGGCGCGCGGATGCGCCCGGTCGTAGACCTCGGCCAGCCTGGCCGCATCCAGATGCGTGTAGCGTTCGGTCGTGGCCAGCGACGCATGGCCCAGAAGGTCCTGGATCGCGCGCAGGTCCACCCCGCCCGCGAGCAGATGGGTGGCGAACGAATGCCGGAGCCGGTGGGGCGTCACCGAAGGGTCCGCACCTAGCTCCAGCGCACGCTGCTTCAGCATCCTCTGCACGCTGCGCGCGCTCAGCCTTCCCCCGCGGACGTTGAGGAACACGGCCCGCTCCGCCGAGGCCGGCCGCTCGCTCAGCCATTCGGCCAGCCACCGGGCGGCCTTGTCCGGAATCGGCACGATGCGCTCCTTCCGCCCCTTGCCCAGGACGCGGAGCTCACGCGCCTCCAGATCCACGTCCTCGAGATCGAGCCCCACCGCCTCGGACACGCGCAGCCCGCAGCCGTAGAGCACGCCGATAAGCGCCCGGTCGCGCAGCTCCATGCTCCGGCTCCCGTGCCGCAGCAGGCGTTCAGTCTGTTCCACGGGTAGCGTGCGCGGCAGATGTCTGGGGCGTTTCGGCGCGCGTACGCCGTCGGCCGGACTGTGGGCGATCCATCCCCGCTCGACCGCGTGGGCAAGCATCCCGGCAACGGCGGAAAGCCGTCGCCCGAGCGTGGACGGCGCCAGCCCCCGCGCATGCCCGGCAACGAGCCAGTCCTGAATCCGCGCGCGTGTAAGGCTTGCAAGCGGAACCTCGCCGACAAAGTCCAGGAAATCGCGGAGATCGCGCCGGTAGGCCTCCACCGTATGGGGCGAGGCGCGCCGGATTTCGGCAAGCTGCGTAAGATAGGCCTCGATCGCCCGGGAAAGATCAGGCATCCGGCTCGGAGGTCGCGGCCATTTCGAGACGGTTGCCGCCGAGCGCCTTGGCGACGTACATCGCCGCGTCGGCGCGCGCGATCAGATCCTTGACCGCGAGATCCTCATCGGCCTCGGAGACGCCGACGCCGATGCTCACCGTCACCGGCTCGCTGCCGGCCAGCGGCTTTTCCCCTACCGCCTGCACGATCCGTTCGGCGATCTCGCGCGCCTTCTCGGCCGAGCATCCCGGCAGCAGCACGACGAACTCGTCCCCTCCCATCCGGATCAGCGGATCCTGCGCGCGCACGAAATGACGGATGATGTCGGTGATCCGGCGCAGCGCGTCGTCGCCCGCATCGTGCCCGAGCCGATCGTTCACCGCCTTGAAATCGTCGACATCCACATACAGGCAGGCCACGCGCGTGCCGGGACCGAACCATTGCGACAGCGGCTGATGGCTGTGCGGCTGCAGGAACCGGCGGTTGTGGCTGCCGGTGAGCGAGTCGGTCATCGCAAGCCGCGCCAGGCGCTCGCGCGCCACCGAGTTTTCGAGTGTCAGCCCCACCACCTGGGCCAGATGCTGCAGGAAATCCGTGCCCTGATCGGGCGCGAAGCGGTCGCGGTCCACCGAACCCAGTCCGAGCACGCCGAACGGCCGGTCGAGCTCGCCCAGAACGAGCAGCGCCAGCGAACCCAGATGGGCATCCTGGGCATCGAGCCACGGAAACGACTGGCTCGGGGAAAGCTGCATCAGCCAGACGCGCTTCCGGTTGAGCCCCATCTTCTCGATCTCGCCCTGCTCGATCCAGACCAGATCCCGCTCGGACAGCGCGGTCATCGAACGGCCGCCGATGAAACTGGAGCGGTCGAACCAGAAGCGCACGAAGTCGAGCTCGAATCCAGCGCGCAGCCCCCGAAGCAGCGTGAAGCACAGATCCTCGGGATCCGTTGCCTTGAGCACCTGCGACTCAAGCTCGAACAGCCGTTCGAACAGGCGCTCGTTCGCCCGCAGCTGACGCATGACCTCGGCCACGTACTGCTTGAGCTCGCGGTTTTCCTCGGCCAGCTTCTTCATCCGGCGCTGGACCAGATCCTCCACGCCGCGCGTCCGGGCTCCCTTCTCCCCGCTCAAGAGCCGAGACTCTCCTCGATCAGGATGCGCCAGGGCTCGTCCCGGGACGCCCGGACCAGATACAGGCGCTTGCGCGTTGTGTCCGCGTAGTTGCTCGAACGGTAATGCTGCGTGAACTCGGCCACGACGACCTCGCCCTCGGGCCAGCGGTTCGGGTCGTGAATCAGGGTAAGATCCTCAAGCTTGACCTCGATGAAGCGCTTGGACGCATTGACGCGCCGTTTGTAGCGCGCCCAGGCGGCGAGATCCATCCGCCCCGAGCGGAACTTCGGATGATAGTGCTTGAGATAGGCCTCGGTATCGAGCGAGGACCAGTCCCTTCGCCAGCCCTCGATCGCATCGAGCACCTGCCGGCGCAGCGCCTCGCGCTCCGGCTCCCGGTCGAAGACGAAATCGCGCCCGACGACAACCCAGCTCCTGCCCAGCCGGATGCGGTCGGCCAGCGCGAGCAGCCGGTCGTTGGGCACCGAAAAGCAGCCGCGGGTATCCCGGGGCGGCCGGCGCTTCTTGTCCACCGGATATCCATGCAGCCAGATCCCGTGCCCGTTCTTGCCGTGAAGCCGATCGAGCGCGTTCGGATAGTCGATCGGGAAGGCCACCGGCCCGTAGCGCGGGGCAAGCGACGGCCCGCTCAGCCGGGAAACGAACCGGTAGACGCCGTTCGGCGTGCGCCCGTCGCCCTCGGCCTCCTTGTCGCCGGGGCGGCTGCCGGTGACGACGTATTCGTCGGCCACCTTGCGCCAGTTGCCTTCGGCGTCGGGCTCGAACACGAACAGGCGCGAGCGCGCCTTGTCCACGAAGAACACGTTGGCCACCCCGGGGCCGGGCATCAGCAGATCCACCGGCAGCCCCTGCACGCGATCGATCTGGTCGAGCAAAAGCTGCAGCCGGGCCTCGGCCTCGCCCAGCCCCTTGCTCAGATCGGCGCGGGCGAGCAGCGCATCGGCATCGCCGATCACCTTCGCATAATCGCCCGCCTTGCCGACGGCCTCGAGCGCCTCCTGCCGGTGCGCCTCGGCCTCGATCAGAGCCGCCAGCGGGTCGTCCCTGCTGGCATCGGAAAGCACGGCAAGCGCCTCATCGGGACGACGAAGTTTCAGCGCCAGCGCCGCCTTCAGAATCCGCCGGTCCTGCTCGCTGAGCCTGCGCACCGGATCCTGATCGCCCCGTTCCAGCGCCTCCCAGGCGCGCTGCCAGCGGGCCATGTCCCCGGCGTTGGTCGCGGCCGGCTCCGCGCGGGCAAAGGCAAGCCCGGCCAGAAGAAGCAGGCTAGCGCACGCGCTCGCGAAGAATCCGCCAGCCCCGATCCGTCCGCACCCAGACCATTTCCTTGCGCACATCGTCGGCAAACCTATCGGATTTGTAATGCTGGACAAACCGCACGCGCGCGCGCCCGGGCGCAAGCGCCTCAAGCTCGAGGCCCTCGATTCGGACGCGGATCGAGCGGGCGCCGGCAAGCACCCGGCGCTTGTGCGCCCGCCAGCCGCCGCGGTCCGCGAAGCGTCCTTCGGGCACGAAGTCTTCCGCGTAGAAGGCGAAGTATCGCTCGGGGTTTCTTGATTCCCATGCCTTCCGCCATGCCTCGATCGCGCCCCGGAGCGCATCCGCCTCGCCCGGCGCAAGCAGCGGATGCACCTGCGGGGGCTCCTTTGCGGCCTGCTTCTGTTCGACAGGCTTCTGCTTGCCTCGGTCAAGCCCGCCCGCAACCGCCGAACGGGGCCCGGCGAGCAGCGCGGCGAGCCGCTCCCGTCGCGCCCGGATCGCGGCCGATTCCTGTTCGTCGTCCACGAGCGCCAGCGCCTGATCGTACTCGGCCAGCGCGCGCTTGAGGTAAAGATCGGCCAGATTTTCGTGCGCGATGCCGAAATCCGGATTCAGATCGAGCGTCATCTCGAGCTCCCGCGTCGCCGCCTTCAGATCGCCCATCTCGTTGTAGATCACGGCAAGGTTGTTGTGCGGCTCGGGCAGCGCGGGCTTGAGCCGGACCACGGTCCGGAACGCCTCGACGGCCTCCGGATAATGCTTGCGCCGGGCCTCGAGCACTCCCAGCTCGAACCAGGCGCGGTAATCCTTCGGATCGGCCGCCACCTTCCCGCGCAGCTCGGCGATGCGCTGCTGGGCATCATCGGCCTCCGCGGCCCATACTGGCGGCGCGCAGACAAGCAGGCCAAGGAGCAGAAGCCCGCGCATCACTTCTGGCCCTCCGGGGACGCATCGCCCCTGAGCCCCGCCTCCGGCGGAATCACGCCGCCGGACAGCAGCAGCTTCATCGCATCGTCCACGCTCATGTCCAGGTGCACGAGCTCGGAAGCATCCACGAACATCAGCCATCCGGTCGTCGGAATCGGCGTGGACGGGATGAACACCGAGACGTAGCCGTCGCCTCCGCGGCTTTCGGGCAGCTGGCCTTCGCCGGTAACGAAGCCCAGCACCCAGCGCCCGCGGTTCGGAAACTGGACGAGCACGACCTCCTGAAACGCGCGCGAGGACTCGCTGAAAATCGCGGCCAGAAGCTGGCGGGTCGCCTTGTGCACGGTGCGGATCAGCGGAATGCGTTCCAGAAGCGCATCCAGCGCATGCATCAGCCGGCTGCCGAGAAAATGGGTCGTCAGCGCGCCGACGATCAGCACGATCGCAAGGGCGACGACCACCCCCATGCCGGGCACCGAAAAGCCGAGCAGCGCCTCCGGCCGGTATTCGGGCGGCAGAAGCGCGACCGCCCGGTCGGAAAGCCCGACCAGCCAGTCGATCACGAGCACGGTGACCAAAAGCGGCGCCAGCGCGACGACGCCGGCCATCAGATACCGGCGCAGATGCGCGATCATGTGCCCCGCCCCCCGGCCGCGGCCTGCACGACCAGGCCCGGATGCAGCGCGGCCTGAAGCGGCAGGAGCAAGCGGCGATCCCGTCCGCTCAGCCCGGATTCGAGAAAGGCGAGCGTTTCCGGATGCGGATGCCCGATCACGATGCAGGGCTCGCCGCGCGCGGCACAGCGCCGGGCCGCGGCCCAGGCCTTCTCGATCGATGCGCGATCCTGACGATGGTCGAGGAAGATCCGCCGCACGCCCCAGCGCAGGCCGTGAAGCCGCGCCTCGTGTGCCGCGACCGAGCCGGCGGCGGTGCGCGAATCGATGAAAAACAGACCATGATCGCGGATCGCATCCATGACCCAGCGCATGTGCGTCTCCGAGGCGGTGAGCAGCGAGCCCATGTGGTTGTTCACCCCTTCGACGAACGGGATGCGCGCAAGCAGCCGCTCGATGCGGGTGCGGATTTCGCGCTCGTCCATCGCCGAGGTCAGGAAACTGGCGTCCATCTTCGCGCGGTATTCGGGGTTCGCCGGCTCCATCGGCAGATGCAGCAGCACGGGGCGGCCCGCCGCATGCGCCATTTCCGCGGCCTTGCGCGCGTGCGGCGCCTCGGGAAGCACGGCGACGGCCATCGGCAGATCCAGGGCCAGAAGGCGCCGGAGCGCCGAAAGATCGTAGCCGACGTCGTCGATGAGAAGCACGATGCCGGAGCGCATCCTCTCCGGCCCGGTGGCTTCCGGCGCGGGCGGGCGGGGTGCGGGCGCCGGTAGCTCGATCGGCGCGCTCAGCTGCTCGAAGTCCTCATAGGCCACCTCCGGCACCGAGGCGGGCACCCGGACGGCGGAAGAACGCGCGCCCAGCCAGACGGCGAGCACGAGCACGGCCAGCGTGCCCGCAAGCAGCGCGATGAGCCATGCCGGCCGTTTGCGGTTGCGCACCGGTCAGCGCCTCAGCGCATGCAGACCCTTGAGCAGATTGAGGGCGGCGCGAAGCTGCGCATCGTGCCGCAGGCGCTCGACCATGGCCTCGCTCGGCCGGTTCTCCCCAGACTTGCGGGCCCGCTTGCCTCTGGACTTCTTGCCGCCGTTCTCCAGATGCCCCTTCAGGTTCGCCTCCGAAATCGCGGGCAGCTTGCGGCTTTCCTCGAGCTTGGCCAGATCCAGGGGCTCCACGACGACGTCCGGCTCGATGCCCTCGGCCTGGATCGAACGCCCGCTCGGCGTGTAGTAGAGCGCGGTGGTGAGCTTGATCGCGGTGCCGTCGCCCAGCGGCACGACCGACTGCACCGAACCCTTGCCGAAGGTGCGCTCCCCGAGAATCACCGCCCGGTGCTGGTCCTGAAGCGCCCCCGCGACGATCTCCGAGGCCGAGGCCGAACCCTGATTGACGAGCACAACGATCGGCACACCCTTGAGCGCATCGCCCGGACGGGCGTCAAAGCTCATGTTCTTGCCGACGCGCGATTTCGTGCTGACGATGTTGCCCTTGTCCAGAAACAGGTCGGCAACCTCGACCGCCTGATCGAGCAGCCCGCCCGGATTGTTGCGCAGATCGAGCACCGCGCCCGAAAGCTTGTCGCCCGCGCGCTTCTTCAGCTCGTTCACCGCTTTCGCGAGCAGGCTGCCGGTTCGCTCCTGGAACTGCGTGATGCGCAAGTAGGCGTAGTCGGGAGCCAGCATGTCCCACTTCACCGACTTGACGCGGATCACGTCGCGCACGAGCGTGAACTCAAGCGGCGCATCCTCGCCCTCGCGGAAAATCGTCAGCCGGATCTTCGTGCCCGGCTTGCCGCGCATCTTCTTGACCGCCTCGGGCAGCGACATGTCGCGCGCAAGCTCGTCGTTGATCTTGATG
This sequence comes from uncultured Zetaproteobacteria bacterium, assembly GCA_964398225.1. Classification (GTDB taxonomy): domain Bacteria; phylum Pseudomonadota; class Zetaproteobacteria; order Mariprofundales; family Mariprofundaceae; genus CAYNLY01. Next base: position 8,590 of record CAYNLY010000033.1, read on the forward strand.
ATCAGATCGCCCGCGCGAAGGCCAGCCCGGTCGGCCGGCGTGTCCTCGATCGGCGCGACGATCCGGATGCCGCCCTCGGCGGCCGTGATCTCGATGCCGAGCCCGCCGAACTCGCCGGAGGTCTCGACCTGCATCTGGGCGTACATCTCCTTGTCCAGATAGACCGAATGCGGATCGAGGCTGGAAAGCATCCCGGCAAGCGCCCCGTCAATCAGCTTCTCGTCGCCGATCTCACGCACGTAGGAGCGCCGGATCATCTCCATGACCCGGGAAAACTTCTGCAGCTGCCGGTAGTCGGTCGCCGCGGACGCGGGCGTGAACACCGCATCCTGCCGCCAGGCCATCACGCCCAGCGCGCCCACGATCACGAATCCCGCCACGATGCCCGCTCGTCTCAGCCCGTCCTTCATCGCACCTCTCCAGTTCTCGTCAGGTTCCCAAGCATGGTCGCCGAACGTCCGGCTGACAAGACGGCAGCGCTTAGCCGCGGCACCATCGGGCCGGATCGCGCGGCCGGCCGTGGTCGCGGATCTCGAAGTACAGCCGGGTTTCTTCAACCAGCCCCGTGCTTCCCGCAAGCGCGATCACCTCGCCCGGCTCCACCCAGTCGCCCAGCTGCTTGAACAGCACGTCGTTGTGGGCGTAGATGCCGAGCACGCCGTCGCCGTAATCGACGATCATCATCAGCCCGTAGCCTCCGAACCAGTCGGCGAAACGCACGCGGCCCGCACCCATCGCGCGCACCTCGCGGTGCTCGCCCAGAGGCGCCAGCCGGACGCCGTTCAGGCGCTTAGCCCCCGGCTTTGGCCGGGAATGGAAACGCGCGACGACCTTTCCGCGCAGCGGCCACGGCAGGCGGCCCCGCCGCGCCCGCACCGAAAGCCGTTCGCTGCCCGCATCAAGCGAGGCAAGCTCCGGCCCCAGCCCCTCGATCAGCCGCTTCAGCGCCGCCTCCTCCTCGGCCAGACGCCGTGCGCGCGATTTCTTTCCCGCAAGCTCCCGCTTCAGCCGGGCCACGAGCCGGCGTTTTTCTTTGACGCGCGCGGCCAGACGCCGCTCGGCCCGGCTTCTCGCCTCGGCCAGCTCCGTAAGGCGGGCGCGCTGCGCATCCAGCTCTACGCGCAGCGCATCCAGCTCCTCGATCAGACTCCGGTAGCGCTCCCGGTCGGACTGGATGCTCGCCATCACGCGCGAAAGCAGCGCGCCCCGATGCGGCATCTCGGCCGGGTCCGCGCCGGTGAACACGGCCAGCCACGGCCGCATCGTCCCTCCCCGGAGCCATGCCGCCTCGGCCTGGTCGAGCAGAATCCGGCGCAGCCTCCGCCGTTCGTCCTCCAGCGCCTTTTTCCGCGCCTCAAGCCGCGCAAGCTTCCGTTCGGCGCTGGCGAGCTCCGCCCGGGCCTTCCGGCTTGCCCGGCGCGCCTCGCTGAGCGCCTGATCCAGACGCTTGAGCTCCGCGCCCTCCCGCCCGAGCCGGGCTTCGAGCCCGCGCTTCACCGCGGCAAGCTTCTGCCGCTCCTTTGCAATCCAGGCAAGCCGTGCCTCGGCGTCCTCGTCGGCCGCGGCCGGACCAACAAGACCCGGCACAAGCAGCAATAGAAGGGCGAATCGCGCGATCATCCGTCCCGATGATAGGGATGGCCGGCCCGAATGGTAAGGGCGCGGTAGAGCTGTTCGACGACAACCAGGCGCGCAAGCATGTGCGGAAGCGTCAGCCGCGACAGGCTCCAGATCCGGCCCGCATCCCGGCGGATGGCGTCATCGACGCCGTCCGGACCGCCGATGACGAAATCCAGCCGCGCATTGCCCGGCTGCCGGTCCAGAAACTCCGCCCAGTCCGTACTCGCAAGCAACCGGCCGCGCTCGTCAAAAAGCACATAGCCCGCATTCAGCCGGGCGCGCAGCGCCTGCGCCTCCTGCCTGCGCCGCTCCGGAGCCCGCCGGCCGCGTCCCTCCGGGATTTCGATGATCGAAAAGTCCGCCATGCGCTCGAGGCGCTGCCGGTAGCCGGCTTCGACGGCGGCGATCTCCCGCGTCGGTCGGCCGACGACGACGAGCCTGAGCTTCAAGAGCCGGCCGCATCCGAATCCGGATGCGCCCAGAGACGCTCGAGCTGGAACTCCTGCCGGACCTCGGGAAGGAATAGATGGACAACGAGATCGCCAAGATCGATCAGCAGCCATTCCATCGCATCCAGGCCCTCGATGCGCACGGGCAGATCGAAGCGGTGGGCCGCCTCGGCGACCGCGCGCGACAGCGCCTTGAGCTGACGGTCGGTGCGGCCGCTGGCGACAACGAAGCGGTCGGTGAAGTCGCAGCGCCCGCGCACGTCGATGACGAGCACGTCCAGCGCCTTCCGGTCCTCGAGCGCCTCGCACACGGCTTCGGTCAGCGCATCGAGCCGGCGCGCGATCTCTTCGGCCTGCTGCATCGGTTCCATCATCTTCGCTCCTTGCCGCATGCATAGGCTGCGGCGACTTCCTGTTCGATTTCGGCGGGCACCAGCCCGGTGATCCGCTCGCCTTCGGCCGCGCGCCTGCGGATTTCCGTGGCCGAGACCTCGGGCAAGCCGGCCCTCAGCATCACGACGTGCCCGGGCCCTTCAAGGGCGTCCATCTCCCCGGCTTCGACGGCGGTCCATCCGTCGAGCAGTCGCGGTTCATCAACGCCCCGGCGTGTGCAGACGAGCGCGTTGCAGACAGCCCTGTGTTCGGGGTAGTCCACCCAGCGCTCCAGCCCCTGCCAGGCATCGGCTCCGAGCAGCAGCCACGGCACCGCGCTTCGCTCGGCGACAAACCGGCGCAGCGTGACGATCGCCGGCACCCTGCTGCCCGCGCGCAGCTCCCAGTCCACGATCTGGATGCCGCGATCGCCGGCAAACATCCGCGCAAGCCAGTCCTGGCGCTGCGCGTCGCTCGCACAGCCGGACAGATCCCGGTGCACCGGATGCGCGGGCAGCACCCAGACCTCGCGGATCGCCGGCAGGGCCAGAGCCGCTCGGGCCAGTGCCCGGTGCCCGACGTGCGGGGGATCGAAGGCGCCGCCGAACAGCGCCACCGGCGCCGGCTTCATCCGCTACCCGCGGACCTCCCCGTGGCCGAAGACGACCCACTTCTGCGTGGTCAGCCCCTCCAGACCCACGGGGCCGCGCACATGCAGCCGGTCGGTCGAAATGCCGATCTCGGCCCCAAGGCCGTATTCAAACCCGTCGGCAAAGCGCGTGCTCGCATTCCACATCACCGACGAGGAATCCACCTCGCGCAGGAAGCGCATGCCGGCTTCGTAGTCGGACGTGACGATACTCTCGGTATGGCCCGAGCCGTGACGCGCGATGTGCGCGATCGCCTCGTCCAGGCTCTCCACCACGCGCACCGAAAGAATCGGGGCCAGGTATTCGGTGTCCCAGTCCTCGTCGGTGGCCGGGACGACCTCGAGCTCCCCGGCCAGGCGCCGCGTTTCCTCGCAGCCCCGCACCTCGACATCCCGGCCCTGCATCTCGCGCACGATCTGCGGCACGAACGCCTCGGCCACCTCGCGGTGGATGAGCAGCGTCTCCATCGCGTTGCAGACGCCGAAGCGCTGGGTCTTCGCATTGACGGCGATCCTGCGCGCCATCTCGAGATCGGCCGCGCGGTCCACATAGACATGGCAGATGCCGTCCAGATGCTTGATGACCGGCACGCGGGATTCGGCCGCGACCCGTTCGATCAGGCCCCGGCCTCCGCGCGGGATGATCACGTCCACATACCGGTCGGCGGCAAGCAGCGCGCCGACGAGCGCCCGGTCGGTCGAATCCACGAGCTGCACCGCATCCTGCGGCAGCCCCGAATCCACGAGCGCGCGGCGCAGGCAGGCCGCGATCGCGCGGTTCGAGTGAATCGCCTCGGAGCCTCCGCGCAGGATCGCCGCATTGCCCGACTTCAGGCACAGGCCGGCCGCATCGGCCGTCACGTTCGGGCGCGATTCGTAGATGATGCCGATCACGCCCAGCGGCACGCGCATCAGCCCCACCTGGATGCCCGAGGGCCGCATGCGCAGGTTGTCGATCGCGCCCACGGGGTCGGGCAGCTGGGCGATCTGCTCGAGCCCCTCGGCCATCGCCTCGATGCGGTCGGCGGTGAGCAGCAGGCGATCCTGCATCGCCTCGCTGAGTCCATGGGCGCGCGCAGCCTCCATGTCGAGCGCGTTGGCCTTGGCGATTTCGTTCATTTCCTTGCGGATCCAGGCCGCCGCCCGTTCGAGCGCCTTGTTCTTCGCGCCCGTCGGCGCCCGGCGCATCGCCTCGGCCGCGGCGCGGGCCTGGCGCCCGAGCGTGGTCATGATGGACTGGGCATCGCTCATGCTTGTTCTCCTTGCTCGACGGTCAGCACAAGGTTATCGCGATGAATCAGCGAGGAAAAATCCCGGTAGCCCAGCAGCCGCTCGATTTCCGAGCTGGGATGCCCCCGGATCCTGCGCATCTCCTCGGCCGAATAGTTGGCCAGACCCTTCGCGATCACGCGGTCTTCCCAGACGATTTCGACGCATTCGCCCTTGTCGAAATGGCCTTCGACCTCGCGCACCCCGACCGGCAGCAGACTGCGCCCGTGCCGGATCAGCGCCTCGGCCGCGCCGGCATCGACGATCAGCCGGCCGCGCGGCTTCAGGATGTCCGCGATCCAGTGCTGCCGCCGTGAGCGGCGGTCCTCGCCGCAGAAAAACACGGTGCCGAGATCCTCTCCGGCCAGCAGGCGTTCGAGGCTGGACGCCTCATGCCCGTCGAGGATCGCAACCGTCACCCCGCCGCGGGTCGCGATCCCGGCCGCCTTCAGCTTGCTCGCCATGCCGCCGGTGCCGAAGCCGGAGCCCGTGCCGCCGGCCGCCTGCAGGAGCTCGGGCGTGATGGCGCGGACCTCGCCGATCCGGCGCGCGCCGGGCTGGTCGGGGCTCCGGTCGTAGAGCGCGTCCACATCGGTGAGAAGCGTCAACAGATCCGCGTCGATCAGAAGGCCGACGAGCGCGCCCAGGCTGTCGTTGTCCCCGAACTTGATCTCCTCGACGACGACCGTGTCGTTCTCGTTGACGATCGGCACGATCCCGGCCGAGAACAGCGTTTCCGCGGTGTTGCTCGCATTCAGATAACGCCGGCGGTGGCGAAGGTCATCCTTGGTCAGAAGCATCTGGGCCACATGGATGCCGTGGCGCTCGAAGGCCCGGGACCATGCCCGCATCAGCTCCGGCTGGCCGATCGCGGCCGCCGCCTGCTTTTCGTGGATCGAAAGATCCCGGTGCAGCCACCCGGTCTTCACGCGCCCGAGCGCGACCGCCCCGGAGGACACGACTGCGACCTGCAGGCCGCGCCGCATCATGCCGGCCACGACCTCGGCGAGCGCATCCATCACCGGCTGGCGCACACCGCCCTCGGCATCGGCGAGCAGCGAGCTGCCGATCTTGACCACGATCCGGCGCGCGCGGGACAGATCCGAGCGCGCCCGAATCACGCCGCCTCCTCCACGCCGGCATCCGGCGCGAGCCTGCGCTCGATGTCATGCAGCAGCGCATCCACACCCTCGCCGCTGACTGCGGAAATGAGCCGGACCTCGCGGCCGAGCGCTTCGGCCTCCCGCCTCCTCTCTTCCCGCTCGCGTTCGGAGAGCGCATCGATCTTGTTGAGCACCAGCATCCTCGGCTTTTCGGCCACCGAAGCTCCGTAGCCCTCAAGCTCGCGCTCGATCTCCCGCACCTGTTCGGCCACCGACTTGCCCTCCGCGCAGGTCGCGTCGACCAGGTGCAGCAGCAGCCGGGTCCGCTCGATGTGGCGGAGAAAACGGTGGCCGAGTCCGCGGCCCTCATGGGCGCCCTCGATGAGCCCCGGAATATCGGCGACGACGAACCCGTCGCCGCTGGGCATGAACACCTGCCCGAGCTTGGGCGCAAGGGTCGTGAACGGATAGTCGGCGATCTTCGGCCGGGCGTTGGAAATGCGCGCAAGCAGGGTCGACTTGCCGGCATTGGGAAGGCCGACAAGGCCGACGTCCGCCATCAGCTTGAGCTCGAGAATGCGCACGCCCTCCTCGCCGGGCTCGCCGGGCTGCGCGAAACGCGGCGCGCGGTTCGTGCTGGTCGCGAAATGGGCGTTGCCGAGCCCGCCGCGCCCGCCTCGCGCCAGGATCACGCGGGCGCCGTCGCGGTCGAGATCGGCGATCAGGTTGCCCTCCTCGTCGCGCACCAGCGTTCCAACCGGAACCTCGACGACGATGTCCCGCCCGTTGCGGCCGTGGCGATCGCGCCCCATCCCGGGCTGGCCGTTCTCCGCGATCAGCCGCTTGCGCAGGTAGAGCTCCTGAAGCGTGTTCTTGCGCGTCGTCGCGACAAGAATCACGTGCCCGCCGCGGCCGCCGTCGCCGCCGTCCGGGCCGCCGCGGGGAATGAACTTCTCGCGGCGGAACGACACGCAGCCGGCCCCGCCGTGGCCGGCCCGCACCTCGATCCGCACTTCGTCGATCAGCCGCATCGGGATCTTCCTCTCGCGTTCCGCAAGCAAAAGGGGGCGCCGGAACGGGCGCCCCCTCCAAGCACTCCGGCTTCCAGACTACGCGACGACGCGGACCGTCGTCCGCCCGGCACGCTTGTAATACTCGACGCGCCCGTCGGTCAGCGCAAACAGCGTGTAGTCCTTGCCCACGCCGACGTTCGCGCCCGGACGGATCTTCGTGCCGCGCTGGCGCACCAGGATGTTGCCCGCGCGCACGAACTCGCCGCCGTATTTCTTCACGCCAAGGCGCTTGGCGTTGGAGTCGCGTCCGTTGCGGCTGGAACCGCCTGCCTTTTTGTGTGCCATCGCTTACTCCTTCCCGGCCTCGGCCTCCGCCTTCCTGGCGGCGGCACGCGGCTTCGTGATCTTCTCGATGCGCACCGCCGTGAACGGCTGGCGGTGGCCCTTCGTGAGCTTGTAGTTCTTGCGCCGGCGCTTCTTGAAGATGACGATCTTGCGGCCCTTGCCCTCGCCCGTGACCACGCCGGTCACCTTCGCCTTCTTCGCTTCGGCGCCGACGACAATCTTCTCGCCCTCGCCGACGAGCAGCACGTCGTCGAAGCTCACCTTGGCGCCGGGCTCAAGCCCGAGCTTTTCGATCCTCAGCTCGTCGCCTTCCTGAACGCGGTACTGCTTGCCGCCGGTACGAATCACTGCATACATCGTCTTCTGCTCCTTCCGCCCCGCTTATCCCTGCTTCTTGCCGTACTTGCGGTAGAAGCGCTCCACGCGGCCCTCGGTATCGACGATCTTCTGCTTGCCGGTGAAGAACGGATGGCAAGCCGAGCAGATCTCGACATGGATGTCGCCCTTCGTCGAGCGGGTCTCGAAGCTGTTGCCGCACGAGCACACGACCTTGGCGGGTTTGTATTCCGGATGAATGCCTGCTTTCACGTCCTCATCTCCTGTCTGCGGAGGCCGCATCGATGCTCCGCCCAAAGCGGGGCGCGATTTATAGCGCCGCCACACCCCGAATGCAAGCGGGGGTTTCCGGTCAGACGAGTCCGGTGAGCGCCTTGTGGCAGAGATCCATCAGCGGATCGGGGTAGATGCCGAGCGCGACGACCGCGATCGCGGTGACCACGACCGTGGCCTGCATCAGCCGGTTGTCGGCGAAATTGAAGGCCACGCGCTCCTCGTCGAAGTAGATGTACTTGACCACGCGGATGTAATAGAACGCGCCGACGGCCGAAAACAGCAGCGCGTAGAGCACGAGCCACACGTGGCCCGCCTCGACGGCCGCGATGAACACCGCGTACTTGGCCCAGAAGCCGCCGAGGAACGGAATGCCGGCCAGGGAAAACAGCAGCAGGCCCATCGCCAGGGCATAGCCCGGCCTCGCCTTCGAAAGCCCGGCGAAATCATCCAGCAGCTCGCCCT
>CAYNLY010000034.1:0-15959 GCA_964398225.1 uncultured Zetaproteobacteria bacterium
TCCGCGCTCTGGCCGTTCTCGACGCTCGGCTGGCCGGACCGGACCGAGGAGCTTGCCCGCTTCTATCCCACCGACGTGCTGGTCACGGGCTTCGACATCATCTTCTTCTGGGTTGCGCGGATGATCATGATGGGCCTGAAGTTCGCGGGCGACGTTCCGTTCCGCGACGTCTACATCCATGCCCTGATTCGCGACGCGCAGGGCCAGAAGATGTCGAAGTCCAAGGGCAACGTGATCGATCCGGTCGAGATGATCGAATCCTTCGGCGCGGACGCGCTGCGGTTTACGCTCGCGCACATGGCCACGCCGGGCCGCGACGTGAAGCTGGATGTCAAGCGGATCGAGGCGAACCGGAACTTCATGAACAAGATCTGGAACGCGGCGCGGTTCGTGCTGATGAACCGGGGCGAGGCGAAGCCCGACGAAACGATCCGGCCGGAACTCGATCTGAACCGCTGGATTCTCGCCGAGCTCGATGCGGTTGCGCGCGAGATCGACCAGGCGCTGACCGAATACCGCTTCAACGAGGCGGCCGCGGCCCTCTACGCGTTCATCTGGGGCACCTACTGCGACTGGTACGTCGAGGCGGCCAAGGTGTATCTGCAGGGCGAGGACGCGCGGGCGCGCGAGGAGACGCGGGTGACGATGCTGACCGCGATGTCGGGGCTGTTGCGCCTGCTGCATCCGTTCTGCCCGTTCATTTCCGAGGCGCTCTGGCAGCTTCTGCACGGGCCTGAGGTGCGGCTGGTCACCGACCGCTGGCACGAGCCGCGGGGCGATCACGATGGGGGATCGGTCGAGCGGATGCGCCGCGTCATCGAGATTGTCGGCGCGCTGCGTTCGATCCGGGGCGAGATGAACATCCCTCCAGGCAGGCGCATCGCCGCCGCGATCGCCGCGGACGAACATGTACGAGAGGAGCTTGCGCCGCTTGCCGGGCTGATCGAGACGCTGGCCCGGCTCGAACGCCTCGACTGGCCGGGGCCCGATGCTGAGCCTGAGGGCGCCGCGGTGGCGCCGCTGGGCTTTGCGCGCGTGCTCGTGCCGCTTGCCGGACTCGTCGATGTCGAAGCGGAGCTAGCCCGGCTCAACAAGAACCTCGACCGGCTCGGCAAGGAGGCGGCCCGGGCCGAGGGCAAGCTCGCCAATCCGAAGTTCCGCGAAAACGCGCCCGCCGAGATCGTCGCGAAGGTCGAGGCGGAGCTTGATCAGCTGAGGCGGAAGATCGCCGAGATCGAGGCGGCGATCGAGCGTCTGAAGGCCGTGGCCTGAAGCGCCTTGATTTCTCCGCGGTTCGCTGCCAAGTTCAGGCAGACCCAGCGGAGGAAGCGTGACGGATCCGGATCAGGAACGACAGTCGCGGCTTGATCGCGCGTTCATGAAGCGCGCGCTTCAGCTTGCGCGCCGGGGCATCGGGAGCACGCACCCGAACCCCCGGGTCGGGGCGGTCGTGGTCAATCACGGCGTGATCGTCGGCGAAGGCTGGCACCGCCGGGCGGGCGAGCCGCATGCGGAGGCGCTGGCGATTGAGGCCGCCGGACACCGGGCGCGCGGCGGCACGCTGTACGTCACGCTCGAACCCTGCGCGGCCTGGGGGCGCACGCCCCCCTGCACCGATGCGATCCTGCATGCGGGCATCCGGCGCGTCGTCTATGCCTCAACCGATCCGAACCCGAAGATGGCCGGAGGCGCCAGGGTGCTTGCGGCCTACGGGGTCGAGGTCGAAGGCGGCGTGCTGGCGGACGAGGCGGACCGGCTGAACATCCCGTTTTTCCACTACGTGCGCACCGGAAGGCCCTATGTGGTCGCGAAGGCTGCGGTCAGTCTGGACGGGCGGCTTGCGACCGCCACGGGCGAATCCCAGTGGATCACGGGACCCGAGGCGCGGAAGCATGCGCACCGGCTGCGCGCCGAGGTCGATGCGATTCTGATCGGCGCCGGGACGCTTGCCCGGGACAATCCGAGCCTGACCGTGCGCGAGGCGCGGCTGAAGGGCGATCCGCCGATGCGCGTCGTGCTCTGTTTCGAGACGCCGCCGTTCATGCCCGAGGCGAACATCCTCTCGGACGATGCCCCGACGCGCTTCTACGTCCGCTCGGTCAACGAGCACACCGGTCGCTGGCGGCGGGCCGGCGTCGAGGTGGGCCGCGCGACCAGCCTGATCCAGGTGCTCCGGCATCTGGCCGACAGCGGTTGCCTGCATCTGCTTGTCGAGGGGGGCGGCCAGCTGCACACGGCCTTTTTCGAGGCCCGCCTTGCCGACGAACTCGTGCTCTATCAGGCGCCGATGCTGATCGGCGGTCGCGACGCCGTGCCCCTGTGGGGGGGGAGCGGCGCGGTGCGGCTTGCGGATGCGGTGCGGCTTGAGGACGTCCAGCGGCGGCGCATGGGCCGCGATCAGATGATCCGCGGCCGGCTCGTCTACCCCGGCTGAGATGCCGCCGCTCGCGCACCGCTGGGATGCGCGGGCCGCACCGCTCCTGCTTCCCGCGGCCGTGTTCACGCTCGGCCTGGTGCTTGCCCGCACCGAGCTCGTCCCGCCCGTGCCCGCCGCGCTTCTCGGCGCCGGAGCTGCGGCGTTCCTTCTGCTTGCCCGCAGGCGGGGGCTGGCGCTCGCGCTGGCGCTCGGCGCGGCGCTGGGCCTTGCCGACCTGATGCTCGATGCCCGCGCGGCATGTGCGCCGGATGCATGGGAAGGCATGCTCCGCTTCCAGGCCCGTGTGCTCGATGTCGAGTCGCGACCGAACGGTGCGATGCTGATGCTGGAGGATGCCCGAAAATCCAATGGTGAGCGGATTGCCGGCCGTCTGCGTCTGTATGGCCGGCATCTTCCGGCGGCGGTCGTGCCCGGTGCCGGTGTTGAGGTTGTGGCCCGGCTCAGCCGTCCGGAGGCCGACCGCAATCCGGGCGCGTTCGATTATCCCTCATGGTGCTTCGACCGGCGCATCGCGCGCACCGGATCGGTCCGGAACATTCGCGTGATCGCAGCGGCCGAACCCTCGGCGATCGAGCGGGCCCGGGCACGCGTTCGGGCGGCGATCGACCGGGCCGAGCCCCGGGTAAAGGGCGTGCTCGAGGCGCTCGTGCTGGGCCGGCAGGGGATGATCGACCGGGAGGTGCGCGCGGCGTTTGCCGCGGGCGGCGCTTCGCATCTGCTGGCGATCTCCGGGCTGCATTTCGGCATGGTCGCGGGCTTCGGCTTTCTGCTTGCCTGGATCGTGCTCACGGCAAGGCTCGCGTGGATCGTCGCGCTTCCGGTCCGCCGGCTTGCGCTTGCGGCGGGGCTGATGCTGGCTGCGGGCTACGGAACTCTGGCCGGATGGCCGCTTCCGGCCATGCGCTCGGGCGCCATGCTGGCCGCGGGCGTTATCGCCTGGTGGTGCCGGGCGCGCATCCATCCGATGCAGACGCTGGCGATCGCGGCGCTCATGGTCCTCGTGTGTGATCCCTCGGCCGTCGCCTCCCTGTCGCTGTGGCTGTCCTTTGCCGCCACCGCCGCCCTGCTGGTCTGGGCGGGCAGGCCGCGCACGGCCGCTTCTCCGTCGCGCCGGATCTGGGCGGCGCTGAAGGGTCTGCTTGCGGTGTCCTCTGTGGCCTTTCTCGCCACGCTGCCCTGGGTGGCCGCCAGCTTCGGACGCCTGCCGCTGTATGCGGTGCCGGCGAACGCGCTGCTCGTGCCGCTGTACGGGTTCTGGGTGCTGCCGGCGGCGCTTGCGGGCGCGGTGCTGGCCATCCTTGGCCTGGATTCTCTCGCCGGTGCAGCCATGCACGCCGCGGGCGCGGGCGTACGCGCGGGGCTTGTGCTGCTGGAGTCGATGCGGAGCTGGCCTATGGGCGATCTGCACGTCGTGAAGCTGCCGTTCGTTGCGCATCTGGCATTCGGGGCGCTGCTTGCGTGCGTGGGACTCTTCTGGCTGCGCGGAAGGACGCGGCCCGCGCTGCTTGCGCTCGGCATCGCCTTGTCCGCGTATGCGGGTCTGCTGCTGCACGAGCGCAGGCCCGCCGCACCCCTCTGGGCGGTCTGGGATGTCGGGCAGGGCGCGGCCTCGATGCTCGCGTTGCCGGACGGAACGGTGATCGCGGTCGATGCGCCGGGGCGCAGAACCCAGAGGTTCACGGGCGGCAACCGGGCCGCCGAGGCGATGCGGGCTGTGGGTCTGCTCCATGCCGATGTGGTCGTCGTCAGCCATGCCCAGTCCGACCACATGGGCGGTGTCGCCGACCTGATCGAGGGACTGAACCGGGTCGGCGCGCTGCTGCTGCCCGATGTTCCGGCGATGCGCCGTCATCCCGGGCTTTCCCGTTTGCGGAAGCTGGCCCTCCGGCGCGGCGCGCGCATCCTCTGGACCGCGGCCGGACAGCGCTTCCGATGGGGTGGGGTGCGCGCACGGGTGCTCTGGCCGCCCCGTGGGCTTTCGGGGGGAGACCCCAACGCGACTTCGCTCGTGCTCTCCGTCCGGCTGCCCGACGGACGAGGCCTGCTCTGGCCCGGGGACATCGAGCGGGGCACCGAGCGGAAGCTTGCTCCCCGGATCGAGCCCGTGCAGGCGATGCTGGCGCCGCATCACGGCTCCCGCACCTCGAGCTCGGAGGCGTTGCTTGTCCGCGCAAGGCCGGCGCTCGTCGTGATCCAGCGCGGGCGGCGGAATCGCTACGGGTTCCCGCATCCCGAGGTACTCGCGCGCTATCAAAAGCACGGCGCGCGGGTATTGGATACCGCGGACGGCGCCGTGCTCGTGCGCTGGGAAAAGGACGGGATGAAGCTGCGCCGGGGTACCCCGCCGGTTTCGCCTCGAAGGGCGGCCGCATTGCAGTGGTGGGAGGCGCACCTATAATGCCGGCCAGGCCCGCGGCCGGCACGGGCCCGGACAGGAGGCGCATGTGATCGAGTTCATTCAGCAGGGCGGCACGGTGATGTACGTGCTTCTGTGCGCTTCCGTCCTTGCCCTGACGATCATCTTCGAGCGCGGCTGGAGTCTGCGCCGATCGGCCGTGATTCCGGCCGCCGAGATCGAGGCGATCGAGCGCGCGGTGCGCGCGGGCGACGTCGAGGCGGCGATGAACGTCTGCCGCACGAACAACACCCCGATGAGCCGGATTCTCTGGGTCGCGCTCGCCAACCGGGGCGTCAAGCGCGCGGTGCTCAAGGAAATCGTCGAGGAGGTCGGCCGCCAGGAGGTCGCGCATCTCGAACGCTACATTGGCGTGCTCGGCGTGATCGCCTCGATTTCGCCGCTTCTGGGCCTGCTCGGCACGGTGATCGGCATGATCGAGGTCTTCCAGCAGATCTCGCTCGTGGGCGTGGGCAAGGCGGACGTACTTGCGGGCGGCATTTCCAAGGCGCTGAACACGACCGCGGCGGGGCTTACGGTCGCGATTCCGGCGATGGTCGCCTACCGCTACTTCGAGTCCCGTGTGGACCGTTTTGTCATCGAGATCGAGCAGCACGCGCTGCGCTTCGTCGAGCTTCTGAAGGGCGAGCGCGAATGAGGCTGCGCTCGCGCACGCGCACCGACTACCTCGTGGACATCACGCCGCTCGTGGACGTGGTGTTTCTGATGCTGATCTTCTTCATGGTGTCCACGACCTTCAACGTGGCTTCGAGCCTCAAGCTCGAGCTTCCGACCAGCCACGCGACGGCCCAACAGGCCGAGCCGAAGCAGCTGACGATCAGCATCGATGCCGCCGGCCGACTGTTCGTGCAGGACGAGCCGGTGACGGACGACGAGCTGCGCGCCCGCGTGCTGAACGTCACCCACGGCGATCCGAACATGCGCGTCGTGCTCCGCGCCGATGCCGACGCGCGCCATCGCAGGGTCGTGTTCGTGCTCGATACGCTGCGCGATCTCGGCATGGGCAAGGTTGGCATTGCGACCGTGACCCCCAGGGAGGAATGAGCGTGGCGAGAATCGTGCAGAAGTTCGGCGGCACGAGCGTGGGAAGCCTCGAGCGCATCCGGAAGACCGCGGACATCGTGCAGATGGAGCTCGAGCGCGGCAACGAGGTCGCGGTCGTCGTGTCGGCGATGAGCGGCGAGACGAACCGCCTGATCGAGATGGCGCACGAGATGGCGCCCGATCCGAACCGCCGCGAGCTGGACGCGCTCGTGGCCACCGGCGAGCAGGTCTCGGCCGCGCTTCTGGCCATCGAGCTCAACCGGCGCGGCATCCGCGGCTATTCGTACAACGGCGCGCAGGCGGGCTTCCGCACCGACAGCGCGCATGCCCGCGCCCGAATCCGCAAGGTCGAGGCCGAGCACCTGATCCGGCACATGCAGGCCGGCGAGGTGCCGGTCGTCACCGGCTTTCAGGGCGTGGACGAGGCCGGAAACATCACGACGCTGGGCCGGGGCGGATCGGATACCTCGGCGGTTGCGCTTGCGATCGCGGTGCGCGTCGACGTCTGCGACATCTACACCGATGTCGACGGTATCTACACGACCGATCCGCGCATCGTGCCCCGGGCGCGCAAGCTCGATCGGATCAGCTACGAGGAGATGCTGGAGCTCGCAAGTCTCGGCGCGAAGGTGCTCCAGACCCGGAGCGTGGAGCTGGCGATGCGCTACGGGATGCCGATCCACCTGCGCTCGAGCTTCGATCTCGTACCCGGAACCCTGGTGACGAAAGAGGATGAAACAATGGAACGAGCGGCGATTTCAGGGGTGGCCTACAACCGCGATGAGGCCAAGATCACGATCCGCGGGATTCCCGATCACCCCGGCATTGCGGCCACGGTCTTCGGGCCGGTCGCCGAGGCCGGCATCAATGTGGACGTGATCGTGCAGAACGTCAGCGAGCAGGGGCTCACCGACATCACGTTCACGGTGCCGCGCGGCGATTTCCGCCAGACGATGGAGATCATGAAGGGGCTGTGCGGAAAGCTCGGGGCCAAGGACGTGATCGGGGACGACCGCGTGGCCAAGGTCAGCATCGTCGGCGTGGGCATGCGCTCGCATGCGGGCGTGGCGCAGAAGATGTTCGAAACCCTGGCCGGCGAGGGCGTGAACATCCAGATGATCACGACCAGCGAGATCAAGATCACGGTCGTGATCGAGGAAAAGTATGTGGAGCTCGCGGTGCGCGCGCTGCACGCGGCCTTCGGCCTCGACGCGGAGCAAAGGGAGGGCTGATTTTCCGGCCCGAAACTTGCACATCTCCCGAAAGCGGTCTACACAGGGCTTTCAAGGAGGTGGCAAGATGCTGGTTCTGACGCGCAAGAAGGGCGAAGCGATCGCGATCGGCGACGATATTCAGGTGCAGGTGCTGAGCGTAAAGGGCGGCCAGGTGCGCATCGGCGTGCAGGCCCCGAAGCATGTGCGGATCAACCGCGAGGAGCGCCTGAGAAAGAACGGATCGGGCCGGGACGCAGGCTCCGGGTCCGGTGGTGCCGCAGCGGATGCGCCCGCAGCCCGGGCGGAGAACGGATGACCTATTCGTCCGGCCAGCGCAGGCTGTCGGACCAGAACCGGATGTCCGGCTCCGTCGGTCGTTCGTAGTTTTCGAGCTGGCTTTCGAGCACGGCAAGATCGGCGTCCGAGACATCGTCCCGCTTCCGGCTTCGTTCCGCCACCCGCCGCCTTAGCTCCTCTTCCGGAACATCCAGCCACAGCATCGTCAGCGGCACGTTCAGTCCGGCCGCAAGCCCGCGCGCCTCGTCCCGCCATGCTCCGGACAGGAACGTGGCATCGAGGATCACCGGGAATCCGGCCTCGATCGCGGCTTTGGCGTCCTCGAACATCGTCCGGTAGGTGATCCGGGACATCTCCTGCGAATACAGGGGCAGATCCGGATGCTCGCGGTGCAGCCGCTTGCGGGTGGCGTCCGAACGGATCACGACGGCCTGCTCCCGTCCCGCACCCTGAAGCGCGAGCACGCTCTTGCCGGCGCCGGACAGTCCGCCGACGACCCAGAGCCGGGGAGACGGCGCGTCGAGCAGGCGGTCGGCCAGCCGGAAGTAGGCCGCACCTTCCCGCCACATCGCCTCGGCAGAGGCCCCGCGCCGCTCGAGGTCTTCGCCGAGCAGGCAGGCAACCTTGCCGCGCACGCCGGCGCGGTAGGCCATGAACAGCCGGGCAAGGCCCAGACCCGCATGGTCGCGTCCTTCCTCGAGGTAGCGCGAGAGGAAGCGCATCGCGAGATCCGGACGCTCCCGGAACCACAGGTCCATCATCAGGAAGGCGACGTCGTTCATTGTGTCGATGATCCGGAACTCGTCGTTGAATTCGATGCAGTCGAACGCCGTGGGCCTTCCCTCGAGCAGCGTGATGTTGCGCAGGTGCAGATCGCCGTGGCAGTCGCGGATGCGATGCCGCTGCTGCCGTTCGATGAGTCGGGGCTTCAGGCGCGCAAGCTCGTCCTCGAGGCGCGCCCGATGGGCGCGCAGCGGCTCGATGCCGCCCAAATGCGCGGCATGGGCCTCGGCCACGTCGAGGTTCGCCAGCACATGCGAGGCCAGCACCGAAGGCGCGCCGTAGGCCTGCAGCTCGTCCCCGTGGGCCGCCTGCTCGTGAAAACGGGCAACATCGACGGCGAGGGTATCGAGCCAGGCCGGATCGAAGTCGCCCTGCTCAAGCCGGTGGACGAGCAGGTCGCGCTCGTCGAACTGGCGCATCCGGACGCACCATTCGATGGCCTGATCCTCGTCGTCCGGGCCGCCGATGCGCGGCTCCTGTTCGGTGCCGACAATCGGCAGAACGTCGAGATACAGCCCGGGCGCAAGCCGCCGGTTCAGCTCCAGTTCGCGCCGGCAGAAGTGCGCGCGCCGTTCAAGTGTGGAGAAATCGGCGAAGCCCAGATCGACGGGCTTCTTGACCTTGTAGGCGTAGGTGCCGGTCAGAAAGACCCAGGAGATGTGGGTCTCGACGATCCGGATCGGTTCGACCGGATGCGGATAGGCGCTTGCCTCCATGAGCCCCGCGACAAGCGGCGGCTGCGTGGGTGCGGTCATCGGTGGATGCGATCAGCCGTAGGCGATGAACAGGCCGCGGTTGATGTCGCCGATGCTGACCATGCCGACAAGCTTGCCGTCGTCGACGACCGGAATGCGCCGCAGGTTCTTCAGCCCCATGTACGACGCCGCTTTCAGCACCGGGGTGTCCGAGGAGACGGTCATCGGGTTCGGGGTCATCACCTCGCGCACCTTCATGCACATCACGCGCTTGTAGTTTTCTTCCATTTCCTCGAAGTCGCGGGCGGTCTTCGCGTCGTGCACGTATTCGCCGAAGTTCGGATAGAGCGGAAGCATCGTATCCCGGATCGTGATGATGCCGATGAGCTTGCCTTCGTCGTCCACCACCGGCAGCGCCCCGCAGCGGCGCATCACCATCTTCTGGGTCGCCGAATGCAGCGTGTCCTCGGGATGGCAGGTGAGCACCCCGTGCGTCATGACCTCGGATACCTTCATCGCTTCCTCCTCACCGGGCGCAGGCTTGAACCGGGCACCCATGCTTGATTCCGGGCCGTCAGCCTAGCACGAGGGAGCCGGACTGTGCATGCCCTTTTTCGGGGTCTTTGCGGTTGACACCCGACCCGCGCCCGCTAGTCTCGCGCGCCTCGATATTTCCATTGGAACACCGCCATCGGTGGCAAGGAGTAGCAACGTGGCAAATCACGCATCGGCAGCCAAGCGCGCGCGTCGCAACGAGCGGGTCCGGCTCAACAACCGGATGCAGCGTTCCGCGATGCGCACCCAGATCAAGAAGGTGCTCGCCGCAGTCGAGGCCGGGGACCGGGAGGCAGCCCAGGCCGAGTTTCGCAAGGCGACTTCGCTGATCGCCCGGGCGGGCCGCAAGCGGCTGATTCATCCGCGTCAGGCTTCGCGCCGGATTTCCCGACTGAACGCGCGCATCAAGGCGCTCGGCTGAACCGCCGCCGACCTGCGTCGGCAAGGCATTCGGACAGCAAGCCCGCGGCATGATGGCTGCGGGCTTTTTCGTGCGCATGGATGGCACGCGTTTGCCGAATGCACGCGCAGGCTTTCGAGGCTAGGATGCCGCGCATGAATCCCGATGCGTCGAACCCGTCTTCCAACTCAGTCGTGATTTCCCTGCTTGGCGGCCCGGCCCTGTCGGATTTCCGCCTGGACAAGCTGGCGGCAAGGCTTGCTGAACTCGGGCTTCGCGCAGGGGGTCTGGAAGCAAGGCATGTGTATGCGGCCGAGTTTTCCGCTCCGCCTTCCGCCGAGGCGATCGAGCGGCTTGCCGCGCTCCTTGGCGATGCGCCGGAGGAGCTTCCCGCAAAGCCCGCCCCCGATCTGTTTTTCGTCACGCCCCGGATCGGCACGATCAGCCCGTGGTCGTCGAAGGCGACGGAGATCGCCAGGCTCTGCGGGCTGGAGGAGCTGATCCGCATCGAGCGGGGGGTGCGCTGGCGGATCGAGGGCGCCCTTCCGGACGACCGGCCGCGGATCGCGCCGCTGATTCACGACCGGATGACCGAGACGGTGCTCGACGATCCGGAAGCACTGGGCCGGCTGTTTTCCCATGCCGAGCCAGCCCCCCTGGTGACGGTGGATGTGATCGGCCGCGGCCGCGAGGCGCTGGAAGAGGCGAACCGGAGCATGGGGCTGGCGCTGTCCGAGGACGAGATCGAATACCTGATCGGGCATTTCACCGCGATGGGGCGCAATCCCACGGACGCCGAGCTGATGATGTTCGCGCAGGCGAACTCCGAGCACTGCCGGCACAAGATCTTCAACGCGCGCTGGATCATCGACGGGCGCCCCCGCGACGAGACGCTGTTCGGCATGATCCGCCACACGCATGAAACGCACCCCGAGGGCACGCTCGTGGCCTACCGAGACAATGCCTCGATCATCGAGGGCGGGCCGGCGCGCCGCTTCTATCCCGATGCGGGCGGGATCTATCGCGAGCATCAGGACACCGTGCACATCCTGATGAAGGTCGAGACCCACAATCATCCGACCGCGATCTCTCCGTTTCCCGGTGCGGCGACCGGGGCCGGCGGCGAGATCCGCGACGAGGGCGCAACCGGCACCAGCGCCAAGCCGAAGGCGGGGCTCTGCGGTTTTTCGGTGTCCAATCTCCGGATTCCCGGCTTCGTTGAGCCCTGGGAGCGGGATTTCGGCCGACCCGGGCGGATCGCCTCGGCGCTGGAGATCATGATCGAGGGTCCGATTGGCGCCGCCGCGTTCAACAACGAGTTCGGCCGGCCGAACATCTGCGGCTACTTCCGCACCTACGAACAGCAGATCGGCGACGGGTCGCGCCGCGAGCTGCGCGGCTACCACAAGCCGATCATGATCGCGGGCGGCGTGGGCAACATCGATGCGCGCCACATCCGCAAGCAGCCGCTGCCGAAGGGGGCGCTGATCATCCAGCTGGGCGGACCCGCGATGCTGATCGGGCTCGGCGGGGGCGCCGCCTCCAGCATGGATGCGGGCGCGAACGCGGAGGATCTGGACTTCGATTCGGTGCAGCGGGGCAACCCCGAGATGCAGCGCCGCTGTCAGGAGGTGCTCGACCGGTGCTGGCAGATGGGTGAGCGCAATCCGATCCGCTTCATCCACGACGTCGGCGCGGGCGGGCTGTCCAACGCGGTGCCCGAGTTGATTCACGACGCCGGCCAGGGCGGATGGATCGACCTGCGCGCGGTGCACAGCCTCGAGCCGGGCATGAGCCCGATGCAGATCTGGTGCAACGAGGCGCAGGAGCGCTACGTGCTTGCGATCCTGCCCGAGGACCGCGAACGCTTCGAGGCGATCTGCGCGCGCGAGCGCTGCCCGTTCGCGGTGCTGGGTCGCACGACGGACGACGGCCGGCTCGTCGTCGAGGATCCGCTGTTCGGCAACCGTCCGGTGGACATGCCGCTGGAGGTGCTGCTCGGCAAGCCGCCGCGGATGACGCGCGCGGCCAGCCACCGGCTGCCGGTGGTCGTGGACCTGAAGCCGGAGGATATCGAGCTTGGCGAGGCCTGCCGGCGCGTGCTCCGGCACCCGGCCGTGGCCAGCAAGGAGTTTCTGATCACGATCGGCGACCGCAGCGTGACCGGTCTGGTCGCGCGCGATCCGATGGTCGGGCCGTGGCAGCTGCCGGTGGCCGACTGCGCGGTGACGACGCGGACCTTCGAGGGCTTCGAGGGCGAAGCGATGGCGATGGGCGAGCGCACGCCGGTGGCCGTGCTCGATGCTCCGGCGAGCGCCCGGATGGCGGTCGGCGAGGCGATCACGAACATCGCGGCGGCCTCCATCCGCCGGCTGGGCGACGTGAAGCTGTCCGCGAACTGGATGGCGGCCTGCGGCCACGAGGGCGAGGACGCCGCGCTGTTCGATGCGGTCCGGGCCGTGGCGCTCGAGCTGTGTCCGGCGCTGGGCGTCTCGATTCCGGTCGGCAAGGACTCGCTGTCGATGAAGACGGTCTGGGAGGAGTCCGGCTCGCGCCGCGAGATGACCGCGCCGGTTTCGCTGATCGTCTCGGCGTTTGCACCAGTTGCGGATGTGCGCCGGACGCTTACGCCCGAGCTTCGTGCGGAGCCCGATACCGAGCTGCTGCTTCTCGATCTGGGCCAGGGGAAGAACCGGCTCGGCGGATCGATCCTCGCCCAGGTGTTCGAGGCGACCGGCCGGGAGGCGCCCGATGTCGACGATCCGCGCCTGCTGGCGTCGTTCTTCGCGCTGATTCAGGAGCTCAACGACCGTGGGCTGATTCTCGCCTACCACGACCGTTCCGACGGCGGGCTGTTTGCCACGCTGTGCGAGATGGCCTTCTGCTCCCGTACGGGGCTGGATGTGCATCTGGACGCGCTCGGCGACGGCGGCCCGGCCGACGAGCTTCGCATCCTGTTTGCCGAGGAGCTCGGTGCGGTGATTCAGATCCGCCGCGCCGACCGGGAACGGGTGCTGTCCGCCGTCGTCAATCACGGCCTGGGCCACTGCTGCCATGTGATCGCCGAGCCGAACGACGGTCTTGCGATTCGCCTGATGCGCAACGGCCAGGTGGCCTTCGAGGCCAGCGTGCTCGATCTGATGCGGGAATGGTGCGCGGTCAGCCACCGGATCGCGGCGCTGCGCGACCATCCGGATTGCGCGCGCGAGGCCTTCGAGGCGCATCTCGACGAGGCGAACACTGGCTTGTTCGCCGATCTTTCCTTCGATCCGGACGAGGATGTCGCCGCGCCCTTCATCGCCCGGGGCGCGCCTCCGCGCGTGGCCATCCTGCGCGAGCAGGGGGTGAACGGACAGGTTGAGATGGCCGCGGCGTTCGACCGGGCCGGCTTCGAGGCCGTGGACGTGCACATGACCGACATCCTCGAGGGGCGCATCCGCCTCGACGATTTCCAGGGGCTTGCGGCCTGCGGCGGATTTTCGTTCGGCGACGTGCTCGGCGCGGGCCGCGGCTGGGCGCAGACGATCCGCTACCACGCCCGCGCCCGCGACGCCTTCGATGCGTTCTTCCATCGTTCGGACACCTTTGCGCTCGGGGTCTGCAACGGCTGCCAGATGCTCAGCAATCTGAAGGATCTGATCCCGGGCGCCGAGGCCTGGCCGAGGTTCGACCGCAACCGCTCCGAGCAGTTCGAGGCGCGGCTTACGCAGGTCGAGGTGATGGCTTCGCCGTCGATCTTTCTTGCCGGGATGGAAGGCTCGAAGCTGCCGCTCGTCGTCGCCCACGGCGAGGGCCGCGTGCGCTTCGAGGCGGACGAGGACTTCGGGCGGGCGCTTGCCTGCCTGCGCTACATCGAGCCGGACGGAAAGCCCGCCGCGCGCTATCCGTTCAATCCGAACGGCTCCCCGGAAGGGCTCACCGGCTTCACGACGCCCGACGGCCGGTTCACGATCATGATGCCGCATCCCGAGCGGATGTTCCGCACCGTGCAGTATTCCTGGCACCCGGCCGAGTGGGGCGAGGACGGCCCGTGGCTGAGGATGTTCCGCAACGCCCGCGTCTGGGTGGGCTGAGCATCCATCCGGGCTTCTTCCGTCTGGCGCGGGCAGGCCGCTTCTGCTACCGTTCCGGCCCGTTGTGAGCAGCCCTGATACCCGATTCGTTTTCGTCACCGGCGGCGTGGTTTCCTCGCTCGGCAAGGGGATTGCCGCGGCAAGCCTTGCCGCGCTTTTCGAGGCGCGGGGGCTTAAGGTGACCATGCAGAAGCTCGATCCCTACATCAACGTGGATCCGGGCACGATGAGCCCGTTCCAGCACGGCGAGGTGTTCGTCACCGACGACGGCGCGGAGACCGATCTGGACCTCGGGCACTACGAGCGGTTTACGCACGCGACGATGACCCGGCGCAGCAACTACACGACCGGTCGCATCTACGAGTCCGTGATCCGGCGCGAGCGCCGCGGGGACTACCTCGGCGCGACGGTGCAGGTGATCCCGCACATCACCGACGCGATCAAGGAGGCGATCCTGGGGCTTGCGTCCGACGAGGTGGACATCGCGATCGTCGAGATCGGCGGCACGGTGGGCGACATCGAGTCGCTGCCGTTTCTGGAAGCGATCCGGCAGCTGCGTTTCGATCTGGGCCAGAAGCGCACCTGCTACATGCACCTGACGCTCGTGCCCTACATTGCCTCGGCCGGCGAGCTGAAGACGAAGCCCACGCAGCACTCGGTGCAGAAGCTGCGCGAGATCGGCATTCAGCCGGACGTGCTGCTGTGCCGCACGGAGCGGCCCATTCCGAAATCGCAGCGGGACAAGATCGCGCTGTTCTGCAACGTTCCGCGCGAGTGCGTGATCGAGGCGCCGGATGTGGACACGATCTACGCCGTGCCGCTGAAGCTTCGCGAGGGCGGGCTCGGCACGGTCGTGCTCGAACGTCTCGGGCTTCCGGATTCCGAGCCGGATCTCGCGATCTGGGAGGACATCGTCCGCCGCGTGCGCGAGGCGCGGCATGAGGTCCGGATCGCGATGGTGGGCAAATACGTGGAGCTGGTCGATGCCTACAAGTCGGTCAACGAGGCGCTGGCGCACGGCGGGCTTGCGCACGATACGCGGGTGGTGATCGACTACGTCGATGCCGAGCGCATCGAGCGCGAGGGCACGGAAATGCTGGCGCGCGCGGACGGGATTCTGGTGCCCGGCGGCTTCGGCGAGCGCGGCACCGAGGGCAAGATCGCGGCGATCCGGTATGCCCGGGAACATGGCGTGCCGTTCCTCGGCATCTGCCTGGGCATGCAGCTTGCGGTCATCGAGTTCGCGCGTCATGTCGCGGGGCTGGAGGGGGCGACGAGCAGCGAGTTCGACGAATGCGCCGAGCATCCGGTGATCGCGCTGATGACCGAGTGGGAGCAGGACGGAAAGCTCGTGCGCCGGAGCGCGGACATGGATCTGGGCGGCACGATGCGGCTGGGCGCCTATCCCTGCCGGCTCGTTCCCGGAACGAAGGCGCACGAGGCCTACGGCGCGGACGAGATACGCGAGCGGCACCGCCACCGCTACGAGTTCAACAACACCTACCGGGAAAGGCTCGAGCAGGCCGGGCTCGTCGTTTCGGGGACGCTGCCCGACGATTCGCTCGTCGAAATCGTCGAGGTGCGGGATCATCCCTGGTTCGTCGCCTGCCAGTTCCATCCCGAGTTCACGTCCCGGCCCTATGCGCCGAATCCGCTGTTTGCGGCCTTCGTCGGCGCCAGTCTCCGGCAGGCGGTCACGCGCTGATGCACCGGATCCGGATCGACGGTTTCGAGATCGGCAACGACCGGCCGCTTGCGCTGATCGCCGGTCCCTGCGTGATCGAGGGCGAGGACTTCACGCTGCGCACGGCCGAGCGGATCGCCGCGATCGCGGAGGGCGCGGGCGTGCCGCTGATTTTCAAGTCCAGCTTCGACAAGGCGAACCGGACAAGCCGCGACAGCTTCCGCGGGCCCGGGCTCGAGGAGGGGCTCCGGATCCTGGAGCGCGTCAGGCGCGAGCTGGGCGTGCCGGTGATCACCGACGTGCACACGCCCGAGCAGGCGTTGCCCGCGGCCGAGGTCGTGGACGTGCTGCAGACGCCGGC
>CAYNLY010000035.1:0-11371 GCA_964398225.1 uncultured Zetaproteobacteria bacterium
GGAGCGCCGGTGGCTTGCCGCGCATCCGCCGCTTGGCGTCATTCTGTTCGCGCGCAACATCGAAAGTCCGGACCAGGTTGCCGGGCTGATCGCATCGGCGCGCGAGGCGGCCGGCCGGGCGCTGGTTGCGGCCATCGACGAGGAGGGCGGCCGGGTGAACCGGATGCCGTGGCCTCCGTTTGCCGGGCGCAGGCCCGCCGCGCATTTCGGGGCCCAGTTTCGCATCGACCCGGAGGGGGCGGAGCAGGCGGTCTACGATGATGCGCGCGCGGTCGGCGAGGCCCTGGCCGCGCTGGGCTTCACGCACGACTGCGCGCCCGTGCTCGATCTGCGCCGTCCCGGCGCCCATTCGATCATCGGCGATCGCGCCTATGCGGGCGATGCCGAGATTGTGGCCCGCCTGGGGCTTGCCTGCATGCGCGGTTTGCACGATGCCGGGATTCGCGCCGTGGCCAAGCATTTCCCCGGGCACGGGCGCGCGGGGCTGGATTCGCACGAGGCCACGCCGACGGTGGATGCCGACGCCGAAACCCTGCTTGCCGAGGCCGGGCCGTTCGCCGCCCTGATCGCGGAAGGGCTCGATGAGGTGATGACCGCGCATGTGCGCTATCCCGCCGTGGACGATGAGATCGCGAGCTTTTCCGCGCGCTGGATCGGCGAGGTGCTGCGCGGGCGGTTTGGGTTTTCCGGCCGGGTCTGGAGCGACGATCTGTGCATGAAGGGCACGGGCTGCGACCCTGTGCGGGCGATCGACCGGGCGGCCGGTGCCGGCTGCGACGCGCTGCTCGTCTGCGAGCCGGAGGCGGTAGCGCGCGTGTATCGGGAGGTCGTGGAAGGATGCTGATGAGATGTTGCTGGGCGCTGGTGTTCGTGATGATCGCCTGGCCTGCCTGGGCGGGCGAGGATCAGCGCTGGATGCGCCTTGCGCCCGTATGGTGGCAGTACGAGGAGTCCGCAGGGGCGGTTCCGGGGTATTTGAACACGCCGTTTTCCTCGCGCGCACGCGGCTGGGCGGCGCTGCTCGAGGCGGGCGCGCGCGACGCTCTGATTCCCGGGAGTTCGCTGGGCATCGAGGCCGAGGCCCGGGGCCTGATGGGGCTGAACCGGCCCGTCGAACGCTGGAATCTTCCGGCCGCGGTCCAGACCGACCGGATTGAGCTAGCCGGAGCGCGCGCCCGACTCGGCCTGGACTGGCGGCGGGCTTTGGGCGCGGGCGTGATCGCCGTGGGGCTCGATGCCGGCTACCGCTGGCACCGGCAGACGCGCAGCCGGTTTGCGCTCACGGGCCGCCCGGTCGCTCAGACCCCGGTGCGCGAGTGGATTCAGTCGGCCTGGTGGATGCCAAGGCTGGACTGGCGCGGGGGCTCGGGCGCGGCCTCGATCTGGGCCGGGCGTCCGTTCTGGGTGCGGGCGCGCAACGAGCAGGTGGGCGTGTTCCGAAACCGGCGTGGCTGGCTCATCGGGGCGCGGGCCGAATTTCGCCTGCGCCGGGGCGAGGCGATCGCGTGGCGCCTGTTCGCCGAGATCGAGCAGGTTCAGCTGGGCCGCGATTCCCGGACGTACGGATACTGGCCCGACAACCGATTCCGGATGTTCGCGCTCGGCGCGATGGGCCGGTGGTAGCGATGCCACAGGCCGCTACAATGGGCCGGATGATTCCGTGGAACCGCCTTCCGGATGCAAGGCGGGCGGCGCGACTGGCGCCGCTTGTCGAGCTTGCGCTCGTCGGTCTGATCGCCTGGGAGATCGCGGGATTCGTGATCACGGTGCCGGTTCCGGTGCGCGTGACTGCCCCGTCGGAAACGGGTGATGCCGGCGCGGCATCGTTTCCGCCGCTGTCGCAATGGGCGGATGTGCCGGTGTTCGGCAAGCCGCAGCCGAAGCCCGCGCCGAAACCTGAGCCCAAGCCCGCGCCGCCGAAGCCCGCGGCGCCCAGCAGGCTCGATGCGAAGCTATTGGGTACGGTGGTCGCGGGTCCGCATTCGGCGGCGATCCTGAAGCTTGCCCGCGAGCGGAAGCAGCACGTGTATTTCGTCGGGGATACGATCGAGCCCGGCATCCGGCTGGTGGAGGTGCTTCCGGATGCGGTAATCGTCGAGCGCGGCGGCGCGCGCGAACGCATCGAACTCGAAGCCCTGCCGCAGGGTGGACTTGCCGCGGCTCCGTTCGCATCCCCGCCGCGCCCCGCCCCGCACCGGCCGCCGGCCGGCGTGCGCTCGATGCGAATGCCGCGATCGATGATCGAGCGCCAGATTCGCGATTTTCCCCGGCTGCTTTCGCAGGCCCGGGTCGTGCCGCATTTCACCGACGGCAAGGCGGACGGCTTCGTGATCACCGACATCGTGCCCGGCTCGCTCTACGAACAGGCCGGGCTTCGCAACGGCGACATCATCGTGCGCGTCAACGGCCAGCGGGTGACCAGCGCGCAGCAGGCGATGGCGATGTATCAGGCGCTGGAAAAGGCGCCGTCGATCGATCTGGAGGTGCTCCGGGCTGGCCAGATGCAGCGGCTTCACTATGATATCCGCTGATTTCGGGCGCCGGGGAAGGAGAGAAGGACCAATGGGCAAGTTGTGGAGCCGGCTGGTGATCAGCGCGTTGATCGCATCGATGCTTTCCGCCGGCGCATCCCAGGCCAAGGACGTGACGCTGAACTTCAAGAACGCCGACATCCGGGCGCTGATCGAGTTCGTCGCGGGATTTTCCGGCAAGAACTTCCTCGTCGACAACCGCGTCAAGGGTCAGGTCACGCTCGTATCCCCCACGCCGATTTCCGAGCAGGAAGCCTACGAGGTCTTTCTCTCCGTGCTCGAGGTCAACGGCTATGCGGCCGTGCCCAGCGGGCCGGTGATCAAGATCGTGCCGCGCGCCGAGAGCAAGCAGAAGTCGGTGCCGGTGCGGCTGGATACGGGCAAAAACGCCGACGATGCGATGGTCACCCAGGTGATCCGGCTCCAGTATGCGGACGCGCAGCAGCTGGTGGCGCTGATCCGTCCGCTGATTTCCCCGAACTCGCATCTGGTCGCCTATCCGCGCGGAAACATGCTGCTGCTCACCGACAGCGCGAGCAACATCGCCCGGATCGTGAAGATCCTGAAGCTTCTGGACCGGAAGGACGCGGTCGGCGTGCAACTGTTTCAGCTTCAGCATGCCTCGGCGGACAAGCTCGCGGCCACGCTGACCTCGCTGTATGCGGCGCAGGGCGCACGGCCCGGGCAGGGGCCGAACGCGATCAAGGCAATCGCGCACCAGCCGGGCAACATGCTGATCGTCGTCGGCCAGCCGCAGCTGATCAACGAGGTCGCCGGCGTGATCGAGCGGCTGGACGTGCCGCCCGAGGCCGATTCGGGCCGGCTTCAGGTGCGCTATCTGAAATACGCGAACGCCGAGGATGTGGCCAAGGTGCTCAGCCAGCTCGTCGGCCAGGCCGGGCCGCCCGGCAAGGGCAAGAAGCTGTTCGCCGGGGATGTGAAGGTCGTCGCCGATGCGACGACGAACGCGCTGCTGATCACGGCCGATCCGAGCGACATGGCGGCGGTCAACGGGATTGTCGACCGGCTGGACGTGCAGCGCCGTCAGGTGCTGGTCGAGGCGCTGATCGTCGAGGTTTCGGCCAACGCCGCCGAGCAGTTCGGCATCGAGTGGCGCGGCATTTCCGATTTCACGAAACCCGGGCGGAAGCCCTTCGGCGGCACCTCGTTCAGCAACCAGGCCGGCACCAGCATCGGCACGGTCGCGGCCACGCCGCTCAATCCCGGCAACGGCCTGGTCGTGGGGCTGGTGGACGGCACGATCACCTTCGGCGGTGCCCAGTTTCTGAACATCGGGGCGCTTGCGCGCGCGCTGGAGTCCAAGGCCGACACGAACGTGCTGTCCACGCCGAACATTCTTACGATGGACAACGAGGAGGCCGAGATCGTCGTCGGCCAGAACGTGCCCTTTGTGACGGGCAAGAGCACGACCCAGGGCGGCGTGACGAATCCGTTCCAGACGATCGAGCGCAAGGACATCGGCCTGACGCTCAAGGTCAAGCCGCAGATCTCCGAGGGCGATGCGGTCCGGCTCGAGCTGTATCAGGAGATTTCGAGCATCGACACCGCGGCGACGGGCCAGGGCGCGGATCTGATCACGAACAAGCGCTCGATCAAGACCGTCGTGCTCGCCCGCAACGGGCAGATGATCGTGCTCGGCGGGCTGATGCGCGACGACAACACCTCGGGCGTGCAGCGCGTGCCCTGCATCGGCGCGATCCCGATTCTCGGCGAGCCGTTCAAGTTCACCGAGAATCAGCACCGGAAGACGAACCTGATGGTGTTTCTGCGTCCGCACATCATCAAGAGCGCTTCCGACATCGACAACCTGACCAACCGCAAGTACGGCGAGATCCGCAAGCTCTACGAGAAGCCGGTGGTGGGCGGCACGATCCTGTTCCCGCGCAGGGAGCGGAAGATGCCGGACGATCTGCGCCCCGGCCCCGCGCCGGAAGCCGCGCCCGCCGACGGTGCCAAGGAAGGCGACGCCGCCCGGCCATGAGGCATTTGTCCCGGCTCGGGGCCGACATGGCCGATGGCGAGCGCGCGCTGATGTTCCCGCTGCCCGTGCTGCGCGCCGGCCCCGTGCTGCCGCTGAAGCCGATCGACGGACTGCCCTGCCCGGTCGCGGTTCCGGAGGAGGGGCCCTGGCCGCAGGAACTGCTCGATGCCTGTCGGCGCAGGTTCGGCTGCGAGGTCCAGCCGGTGCTCGCCGGTCGCGAAGACATCGTGACCACGCTCAATCAGGTGTTCGACATGGCCAGCGCCTCGGCCGAGCAGATGATCGAGGAGATGGGGCTGGATGAACTCCACCGCGAAATCGAGGAGGTTGGCGACCTGCTCGAGGCGGAGGACGACGCGCCGATCATCCGGCTGGTCAACACGCTGATTTCCCAGGCGCTCAAGGAGCGCGCCAGCGACATCCACATCGAACCGTTCGAGACGCGGGTGGTG
This sequence comes from uncultured Zetaproteobacteria bacterium, assembly GCA_964398225.1. GTDB lineage: Bacteria > Pseudomonadota > Zetaproteobacteria > Mariprofundales > Mariprofundaceae > CAYNLY01. The sequence goes on from CAYNLY010000035.1 coordinate 4,986, forward strand.
ATTCGCTTCCGGATCGACGGCGTGCTGCACACGGTCGTCGAGCCGCCGAAGGGGGTCCAGGCGGCGCTGACGAGCCGGATCAAGGTCATGGCCGGGCTCGACATCGCCGAGAAGCGACATCCGCAGGACGGGCGCTTCCGCGTGCGCATCGCGGGGCGCGAGGTGGACGTGCGTGTTTCCATCCTTCCGACCGCGTTCGGCGAGCGGGTCGTGATGCGCCTGCTCGATCGGGGCGCGCAGATCCTGCGCCTGCCCGAGCTAGGGATGAGCGAGGCCCAGCTTGCGCTGATGCGGGAGGTGATCCGGGCGCCGCACGGCATCGTGCTCGTCACCGGCCCCACCGGCTCGGGCAAGACGACGACGCTCTATGCCGCGCTGATGGAGGTGGATCGCGCCAACCGCAACGTGATGACGATTGAGGATCCGATCGAATACCAGCTGGCCGGCGTTAGCCAGATGCAGGTGCAGCCGAAGATCGGCGTGACCTTCGCCGCCGGCCTGCGCTCGATCCTGCGCCAGGATCCGGACATCGTGATGATCGGCGAGATCCGGGACCTGGAGACGGCCGAGATCGCGATCCAGGCCTCGCTGACCGGGCATCTGGTCTTTGCAACGCTGCACACGAATGACGCGCTGTCTTCGATCGTGCGCCTGCAGGACATGGGCATCGAGCCGTACCTCGTGGCCTCGTCGCTGATCATGGTGCAGGCCCAGCGTCTGGTGCGCAGGCTTTGCCCCGCCTGCCGCCGGCCCCGCGAACCTCGCGACGAGGACTGGAAGGTGCTGGAATGCGATCCGGCCGACCATGCCGGCGTGACGCGGGTTTTCGAGGCCGAGGGATGCGATGCCTGCAAGGGCACGGGTTATTCGGGACGCATCGCGATCTACGAGATGGCCGCGATTTCTGATGCGCTGCGCAATCTCATCCACGATGGCAAGGGCCTGCCCGCCCTCAGGCGTCAGGCCCGGAAGGAGGGCATGCGCTCGCTGCGCCAGGACGGGGCGCGGCATGTGGCGGCCGGGATCACGACCGTGGACGAGGTGCTCCGGGTCACGCTGGATGAGGTGGTTTCGGTCGAATGAGCCTGTTCAGCTACGAGGCGATCGATGCCCGAGGCCGACGCCAGCGCGGCGAGATCGAGGCGGACTCGGCGCGCGAGGCCCGGCAGCTGCTCAAGGCCCGGCAACTGCTCCCCCGGGAGATCCGCCCCGTGGCCGAGCGACAGAGAGGAGCCGCCTCTCACGCGGCCCGGAGGCTTTCGCAGTCCGACACCGTGCTGTTTCTGCAACAGCTGGGCACGCTGCTGGAGGCGGGCATGCCGCTTGCCGAGGCCCTGGCCTCGATTGCCGATGGCTTCGAACGCGCGCGGTCGCGCCAGGTGGTTCTGGCCGTCCGCCAGCAGGTGCTCGAGGGGGAATCGCTGGCGCGCGCCCTTCGAGGGCAGGGGTTTGACGAGATCGTCTGCAACATGGTCGCCGCCGGCGAGGAGACCGGGCAGCTCACCTCCGTGGCCCTGCGGCTTGCCGAACTGCTCGAACGGCGGGCAAGCCTGCGTCAGGAGCTGATGTCGGCCACGCTGTATCCGGCCATCGTGCTGGGTTTCGGCGTGCTGGTGATGCTGTTTCTGCTGGCGGTCGTGGTTCCCCAGGTGATTACGGTGTTCGAACGCTCGGGCGGCGAACTGCCCACACTCACCCGGGCGGTGATCGCGATCTCCACCGGGCTTCGCGATCACGGCGGATGGATGCTGCTGGCCCTGATCGGAGCGGTCGGGGCCTCGCGGCTTGCGATGCGCTGGCCGGCGGTGCGCGCCCGGCGCGACCGCTGGCTGCTCGCCTCCCCGATGATCGGCACGCTGATGAGCGCGATCGAGACCGCCCGCTTCTGCCGCACCCTGGGCATGCTGCTGGCCGGAGGCGTGCCGGTGCTGGACGCGCTTCGCATCGCCAATCAGGGCCTGGGTCTGGAGCCGTTGCGCAGGCTTGGCGAGCAGGCCCGGGAACAGGTGCACGAGGGCGGAAGCCTTGCCCGGGCGCTCGATGCCGGCGGTCTCATGCCCAGGCTCGCGGTCCGGCTTATCCGGGTGGGCGAGGAAAGCGGCCGGCTGGAGTCGATGCTGCTCAAGGCGGCCGAACACTTCGAGGGCGAGGTGTCCCGGAAACTGAAGCGGATGCTCACCGTGCTGGAGCCCTTGCTGGTGCTGGTGATGGCGGTGGGCGTGGGGGCGCTGGCGCTGGCGATTCTGCTGCCGATCGCGCAGATGAACGAGCTGGTCCGATGAGGGTTCTGCTGCTGCTTGCGCTGTCCGTGCTTGCGGGGGTCGTGCAGGCCGGCGATGCCTGGGCGGGGGCGGACGAGGCCTATGCCCGGGCGATGTCGGAGGCCAGGGAGGGCAGGCTTGCCGCCGCCATTGCGCGCCTGGAGGGAGCGGCGGAGGTCGAGGCCGATCCCGTCTGGCGCGCGCGGATGCGGGATGCGGCGGCCATGCTCGGAATGCTGCGCGAGCAACGGACGAGCCCGCCCGATCGCCTCAGCGGGATGACCCGGGCGCTGGTGGCCGGACGGATGAAGGCGGATCCGGCACCGAACAAGCGCGCCGCCTGGCCTGCGGGGCTTCTGGGCGCGGTTCTGCCCGGGGCGGGTCATGCCTGGCTCGGGCGCTGGCGCGATGCGGGTGTGGCGGCGGGCCTGGTGCTTCCGATGCTGTTGCTTACGCTCTGGGCCGCCCGGCGGCGGATGGGGCCGGTGACGGTGTTTTTCGGCCTGATCACCGTCTGGCTCTGGTCCGGCACCGTGTTTTCCGCGGTGTCGCTCGCCGAGCGGGGAAGCTTCGAACAATATCTGCTCTGGTGGCAGGGCCTGTGGCAGGCCTCCGGTCTGCCGGGGCGTCCGTGGTGAGCATGCCGCGGTTGCGCCTGCGGGGGCTTGCGCTCGGCTACGGAATGCTGGCGCTTTTCTCCGCGATCGCCGCATGCCTCTGGCATGGCTGGCTGCCTCCGGCCACGCCGGCGGGATTTCCGATGGCGTTCTACCGCAACGTGCTGGGCACGCTGGACGGGCGCGCCTGTCCGAGCTATCCGGTATGCTCCCGGTATGCGTCGCAGGCCATCGAACGGCATGGCCTGTTGCTGGGATCGTGGCTGGCGCTGGACCGGCTGATCCACGAAAGCGACGATCTGTCCCGCGGCCCCTGGATTCGTGACCGGGAGGCCAGGCGGCTGTATGATCCGCTTTCGCGCAACGATTTCTGGCTCACGGGGGACTAGGCGATGAGAAGGATCCAACCGGGCAGGCGGAAGGAGCGGGGATTTACGCTGCTTGAGATCATGGTCGTGCTCGTGATCATCGGCGTGCTCGCCGCGTTGATCGCGCCCCGGTTCGTCGAGCGCGCGGACGAGGCCAAGGTCGAGGCGACGAAGGTGCAGATGAAGAACATCGAGCAGGCCCTGAAGCTCTACAGGCTTCAGCACGGCCGCTATCCCAGCTCGAGCGAGGGGCTAAGCGTGCTCGTCAATCCCGGCAAGGACGGCAAGCGTTATCTGGATGCCGTGCCCAAGGACGCCTGGGGCCATGATTTCGTCTATCTCTCCCCCGGTGTGCACGGCGATTTCGATCTGCTTTCCTACGGCGCGGACGGCAAGGCCGGCGGCACGGGGTTCGATGCCGACATCGGTAACTGGGAGTAGGCTCCTCCCTTCGCGCGGAAGGGCGTTCGAACGAAGTTCGTTTTTCGGGCGGGGCATGCGCCCGCAGCGCGGATTTACCTTGATCGAGATCCTCGTCGTCATCGTTCTGATCGCGTTGGCCGCGGCGATAGTGGCGCCCGGCTTCCTGGCCGGAGGGCAGAACGCGCTGGATCGTGAGGCCAGGCGGCTGATGCTGAAGCTGCGCCTGGCCCAGGAGGAGGCCACGCTGTCGGCCTCCGTCGTCCGCTGGCTGGGCTTTGCCGACGGCTACCGCTTCGAGCGCATGGAATCCTTCGGCGTCTGGAGGCCCGTGGACGCGGAAGGGCTCGGGGACACGATGCTTCCCCAAGGTGTGCGGATCGCCGAGGTGTCGCCCGCGCTTGAGTCTCCGTTGGAAACGCCGGGGCCGGCATCCGGTGCGGAGGAGGAAAAGCTGCCGCTCGGGCTTGCGGTGTTCGGCCCCTCGGGCCTGGAAGCCCCCGGGCGTATCGTGCTCCAGTCCGAAGAACGCCGGCGGGTGATCGAGCTTCGGCCCGGTCCCGGCGGCATCCGGATCGAACGGGAAGGCGCGCCGTGAGGGGTTCCCGTAGGGGCGAGCGCGGTTTCACGCTGATCGAGGCGCTGGTGGCCATCGGGATTGCGGCGACCGCGCTGGTCGTGCTGATGGGGCGGGTGGGCGCCTCCGCGGAGCTGCAGCGGACGATTGCCAACCATCGTCTGGCGCTGGATGCGGCCCGCAATCTGCTCGCCGAGGAATGGCTGCGGCCCCAGGTTTCGCTCGAGGAAAAGGAAGGCACGATCGAGATGGACGGCCGGACGATCCACTGGCGGCAGTGGACGGAGAAGACCTTTCTGGAGGGCTTCGTCCGCTTCAACGTGGCCGTACGGGTGCCCGGCGAACCGGAGCTTTCCCTGTTCCTTTACGAGGCCGTGAAATGAGGGCGCGGGGCTTCACGCTGATCGAGGTGCTGATGGCGCTGGCGATTCTCGGGCTGATCGTGGGTATTTCCTATGCGGCGCTGACGCCGGCCGGCGAGGGCTTCCGGATCATTGCCGGGGAACGGGACCGCCAGGCGATCCAGGCATGGCTGAGCCGGCAGCTGGAGCGCGATCTGGCCGGGATGACGCAGTCGCACGTTGCCGATGCCCGTCCCCTGCGGGTGACGAACGACAGCCGTGGCGGGCTGGACTTCGATACGCTGACGATCACCCGGCGCGAGCCGGGACGGCCCGGCGTGTACCTCGTCAAATACTGGCTGGATGAGCAGGAAGGACATCTGAAGCGCACGTCCCGCATGCTCTGGGCTCGGGATCCGACAAAGGTCGAGGAATGGGACATGGGGCCGGCCGAGGCCTTCGGCATCGAGCTGCTCGATACCGGGGGTCGGTGGCGGCAGCGCTGGTCCGGTCAGGGGGTGTTCGTCTGGCCGCGGGCGATCCGGATTTCCGTCGTGCGCGACGGGAAGCGCCGCGAGATGCTTTTTCCGGTCCTGCACGGGCGGCTCAAGTGAGACGCGAACGGGGCGTGGCGCTGGTGATCGTGCTGGGTCTGGTCGCGGTCGTCGCGGCCTGGGCGGCGGACGCGGCCTATGAGGACATGATCGCGCTCCGGCTCGCGGAGAACGACACGGATGCGGTCCGCGCCTCCCAGGCTGCCACTTCGGCGCTGGTGCTGGCGGCCAGGGTGCTGGCCGATGACGCCAAGGCCGGTTCCACGGACGACCTGGAAGAGGAATGGGCGATGGAAACGCCGCCGTTTCCGATCGATCAGGGCGTGGTCTCCGGGCGCATCGTCGATGCCAACCGGATGCTGAACCTGAACGATCTGGTCGATGCGAAGGGTCGCGTGCAGGAGGCGTTCCGGCAGGTGTTGAAGCGCCTGTTCGCCCGGCTGGAGCTCGATCCCAATCTCGTCGATGCGCTGGCCGACTGGATGGATGCCGATGATCTTCCCTCCGGCCCCGGCGGAGCCGAGGAGGCGTCCTATCTCGACCGGCCGTATCGGGTGAAGAACGCGCGTCTGGACGGCATCGAGGAGCTTGCGATGGTCTCGGGCTTCGATCCGGAGGTGCGCGCGCGTCTTGCGGGATTTGTGACCGTGGCGCCGGTTCCCGAAAGCGGCATTACGCCGGTGAACGTGAACACCGCGCCGAAGGAGGTGTTGCTGGCGCTGTTTCCGAACATGACGGAGGCCGATGCCGAAGCCTTCATCCAGGAGCGGCCGGTGGCCAATGTCGCGGCGGTGACGGGCCAGCCTTGGGCCGTGGGCGCACCGACCGCGCGCTTGAGTGTGGCAAGCTCCCTCTTTATCGTGCGATGCGAGGCGCGGTTCGGCCGCGCCGTTCACAGGGAGGAGTTCATGCTGCAACGCCAGGGTACGGCCCTGAGCATCGTGGGGCGTTTCCGCCCGGGCTGGAGCGCCGGGTGACGCAAGGCGTGACTTTGTACTGGGACGGCGCGCGCTGGTGGCGGCTGGAAGCTAGCCACGCCACGCTTCTCGATGCGACGGCTGGCGGTAGCGAGGGCGCGTTTGCCTTGCCGGAGCTGGCCGAGGGCGAGCAGGTGGCCAGGGTGTATCTCGCGCAGGAGCGGCTGCTGGTGCGCGCGCTCCGGCTTCCGCTGGCGCATCCCCGGTTTCTCGACGAACGCGTCCTGGCCGGGGAACTGGGCGAGGCCACCGGCGAGGATGTCGCGGATGC
>CAYNLY010000035.1:11471-15938 GCA_964398225.1 uncultured Zetaproteobacteria bacterium
GTGGCGGATCCCTGGCGCGGGGCGTTTTCGGACTCGGAGCTCGCCGATGCGGTTGCCCTCGAGGACGAACCGCAAGCCCGCGCGGACGCGCTCGCGGATCTCGAGCCGGGCCCGGACGGACTGGAGTTCCGGGTTCGCCAGTGGGCGCCGAAGGCGTCGATGGGCGGCTGGCGCCCCTGGCGGCGCACGCTGATTCTGGCGGGAATGCTTTTGCTGGTCTGGATTGCGGGCACGGCGCTGGAGATTCACCGTCTCAAGCAGGCCATCGAGGCCAGACAGGATGCGATTGCCCAGGCCTTTGCGCGCGCGCTGCCCGGGCAGCCGATCGTCGATCCCCTGGCCCAGCTGCGTCAGGCGGCGGGGGGAGCCGCGGCCGGCTCGGATCCGGCGCGGTGGCTGGCCGCGATGGCGGCGATCCACCGGTTGTGGCGGGACCGGCCGTGGACGGTGGAGACGATCGAGTGGCGCGAATCGAAGTTCGTGCTCCGGGGTTCGGCCGATGATCTGGAGTCGGTCAACCGGATCCGCGAGCGGCTCGGCCGGACGCTCGGGCGCCCGGTGCGCCTGAGCGACACGCAGCTGGACGAGGGGAAGGTGCGCTTCCGGATGGAGTGGAGCTGATGCGGGAAGGATGGAAAGCGGCGTTTCCCGACTGGCTTGCGCGCGGCCACGGCGCATGGGAGCGCGTCCGGGATGCCGCGATCGAGTTCTATGCCGGACGCGAGCCCCGGGAACAGCGGCTGCTGCGGCTGGCCGCGATCGTGCTGCCGCTTGCCCTGCTCGTCTTCGGCGTGCTGCTTCCCCTGGCCGACGAGCGGGAAGCGCTCCGGCAGGCTCTGGTTGCGATCGAGGAGCAGGCCGCCGAGGCCGAGCGGCTTGCCGAACAGGTCCGGCATGGCGGTCATGTCGAGGGAGGTCTGCTGGCGTCCGTCGAACGACTGGCGCGTCGGACCGGAGTGCGGGATGCCATGACCCGGATTCGGCCGCAGCCGGCCTCCGGGGGGGAACGGCTGTTTCTCGAACTCCGGAACGCGGGATACAGGCGCGTGCTGGCCTTCGTCGAGGCGCTTGGAAAGGCCGGTCTGGGGCTCGATTCGCTGCGCCTGACCCGGGCCGAAGAGCCGGGCAAGGTGCATGTTCAGGCCGTGATTCTGGGCGGCTAGGGGTTTGCGCGTGCTCATCCGGCCCTTGAGCAACCGGGCGCTGGTTGTCGCATGTCTGCTGATGACCGCGCTGTTCATCCTCCTGCGCTGGCAGCCCGGACCGTGGCTTGCCGGGCTGTTGCGGGCGGAGCTGGGTGCGCTCGGGGTGCCGCTCGAATACCGCGAGGCGAGGCTGCGCGGGTGGACGCTCGAGCTTCGGGATGCCCGAATCGGGACGGGCGGAAGCCTGCGTTTCGAGGCGATGCGGGCGGCGCCGGACCCGGGATCGCTGGTCCGGCTTGCGCCGGGGGCGCGCGTTGAGGCCCGACTTCAGGAAAACGGCGGAATCAAGACCCGCGTCCTGCTCCGGGACGGGCGGATCTTCTTCGAGGATCTGTATGCCGAGCTGCCGGCCTCGTGGGTCCGGGACCGGCTTGCGGCCGCGGCCGTTTTGCCCGCGGATCTTGCGGTATCTGGCACGCTTGCGCTTCGCGGCGAAGGCTCCGTGGATCGCGCATCCGGGCTTCCCGCCTCGGGCCGAATCTCGCTCGATTGGCCGGATGCGGGCGCGGACGCCTTCGGCCGTCATCAGCCGCTCGGGGCCTACCGTGCGACGCTGGAGTCCCAGGAACAGGCCTGGCAGTGGAGGCTGGGCGGAGGCACGGCGCTGAAGATCGAAGGCGGCGGGCGGGTGATTCCCGCAGGGCCCGATATGCGGCGCTGGAAGCTTGCGGGCTCCATTGCGCTGAGCCCCGGGCCGGGGCTCGATGAAGCGCTTGCCGGCCTGATCGGAACCGGGCTCAGGCTTCGGCTCGAGGGTACGCTTGCAAGCCCCCGCGCCGTTCCGGCAGCCCGGTGATCAATGACACCGTTGGCAGGAAGGCGAGGCGTGTATCCTTGCCGGAACAGAATCTTCACCGAAGGAGGAAGGCGATGAGGCGAGCAATGCTTTCGACGACTCTGGCCGCGGCGATCGGGCTGTCGGCCTGCGCGACGAGTCCCGACGATCCGAACGCGCACGCGAAAAAGGGCGCGGCGACGGGCGCGGCACTGGGCGCGGTGGCCGGGGCGATCATCGGCTACCAGAAGGACCATTCGGGCGGCGCCTTGCGCGGCGCGCTGGTTGGCGCTGCGGCGGGCGGCGCGATCGGTGCCGGCGCCGGGCACTACATGGATCTGCAGCAGGCCGAGTTCGAGCGCCAGCTGGCCGAGGAGCGGCGCCAGCATGCGGTCGAGATCGAGCGCCTGAAGAACGAAAATCTGAAGATCACGATGAACAGCGAGGTGTCCTTCGACTTCAACTCGGCCGAGCTCAAGCCCGCGTTTCTGCCCACGCTGGACAAGGTGGCGGACATCCTGAACCGCTATCCCCGGACGACGATCCGGGTGATCGGGCATACCGACAGCATCGGCTCCGCGGCCTACAACCAGGCGCTGTCGGAGCGGCGCGCGCAGGCGGTGGCGGACTATCTGGATCGGAGGGGCGTGGATCCCCGCCGGATCCGGACCGAAGGCCGCGGCGAGCGCGAGCCTCGCGCGAGCAACGACACCGAGGCGGGCCGCCAGCTCAACCGGCGCGTCGAGATGCTGATCATCCCGAACGAGGATCTGAGCTAGGCGGACTTAGAAAGCCCGGGTCCCGCCAGCATGCCGCAGGCGGCGGCGATCCGCCGCCCGCGGGATTCCCGGACGACCGCGACAAACCCCGCCTCGATCAGCCGCTTCCGGAAGGCAGAGACCCGCGCTTCCGTGGGCCGTGCAAAGCCCGCTCCGGGCCAGGGATTGAACGGCAGCAGATTGATCGTGCAGTCGAGGCCGTCGAGAAGCGCGATCAGGCGCGCGCAGTCGCGATCGTCGTCGTTGACGCCGGCAAGCAGCACGTACTCGATCAGCACCCGCCGGCCGGTTTCGGCGGCGTAGGCGCGCACCGCGTCCATCAGCTCGGTCAGCGGGTATTTCCGGTTCACGGGCATGATCCGGCTTCGGACCTCGTCGGTCGTCGCGTTCAGCGACACGGCCAAGTTGCAGGGAAGCCGGTCCTCGGTCATCCGGAGGATGCCGGGAACGAGCCCCACGGTGGACAGGGTGATCCGGTTCGGGGAAAAGCCCAGGCCTTTCGGCTCCGCGGCAAGGCGGACGAAGCGCGCGACTTCGTCGTAGTTGTGCAGCGGCTCGCCCATACCCATCAGCACAAGATTGCGCACCGGCATCCGGCTTCGGCCGACCAGCACCTGCGCGACCATTTCCGCAGCCTGAAGATGGCGCGACAGGCCCAGTGTGGCGGTCTTGCAGAAGCGGCAGCCCAGCGCGCAGCCGACCTGCGTGGAGACGCACTGCGTGATGCGGCCGGAGGCCGGAATCAACACGCTTTCGACGATCGCGCCGTCGTCGAGGCGGAGCGCAAGCTTGCTCGTGCCGTCCTCGTCGGCGTCGGACTCCGTGAGCCGGGGCTCGATGATCCGGGTGCGCTCCGCGATCGTTGCGGCAAGGCTGCGGGGAAGATCGCGGAGACCCTCGAGCGTGAAGTTCCCGCGCCGATGCAGGTGTGCAAGAATGCGTTCGGCATGGACGCTGCTTGCACCGCAGCTCCGGCACAGGGCCTCAAGCTCATCCAGTCCCAGGCCGATCAGCCAGGGACGCGCGGGCTCCTCAAGCCGATCCTGCAAACGCGAACGCGGCCCGTAAGGCCGCGTCGGATCCGGTTTCATGCGGGAATTACAGGCCCCACTTCGCCTTGTTCGCGGCCACCTGCTCGGGCGTGGGCGGCTCCTTCTCGACGACCTCGGCCAGCACGAAGGCGTCGCGGTCGGTGTCGCACTTCTCGTTCAGCGCGATGTCGTCCTTGAACACCTCGGGCACGTCCTCTTCCGGATAGATGGCCTCCCACGGGCACTCGGGCTCGCAGACCGCGCAATCGATGCATTCCTCCGGCGAGATGAACAGCATGTTCGGATAGGTCTTGCCCGGCTCCTTGGGCTGATAGAAGCAGTCCACCGGACAGACCGCGACGCAGGCGGTGTCCACGCAGTCTTCGCACAGATGGGTGACGACAAATGCCATGAATCGAACCTCTCGCGGAAGGGATGCGCCGAAATCCTATAGTCGCCCCGGGAAAGCACAAGCGGGCGGAGCGCGCATTGTTAGCAACAAATAGACCTGTCCGGTTTTGTAGCACATGAGTTGTCCGCTTTGTGTCGGGCCTATTGGGCCTTTCGTTGCAGGCCTGCGGGAGCCTGCGATCCCTTGAGTTTGCCTGTGCTGTCGTAGCTTGCCAGCAGGCGCGGGCCGTGGAACACGGCCATGTCGCCGTCCGGGTAGCGATGCA
>CAYNLY010000036.1:0-15713 GCA_964398225.1 uncultured Zetaproteobacteria bacterium
ACGAGCGGCATCATCCGCCTGCGCCGATGCTCGAGGAGGAACTCGAGCTCAGCGACGAGCAGGTGGTGAAGCTGCATCACATCCGCAAGAGCTTCCGCCCGAAGATGCGCAAGGTGCACGAGGAACTGCGCAAGCTGAAGCACGAACTGATGGAGCTTGATCCGGCCGATCCCGGCTACATGGACCGCGTGCGCAAACTGGCGGCCCGCGAAGGCGAGCTGGTTGCGCGCCTGACCGTGCTGCGCGCCCGGATGCGCGCCGAGACCGCACGGGTGCTCACGCCCGAGCAGCGCCGAAAGGCCCGGGCGCTGATGCAGGAACGCATCGAGCATCGGCACGGCGGGCATCCCCACGAGGGACGCGAACACTTCGATCGGCGGTAGAAACCCTGCATGGCGGAAACGGGCGGGCGGCCGGGCCGCCCGCCTTTCGCTTGTTTGAGCCGCGGCCTAGCATCGGGAACATGCCGCTGGTCACGCTTTCCCATGTGCACAAGGCCTACGGGCCGCAGGTGCTGCTCGACGACGTGAGCCTGACCGTCCGCAAGGGCGCGCGGATCGGGCTGATCGGGCGCAACGGCGAGGGCAAGTCCACGCTGCTTGGCATCATTGCCGGCCGGATCGAGCCGGATGCGGGCTCGGTGACCTTTGCGCGCGGAGTGCGGGTGGCGCTGCTTGCGCAGACGCCGGAGCTCGACGGGAGTGGAACCGTGTTCGAGGCCGTGGCGGGCGCGCTTGAGGACACCGCAAAGCTGCTTTCGGACTATCATCAGGCCGTCGCGGCGCTGGAGCAGGATGCCGGCGATCCATCACGGCTGGCCCGCGTGGATGCCCTTCAGGCCGAGATCGAGCGGGTGGGCGCCTGGCGGCTTCATGTCCGCATCGAAACGGTGATTTCCAGGCTCGGGCTCGATGCCGACCGGCGCGTGGGCGAGCTTTCCGGCGGCTGGCAGCGTCGGGTGGCGCTGGCGCGGGCGCTTGTCGCCGAGCCCGATCTGCTGCTGCTCGATGAGCCGACGAACCATCTCGACGTCGCCTCGATCGAGTGGCTCGAGGAGTTTCTGGCCGACTTTTCCGGCGCGGTGCTGTTCGTCACCCATGATCGCTATTTTCTCGATGCGGTGGCCGAGGAGATCGTCGAGCTCGATCGCGGCCGGCTCGCGCATTTTCCGTGCTCGTATGCGGAATATCTGGACCGGAAGGCCGAACTGCTCGCTCAGGAAGAGGCGCGGATGCGGCGTTTCGATCGCCTGCTCGCCGAGGAGGAGCGATGGATCCGGCGCGGGATTCCGGCGCGCCGCCGCCGCAACGAGGGGCGGGTTCGGGCCCTGGAGCAGCTGCGCCGGCAACGCGCGGAGCGAAGGCTGCGTAAGGGCGACGTCGAGCTGCGCGTGGCCGCCGGGGTCAAGCCCGGGCGGATGCTGATCGAGGCGGTGGAGGTGTCCCACCGGCTGGGCGATACGGTGATCGCCGAGCGCTTCAGCCACCGGATCATGGCCGGCGAGCGCGTGGGCCTGCTCGGGCCGAACGGGGTGGGCAAGACCACGATGTTGAGGATTCTGCTGGGCGAGATCCGGCCCGATGCCGGCCGCATCCGGCACGGGGCCCGGCTCGTGCCGGCGTTTCTCGACCAGATGCGCGCGCTCGATCCCGCGGCCCGGGTTCGGGACGTGCTGTTGCCCGCTGGCGGCAACTACGTCTACATCGCCGGCCACGAGCCCCGGCATGTCGTGTCCTACCTCGAGGATTTCCTGTTCGACCGCGAGCGGCTGAACGCGCCGGTTTCGGCGCTGTCCGGCGGCGAACGGGGGCGGCTGATGCTCGCCCGGCTGCTTCTTCAACCCGCGAACCTGCTGGTGCTGGACGAGCCGACCAACGATCTCGATCTCGGCACGCTGTCGGTTCTCGAACAGGCGCTGGCGCGTTTTCCCGGAACGATCCTGCTTGTTTCGCACGACCGCGCCTTCATGGACCGGGTGGTGCAGCGGGTGCTCGCGTTCGAGGGGGCGGGTCGGATCGTGCCGATCGAGGGAGGATGGTCGGACTATCAGGCCTGGCGGCTGCGGCGCATGGCCGAGCAGCGCCTGGATGCGGCCGCGGCGAAGCCAGCGAAGAAACCGGCGCCCGCGCGCCCGAGGAGCCGGCCGCGGCGGCTTTCCTACCACGAGCAGCGCGAGCTTGCGGCGCTGCCGGACCGGATCGAGGCGCTGGAGGCCGAAAAGGCGGAGATCGAGCGCCGTTTCTGCGATCCGGATTACTTCCGGCGCGATCCGGCATCCTTCCATCGCGACCGGGAGCGGCTCGCCGAGCTGGAGCGCGAGCTTGCCGCCGCCTATGATCGCTGGGAGGAGCTGGAGTCGGTCTGAGATGCTGTATTTCGCCTACGGATCGAACATGTCCACGCCGCGGCTTCGGCGCCGGGTTTCGCGCGCCGTGCCGGTGGCGACCGCGCGCCTTCCCGGCTGCCGCCTGGCGTTTCACAAGCTCGGCGCCGACGGCTCCGGCAAGTGCGACGCCTGCCCTGCGGGCCGGGCGGAGGAGGTGGTCTGGGGCGTCGTTTTCGAACTGGACGAACGCGACCGCGCGCATCTGGACCGTGCGGAAGGCGCGGGGGTGGGCTACGAGCCGGTGCGGGTGCAGGTGTGGAGCGAACGCGGGGAGCGCATCACCGCGCTATCCTACCGGGCCGTGATGATCCGCCCCGGGCTGAAGCCGTTCGACTGGTATCTCGAGCATGTGCTGCGCGGCGCCTGCGAGCACGGGCTTCCCGCCGATTATGTGGCGGCAATCCGCGGTATCGGGGCAATGCCCGACCCGAATCGCGGGCGCTACCGGCAGGAGCTTTCGATCTACCGGGAGCGGCCGTGAACGGCATCGCGGACAAGCCGCTGGAGGAGCTGAACGACGCCGAATGGGAGGCGCTGTGCGACGGCTGCGGGCGCTGCTGCCTGCACCGTTTTTTCGACGAGCGCACGGGCATGATTCTGGAGACCGATGTCGCCTGCCGGCTGCTCGATCTCGAGCACTGCCGCTGCACCGATTACGCCCGCAGGCTTGAGCGCGTGGAGGGCTGCATCCGGGTGCGGGATCTTTCCCCCGCCGAGTATGCCTGGCTTCCCGAAACCTGCGCCTACCGGCTCAGGGCCGAAGGCAGGCCCCTGCCGGACTGGCACCCGCTCGTCAGCGGAAGCGCCGCTTCGGTGCATGAGGCGGGGGTTTCGGTCGCGGGCTTTGCGGTTTCGGAGCTGGCGGTGGACGAGGATGAAATCGAGCGGCGGATCGTGGCAGTATTGCCGCCCGTTGCCTTTGAGGAGGAGCAAGCATGAGTCAGCCCAAGCCGGAGATTCCGCTCTACCGCCGCCACGCGATTCTGTGCGTCGGCAAAAGCTGCGGCGAGAACATGCCGCTGTTGCGCTATCTGAAGGATCGTCTGGCCGCCGAGGGGCTGGATTCCAGTGAAGTGCGCGCCAATCGCGCCGGCTGCTTCGGCGTCTGCGAGCAGGGGCCGATCATGGTCGTCTATCCCGAAGGCGTCTGGTACTGCCGGCTCGATGAGGCCGCGATCGACCGCATCATCGAGGAACATTTCAAGGGCGGCCGGATCGTCGAGGAGTTCTGTTTTCACCGGAACTTCGTCTGAGGCGGGTGTGGGCGACGGCATCCTTCCCAAGGGTGAGCGGCTCCGGAACGCGGTTCGCTGGCTCGTGGAAGAGGGCGATTTTTCGCTCGAGGCCATCGAGGAGGCGTCGCGCCGCTTCGATCTGACGCCGGCCGAGGAGGATTTCCTGATCCGACATTTTGTCGCCGGCACGAAGCCGGAGGACTAGAGGCGCTTCTCCATGCCGATGAGCTGAAAGAGCTCGAGCCGCGAGGACGGGTTCTTCAGAAAGGCGCCGGTCAGCTTCGAGGTCGTGGTCCAGGAGTTCGGCTTGCGCACACCCCGGTGGCACATGCAGAAATGCTGGCACTGGATGATGACCGCCACCCCTTTGGGCTGGAGCACGTCCTCGATCGCGTGGGCGATCTGCATTGTCAGCTTTTCTTGAACCTGCAGCCGCTTCGCGTAGCCCTCGACGACGCGCGCGAGCTTCGAAAGCCCCACGACCCGGCCGCGCGGAATGTAGGCCACGTGCGCCTTGCCGACGAAGGGCACGAGGTGGTGCTCGCAATGGCTGTGCACGTCGATGTCCGACACCAGCACGACCTCGTCGTAGCCCTCGACCTCCTCGAAGATCTTTTCCAGATGCTCGCGCGGGTCTTCCCGATAGCCGGCGAAGTGTTCCTGCATCGCGGCCAGCACGCGCGCCGGAGTCTCGAGAAGCCCCTCGCGGTCGGGATCCTCGCCGATGTATTCGAGCAGCGCGCGCACATGGCGCATCGCCTCGATGTTTCGGGGATCACTCGGATCGAAAGCGTCGCTCACCGGCAGGGCACCTCGCGTTCACGTCTTCGGGCGCCTACGATAGCCTCGCATCCGGCCGCGGCCAAGCCGTTTTTCCGGAGGGGTCCATGTTCGTGCTCGACTTTCTGCGCCACGGCGCGCTGGTCGGAGGCGTGCGCTACCGGGGGCGCATCGACGATCCGCTCACGCCGGAGGGACGGGCGCAGATGGATCGGGTCTGGGCGCGGATCGCGGATGAGGTGGACCTGATCGTCTGTTCGCCGTTGTCCCGGTGCCGGCTTCCGGCCGAAGACTGGGCCGGAGAGGCCGGCATCGAATGCCGGATCGAGCCCCGGCTCGCCGAACTCGCCTACGGGGACTGGGAGGGGCTGGCACCTGCGCAGATCGAGCGGCGCTGGCCCGAGCTGTTCCGCCGCTGGCGGGAGGATCCGGCGGGCTTGAGGCCGCCGGGCGGCGAGGCGCCCGAGGAGCTGGTGGCGCGCGTCGAGGACTGGTGGCACGAGGCCGTTCGAGCCTGGCAGGGAAAGCGCGTGCTCGCGGTCGGCCATTCCGGGCCGCTGCGCGTGCTGATCGCGCGGGTGCTCGGGGCGGGGCTTCGGGCAAGCCGCAGGCTCGACGTGCCCTACGCCTGCTGGTCCCGGTTCGCGGCCGATGCTCATGCCGGCTGGCTCGTGTTCCACAACCGCCTGCCCTGATGTCCGGGCCGCACGGGGGGATGGATGAACGCGACGCTGGATGCGCTGCTGAACGAGGCGGCAGAAGCGATCGCCGGGCAAGGATGGTGGTCCGCCGATGCGCTCCCCGAGGCCTTCTGGCGGTCGCTGCATGCCGAGGCCGCTCGCAGGTTCGATCTGGGCGACTACCGTCCGGCCACGGTCGGGAGCGCGCGGCTGCTTCGGCGCGGGACGCGTTCGGACTCGATCTGCTGGCTTGATCCGGACCGCGACCGGCGGGAGTTCTCGGCCTACTGGGAGCTGGTCGAATCGGTGCGCCGCACGATGAACCGGTCCCTGATGCTCGGGCTTGAGCGCTTCGAGGCGCATCTGGCCTGCTACGCGCCCGGCGCGTTCTATGCGCGGCACCTGGACTGCCTCAGGGGCGACGACCGCCGGAGGCTCACGATGATCGTCTATCTGAATCCGGACTGGTCCGCCGGGGATGGCGGCATGCTCCGCCTGTATCTGGAGGACGGGACGCATCGGGACCTGCCGCCGGAGGGCGGAAGGATCGTGCTGTTTCTGTCCGACCGGTTCGAACACGAGGTTCTGCCCGCGAAGCGCCGGAGGTTCGCCATCACGGGCTGGTTTCTGCGCCGGCCACTCGGCGGGCCCGGGTTCGCGATCCGGAATCAGGGCTGATCGAGAAGCCGCGCGGCGATTTCGACGACATGCGCGCCGTAGCTTCGCGCTGCGGTCAGTGCCGCGTCGCTGATGCCTTTGGGCATGCCCGCGGCATCGCCGGTGCGGGCATAGGCACCCCAGTGCAGGCCGCCGTCGGCGTATCCGGGCAGACTCTTCGGGAAACCCACGACGATCATCCCCTGTTCGAGAAAATGCGCGTGCAGCGCGATCATCGTCGTTTCCACGCCGCCGCCCGCGCCTCCGAATCCGCCGCCGGTCGCGAATACGCCGCCCACCTTGCCTTCCAGCAGCCCTTCCATCCACAGCTTGCCGGCCCGGTCGATCAGTTGCTTGACCTGCCAGGCCATCGAGCCCATGTGCACCGGCGTGCCGATGAAGATCACGTCGGCGGCGGTCAGCGCATCGAGTCCGGTTTCCTCGGCCCTGCTCAGACGCACCGAACACCCGGCCGCGGCCTGACAGCCGGCCGCGATGGCCTTCGCCATCCGTTCGGTGTTGCCGTAATCCGAATGATAGGCGATCAGCACGTTCAGCATCTTCACCTCCCCGCCTGGGTCTCAGGCATGGCCGATCTGGTCCGAAAGCTGGCCGCGGTCCACGCCGATGCAGCGGGCCGCGTATTCCCACCGGCCCTCCGGCGGCTCAATGAACAGCAGGTGATGGGTGGCGGGCGCCACGATCCAGCTGTTTTCGGCGAGTTCCTGCTCGAGCTGGCCGGAGGCCCAGCCGGCATAACCGAGCAGGAACAGGAAATGCTCCGGCCCCTGATTCCGCGCGATCGCCCGCAACACATCGCGCGAGGCCGAAAGATGCAGCTCGCTGGTGATCTGCATCGTGGCCTCATACACATGCCAGCCGTCGTGCAGCACGAAGCCACGGAACGGATCCACCGGCCCGCCCTCGAACACCGGAATCTCGCGGTGCCGGCTCCGGTCGAGCTGCTGCGGGGAAAGCTTGCGCGCCTCGTCCTCGTCCGGATACATGCCCAGCTCGTCCAGCACCTGCTCGAGCGCAAGCTCACGGGGCCGGTTCACGATCAGTCCCATCGCGCCCTGCTCGTCGTGATGGCAGATCAGCACGACCGAGTCCCGGAAGTTCGGGTCGGTCAGGCTGGGCGTGGCGAGCAGCGCCTGGCCGGTCAGGCAGGTGAGCATGCGCGGCCTTTCTCGCTGAGGCTTCGGGCCAGGTCGATGGCCGCTTCCAGGCTTGTGCACGACACCCGGCCGGTGCCGGCCCGGTCGCAGGCGGTGCCGTGGTCCACGCTCGTGCGCACGAACGGAAGCCCCAGCGTGATGTTGACGGCCTCGCCGAAGCTCAGCGCTTTGATCGGGATCAGCGCCTGATCGTGGTAGCAGCAGACGAAGGCGTCGAAGCGCTTGCGGTTGTCCGGGGCGAAGGCGGTGTCGGCGGGCAGCGGCCCTTCGACATGGATCCCCTCGGCGCGCGCCTGGCTTGCCGCCGGCCTCAGGATGCGGATTTCCTCGTCGCCGAAGTTTCCTTGTTCGCCCGCATGCGGATTCAGCGCGCACAGCGCCAGATGCGGCCGGGGGATCCCGAAGCGGTCCCGGAGCGCCTCATGGGCCAGGCGCAGCGTCGTCCGGCAGCCCTCGATCGAGAGCCGGTCCGGCACCTCGCGCAGCGCCAGATGCGTGGTCAGAAGAACGACCCGGATCTCGGCGGCCGCGAGCATCATCGCAAACGGCACGTCGCCGGCCCGGTGCGCGAGCCACTCGGTGTGACCCGGAAACGGGAGGCCGGCGGCGCGGAGCACCGCCTTGTCGATCGGTCCGGTAACCAGCGCCCGGGTGCGCCCGTCCAGGCAGGCCGCGGCGGCCTCTTCGATCGCCGCGATCACGGCAGGCGCAAGCTCGAGGCTGGGACGGCCGCATTCGGGCGCGCGGGCAGGACGCGCCAGATGCCGGGGCCACCAGCAGACGAGCGCATCATCGCGGGGTTCGGGCTTCTGCGCCTCCACGATCTCCGGGCGCAGTCCGAGCCGCTCGGCGCGCGGCGCAAGCCAGTCGCGGGGAGCCGCGATCACGACGTCGTGGAAGCGCTCGGGATTGCGCGCATGGGCAAGCAGCACGCAGTCGGGGCCGATGCCGGCCGGCTCGCCGAGCGTGAGCAGGATCGGCCGCATGCTCAGCGGAGCACTTCCTCGCGTTCGATGAGCCAGCGTCCGTTCTCGCGCACGAGCACGAGGCGCTTGCGGTCGGTGCTGGACAAGCGGTCGGATTGGTAAAGCTGGGTGAAACGCGCCTCGATGCGTCCGTCATCCAGCTTCCGGAACTCGAGATCGCGCAGCTCGATGCGGATGAAGGCCTTGTTCGTCAGCACGCGGCGCTTGTAGCGCTTCCACCGCTCGACCGAGGCAAAGCGCGGGCCGGGATCGAAGCGCGCGCTGTAGCGGGCGAAGTAGCGCTCGGGATCGCGCGACTCCCAGGCTGCCTGCCAGCGCGCGACCGCGGTCTCGGGGCTTTCGGACGCGGCCGCTGCGGCTCCTGCGCCTTCGGCTTGAGGCGTGGCGTTCGGCCGCGCAGGCGTAAGGATCGAGGCCAGCATCGGCTTCGGGCAGGCATGGCGCTCGATCGTCGCGCGCGCCTTGAGCGAGGCGATCCAGCGCGGGATCCGTTCCTGCATTTCGGCATCGGTCAGCACCTGTTCGATACGGTCGCGATGGGCCTCGAACGAGTTCGGGTCCACATGCCGGCGCGCGACGACCCGGATGATGTGCAGGCCGAACGGGCTTTCGACGACGCCGCTCGTCTGGCCCGGCTTGAGGCGGAACGCCGCTTCCTCGAAGGCCGGCACCATCGTCCCTCGGCGGAACCAGCCGAGATCCCCGCCGCGCGCAGCACTCGGCCCCTGCGAGACTTCCTTCGCGCGGGTCGCAAACTCCTCGTCGCTCGCATCCTTAAGCTCGGCGGCCAGCCGCTCGGCCTTCAGACGGATGCGCGCGCGCGTGCGCTCGTCCGCCGAGCTCGGGATCTTGAGCAAAATGTGGCGGGCATGAACCTCGTCGTAGCTCTCGCCGCGTTCGGGCTCAAGCCAGCGTTCCTCGATCACCTTGAAGATCTGGAACCCGGCGGGCGTAAGGATGGGCTCGGAGATGCCCCCGACCGGAAGCTCGAACACCTGCGCAAGCCGTTCGGGGAGGCTTCCCTCGGTCACCCAGCCCATGTCGCCGCCTTCGGTTGCGTCGGGCGCCTGCGAATGGATCCGGGCAAGGGAGGCGAAGTCCTCGCCTGCGGAGAGGCGGGCGCGGATGCTTCGCGCCCGGCTGCGGGCCTCGGCGAGCTGTTCCGGGCTGGGATCGGCGGGAAGCTGGAGGAAGATGTGGGCCAGATGCACTTCCCGGAGCTTGCGGTTGCCGGAAAGATAGCGCCGATAGTATTCGCGCAGCGCCTCCTCGCTGATGCGGATGCGGCCGCGCACGGCGGTGTTGATCAGCTTGCCGATCAGGAGCTGGTTCCTAAGTCGCGCGCGGTAGTCGGCAACATCGATGCCCTGGGCCTTCAGCGCTTCTTCGAGCTGACCGGGCAACAGGCCGTTGCTTCGTTCGATGTTCGCGATCGCTTCGCCAAGCTCCTCGTCCGACACCGTCAGCTCCAGGCGTTTTGCTTCCTCGATCTGCACGAGCTCGGTGATGCGTGCCTCGAGCGCGCGCTCGAACAGGCGCTCGGCGTTCAGCCGGCCGGCCTTTGGCCCGAGCGCCGCGGCCAGTTGGCGGGCCTCGTCCACGACCTCCGAACAGGTGACGGGGGTTCCGTCCACGACCACGGCAAGGGCCTCGACGGGCTCGGCCGCGGCGGCATCCGTTTCCGCGGCCGCGTAAGATGGCGCAAGCGCGAGGCTCGCAAGGATTGCAACGATGATCGGCCCGAAGGCGTGGTTCATGCCGGTGCTCCGCCTGAGTTGATTCCGGGATTTGCGAACGGTCAGGAACCGACGCTACCCAGCCCCTTGAACTCGAGCAACAGCCGCCCGCCGACGTCCGCCCGCCTCCCGCCCTGGCTTGCCCGATTGAGGCGGAAGCCCTGGACGGTGAGGCCCCAGCAGGGATGGCGGTAGACGATGCCGGCCTCGGCCCGCTGCGTGAACTTCAGCAGATGGTCGTACTGCCAGCTTCCTTCCAGCCGCCACCGGGAGGAAACGGGCAGGGCGAGCCTGCCGGTCGTCTGCCGGATCTGGGCTGCGTAGCGCGCGTCCGTATGCCTGTGGGTGGCGTTCAGCGAAAACCCCGCGTGCGCGAGCGTCAGCGAGGCCGTGCCCGTGGCCAGAAAACGCTGATGCGCGTCGATGACGCCGTCGGCGGAGAGCGTCATCCACGATGCCGGCGCAAGCATGATTCTGGCGAGAAGGTTCGAAAGCCTGCGTGCGGGCGCGGGCTTCAGCGCGGGGTCGATCGTGCCGGGGCGCATCTCCAGGCTTGCTCCGAGCGCAAGCCGGAAGACCTCGCGGGCAGGGCCCCGATCCCCCCGGTGCATCAGCGAGGAATCGAGGATGGCGCTCAGGCGCCTTGCGTTCTCGATCCGGTCCAGACCCGAAAAGCGGCTGGATGCGAACAGATTGGACCAGGAAAGGCGGCCGAAGGCCGAATCGAAGTTCGGAAATCCGGACTGATCCGGCGCCCGCGCAAGATCCAGCCTCAACCGGGGCGACAGCGCGTGGCGCCAGCGCCGGTCGGCGCTGATGCGTTCGAAGGTGGCGGAAAGTTCGGCCCCGCCGTAGGGAACGTCGCGGGCAAGCCTTTTTCGCGCCGCCTGTTGGAGCCAGTAGCGGGTGTGATGGTGGCCAAGAAACAGGCGCGCCGACAGCCCCCCGCCCGCAAGCCGCCAGGGAAGCTCCAGCCAGGGATTGAGATCCACGCGCCAGCCGTGGACGCCCTGGCGGCGGAAAAAGCGCGTGCTCTGCTGGTCCAGGTGCAGGTGCGCGGGCCCCAGGGCAAAAGCGACCCGGCTTTCGAGCCGGGGCAGGATCTGAAGCGTGGTGGCGTTGCTTGCAAGCGCGAGATCCTGCTGGTGGCGCGCGCTCAGCGCCCAGGAATAGTTTCGGCCGGTCTGTTCGAGGCTTGCCTCGCTGGTCAGATAGCGAAGACCGGGATCCTGATCCCGGCCGTAGTCGGCGAGATAATCGGGATCGGAGACATGATCGCCCTGCGCGCGCAGGCGCAGGCCGTGGCCGAAGCTGTAATGGGCGTCGCCCGTGATCCGTCCGCGCATGGTCCGGGTCTGCCGGTCGCGAAGCAGTTCGCCCGCGATGCGTTCGGACCCCTTGAGGCTCGCATGCCGGAGCTCGAGCTCGCCCATCAGGCCGCGCGCGGTCATCCAGCGCGGGGTGAGGGTTGCGTCCCAGTTCGGGCGCGGAGCGAGGTAGAGCGGCAGCGCCCACTCGGTGCCCCGGCGGCTCGAAACCCCGACCTGCGGCAGCAGGATGCCGGACTTGCGCTTCAGCGGCTGCCGCCAGTAGGGGGTGGCCAGCACCGGGATGCCGCCCAGCTCGAAGCGCGCGCCGCGCGCGGTGAGCTCGCCTTCTTCCTGGTCGAGCACGGCCGTTCGCGCGCGGAGCTGCCAGCGGGTTTCGTCCTTCGGGCAGGTCGTGAACCGGACCTCGTCTCCGCGCCAGGTATGTTCGTTCTCGCGCACGAGACGCCGGGCCGAGATCCGCGAGCCGTCCGGAAGCTCGAGCTCGGCCTGCGATACCGTTCCCTGCCGGCTTTGCGTGTCCAGCGAAAGCTGCGCCGCGCGCAGCCGGCCGCGCGGCGAGTCGAGCCGCACGTTCCCGCGCGCCCGAAGGCGATGCTCCCCGGGGCGGTAGCGCACTTCGTCCGCTTCCAGCGTCTCGGTTTCGCGCCGGACCACGACATGGCCCTCGGCGATGACAACCCCTTCCGCCGTGCGGCGGATCGAATCGGCGGTGATGTCCACCCGCGCGGCCCAGGCGGCGGCCGGGCCCAGCAGCGTCCAGGCAAGGAACAGCGCCAGCGCGGGCCGCGGGCGAGGCATTGAACTCGGAATTCCCATCCCTCCGGCCCTCAGGCCGGCTTCTGCGCCACGCCCAGGTAGTTGACCGCCAGATCGTCCGAAAGATGGAACCGGTCGGTCAGCAGCGAATAACTCATGCCCGCAAGGTCGGTCACCTCAAGGCCCGCGGCACGGCATGCGGCGACGATCTCGGAAGGCCGGATGAACTTCGCATAGCGATGCGTGCCCTTCGGCAGCCACCCGAGCACGTATTCGGCGCCGACGATCGCCTTCAGGAAGGCCGCCGGCGTGCGGTTGATCGTGGCAAAGAAGAAGTGGCCGCCCGGGCGCAGCATCGACGCGCATGCCGCAATCGTGCGTGGCACGTCCGGCACATGCTCGAGCACCTCCAGGCAGGTGACGACGTCGTAGGCCTCCGGGTGTTCGCCCGCCCAGGTTTCGGCATCGGCTTCGACGTATTCGACCGGCGTGCCGCTCTTTTCGGCATGCAGCCGGGCCACGGCCAGCGCCTTGGGCGAGCGGTCGATGCCGGTGACGCGGGCGCCGCGCGCGGCCATGCCTTCGGCGAGCAGCCCGCCGCCGCAGCCCACATCGAGCACGTTCGCGCCCGAAAGTTCGCAATGGCGGGCGATGTAGTCGAGCCGGAGCGGATTGATCGCGTGCAGCGGGCGGAACTTTCCTTCCGGATTCCACCATTCCTCGGCCATCGCCTCGAACTTGGCGATTTCTCCGGGATCGACATGCGGGCTTGCGTTCATGGCTGGCAGGCTGCGCGGCGGGGCTTTGGGATGCAAGCGCCCGGTTTGGCACGGCGCCTGCTAGCGACGATCGGACGGAGCCGGCACGACCGGCCAAGGAGGCATCGGATGAGCAAGGTGATGGTGGGGCGTCAGCCCGTGTTCGACCGCGACTACCGGGTTCAGGCCTACGAGCTGTTGTTCCGGCCGCTGGGCGGCGAGGACGGGGCCGAGGAACTGCTTCCGGACACCGCGGAGGTCATCGGCCGGGCGCTGAACGATCTGGGGATCGACGCGGTGACCGGCGCGCTGCCCGCCTGGGTGAACGTCGACGAACGGATGCTGGTCGAGGAGCAGGAGGTGCTCGAACTGCTGCCGCCCGAGCGGACCGGAATCGAGGTGCTGGAGCAGGTGCCGGATTCGGACCGCGTGCGCGATGCGCTGGCGAGGCTGAAGGCACGGGGCTACACCGTGCTGCTCGACGACGTGACCGATGCCGAACGGGTGCTGCCGCTGCTGGAACATGCCGACATCGTCAAGTTCGATCTGCACGGCGTCGAAAATCTGGCGGAACAGGTGCGCAGGCTCAGGCCCCACCGGGTGCGGCTGCTTGCCGAGAAGGTGGAGACGCACGAGGACTTCGAGCGCGCCCGCGCGCTGAACTTCGACTACTACCAGGGGCACTTCTTCTGCCGGCCGGAGATCGTCGAGGGGCGCAAGGTTCCGGAATCCCGGCTCAGCGTGATGCGCGCGATGGCCGAGGTGCTGTCCGCCGAGGCGATCGAGGAAGTGCACGAGGTCATCCGCCAGGACGTCGGGCTGAGCTACCGCCTGCTCAAGTACATCAATTCGGCCGCGTTCGGGCTCCGGCATCCGGTGGCCTCGATCGAGCAGGCGATGAGCCTTCTGGGCCTGAGCAATCTCCGCCGGTGGCTTGCGCTTCTGGCGATGACCCGGCTGGGCGAGCACAAGCCGGACGAGCTGATCCGGCTTGCGCTGTTGCGCGCGCACTTTCTCGAGCAGCTCGCGCTGGCCCGCGGCGATGCGGAGCCGGGGGACGACTTCCTGCTGGGCCTGTTCTCGGTGCTGGACGCGCTGCTCGATCTGCCGATGCCGAAGGCGATCGCGGACCTGTCGCTTCCGGACGCGGTCCGCCAGGCGCTGGCCCAGCGGCAGGGGCCGCTTGCCGACCGGCTGGCGCTGGTGCACGCGCTCGAGGACGCCGACTGGGAGAAGGTGGCCGAATGGCAGCAGCGGAACCGCGGCGTCAGCATCGGCCAGATCGCGGCGCTGCAGATCGATGCGATGCGCTGGGCCGACGCCCAGATGCTGGAGCTGAACGCCGCCTGACCCCGCCGGGGGACGACGCCCCCCTTTGGGGCTAGTCTTGGCGCATGCTGCTGCGCCTGGTTGCCGTTCGTTGCGCCGAGGCCGTGCCGACGCTGCTCGGCGTGGCCACGCTCGTGTTTTTCCTGCTCCATCTCGTGCCCGGGGATCCGGTGGATGCGCTTCTTGGCGAAACGGCGCTGCCGGCCGACCGCGCCGCGCTCCGGGAAGCCCTGCGCCTCGACGAGCCTCTCGGCCGGCAGTATCTGGATTTTCTCGAGGGGCTTGCCCGCGGCGACTGGGGATCGAGCCTCGTGGACGGGCGGCCGGTGTTCGAACGCATCCGCGAACGCGTGCCGGCCACGGCCAGGCTTGCCGCGGCAAGCCTTTTGCTTGCGCTGGCGCTGGCGCTTCCGCTCGGATACTGGGCGGCCCGCCATCGCGGCCGGGCGCCGGATAGGCTGGCGATGAGCTTCTCGCTTCTGGGTGTGTCGATTCCCAACTTCTGGCTCGGCCCGATGCTGATGCTGGTCTTCGCGGTCTGGCTGGGCTGGTTCCCGGTTTCGGGACAGGAGGAGCCCGGCGCGATCGTGCTGCCGGCCGTCACGCTGGGCACGGCGCTGGCGGCGGTGCTCGCGCGCATGGCGCGCTCGGCGTGGCTGGAGGCCTGGGGGCACGATGCGATGCGGACGATGCGCGCCTTCGGTATGGGCGAGCGCGCGCTGTGGTTCCGGCACGCGGCGCGTCTGGCCGCGATCCCGGTCGTGACGATGTTCGCGCTCCAGCTGGGCGCGGTGCTCGGAGGCGCGGTGATCACGGAGACGGTGTTCGACTGGCCGGGGCTGGGGCTGCTCACGATCGAGGCGATCCAGCGGCGGGACTATCCGCTGGTTCAGGGATGCGTGCTCGTGATCGCGGCGTTCTACGTGCTCGCCAATCTTCTCGCCGATCTTCTGGGCCTGATGCTGGATCCGAGGCAGCGGCATGTCCGGGCTTGACCGCAGGCTGATCATCCTCTGCCTTGCCTGGCCGGCGCTCGTTTCGATGCTCGCCGCCATGCAGGGCTGGGATGCGCACGCGGTCGATCTCGATCACGTGCTGGAGGGCACCGGCGGCGGCCACTGGCTGGGCACCGATGCGCTCGGTCGGGACGTGCTGGCGCGGCTGGCCGAGGGGCTGCGGGTATCGCTTCTGGTCGGCGCGGCCGTGATTGCGCTGGGCGCGCTGATCGGGATTTCGCTGGGGCTCGCCGCCGGATGGTTCGGGGGCTGGTTCGACGCGCTTGCGATGCGGGCGGCCGACATCGCGCTGTCGTTTCCGGGGCTGCTGCTGGCGATCGCCTTGGCGGCGATGCTCGGCCCTGGCGTGGACAAGCTCGTGATCGCGCTTGCCGCCGTCGGCTGGGTCGGCTTTGCCCGGCTGGCGCGCGCCCAGACGCTGTCGCTGAAGGCGGCGCCGTTCGTCGAGGCGGCGCGGGCGATGGCCGTGCCCGTTCCCCGGATCCTGTTCCGGCATCTGCTTCCGAACATCGCGGCGCCGCTGCTCGTCGAGGCGAGTTTCGGGCTGGCCGCCGTGATGATCGGTGAGGCCGGGCTGTCGTTTCTCGGCATCGGCGTGCAGCCGCCCGATGCCTCGCTGGGCACGATGATCCGCGAGGGCACCCGGCTGATGCTCGTGCAGCCGATGCTCGTCGTCTGGCCGGGGCTCACCCTGTTTGCGCTCGTGATGGCCGCCAACCTCGCCGGCGACGCGCTGCGCGACCGGCTGGACGTTCGCCTGCCCGAGCACGGGGCTCCGGCATGATCGAGCGGCTTGTGATCGGCCTTTCGGGACCCAGGCTTACGGACCGGGAGCGCCGGTGGCTTGCCGCGCATCCGCCGCTTGGCGTCATTCTGTTCGCGCGC
>CAYNLY010000037.1:0-11290 GCA_964398225.1 uncultured Zetaproteobacteria bacterium
GTTCATCGCCGCCAATGGTAGCCTGAGCCGCCGGATCATCCAGCCCCGGCTTGCTTGACACTCGACCCTGGCCACCTATCATCCGGCGCCCTTTCGGAACAGAACAGGAGCAAGCCATGAGTTTCACCTACAAGCCGAGCAGAATCCGTCGCGCCCGCCGTCACGGCTTCCGTGCGCGCATGGCCACCCGGTCCGGCCGTCAGGTGATCAATCGCCGGCGCGCGAAGGGCCGCAAGCGTCTGTCGGCCTGAGCTCGGGCGAGCGCTTTCCGCCGTCGTATCGGCTCCGAACCCGTGCCGATTTCGCGGCGATGCGGGGCGGACGCAGGCTCGTACGCGGCGGGATCCGGATCATCTATCGCAACAACACGCTGAATCATGCCCGTCTGGGTCTGGCCGTATCCCGTCGCTACGGCACGGCCGTCCGGCGCAACCGTCTGAAGCGGATCCTCCGCGAAGTGTTTCGCCGGCACCCGATCCGCGATCTCGGTGTGGATGTGCTTGCGATGCCGGCCGGCAAAGGAAGCGCGCAGGGCGATCCGGCGGCCGATTTCGCCGAAGCGCTCGATTCCGTGATGCGCAGGATCGCAAAGTCATGAACCCGGTTCGTGCATGGGTTCTTTTTCTGATCCGGGGCTATGCGCGGTATATCTCGCCGATGCTCCCTCCCCGATGCCGCTACGTGCCGACCTGTTCGTCCTACGCCGAGGAGGCGATCCGGCGCTTCGGAGTCGTCCGCGGTGTTTGGCTTGCCGGCCGTCGTTTGCTACGGTGCCACCCCTTTTCCCGGGGAGGATACGATCCCGTTCCGGAGCCCGGAGCAATCCGGCAGCGGGCGTCCCGAAACAGTGAGGAGATCAACTGATGGAACAGCGGAACATGGTGCTCGCCTTCGTGCTCTCGATGCTGGTGCTGATCGGCTGGAGCATGCTTTTTCCCGCGCAGTCGCCCGAGCCGACCGGGCAGAGCCCCGCCGAGCAGCCTTCGCAGGCAAAGCAGGAGGCCGCGGAACCCGCCGCGGGTCCCGCACCGGCGCCGAAGGCAGGACCCAAATCCGGGAACGAGGTTTCGCCGGGGCTTGCCGCGGCCACCCAAGGCAAGCGTTTCGAGCTCGGCAACGACCTGATCACGATCACCGTGGACGACCGCGGCAAGATCGAGCGCGTGCTGCTGCATCGTTATCGGGAAAGCGTCGATCCCGATTCGCCCAGGGTTTCGGTGCTGGGCGCCGAGGACAAACACCGGATGTACGTCAACTCAGGCGTGCTCGGGGCGCGTCTTGAAAAGCCGTTTCGCCTCGTCGAAAAGAAGCCGGGCCTGCTGGTGCTCGAGGCCGCGGTCGAAGGCGGGCGCATCTGGAGGCGCACGATCGGGCTTGAGCAGGGCAGCTACCAAATCCGGATCCGCGACCGGATTCTCGGTGGCGGCGGGCTGAAGCTGTATACCCAGGCGGTCGAGCAGCATCCGGATCGCAAGAAGAACACCTTCTACGAGCATGTCGGGCCGATCGCCCTGATCAACGACAAGCTGACCGAGGTCGACTACGACGAACTCGACGAAAAGGGCGCGATTCGCACGGCATCCGTCGGCGGCTGGATCGGGATCATGAACCGCTACTTCATCGCGGCGATCCTCGCACAGAAGGGGCAGGACTATCCGTTTTTCTTCAAGAGCGACGGCCGTTCCTATCAGGCCGGTCTGATCGACGACGGCAGACTCGACGGCCGCGATCAGGTGTTCGAAACCACGCTGTTTGTGGGCCCCAAGTCCATCCCGCTGCTCAAGACGCTGGGCGTGGGGCTTGAGCGTTCGGTCGATTTCGGATGGTTTGCGTTCATCGCAAAGCCCCTGCACAGCTTTCTGCTGTGGCTGCACGACTACATCCCGAACTACGGCTTTTGCATCATCGTGCTCGTCATTCTGATCAAGCTTCTGTTCTTCTGGCCGACCCAGAAGTCGTACGAGTCGATGGCGGCGATGCGCAAGCTGCAGCCGGAACTGATGCGGCTGAAGGAACTGTACGGCGACGATCGCCAGCGCATGAGCCAGGAAATGATGGAGCTGTACCGGAAACACAAGGTGAATCCGCTCGGCGGATGCCTGCCGATCATGGTTCAGATTCCGGTGTTCTTTGCGCTCTACAAGGTGCTTCTGATGTCGATCGAGATGCGCCAGGCGCCGTTCATCGGCTGGATCCGGGACATGAGCGTGCAGGATCCGTACTTCGTTCTGCCGGTGCTGATGGGCCTTTCGATGTACGTGCAGCAGAAGCTCAATCCGCAGCCGACCGATCCCACCCAGGCGAAGGTGATGCAGTTCTTGCCGGCGATCTTTACGGTGATGTTCCTGTTCTTCCCGGCCGGACTCGTGCTCTACTGGCTGGTGAACAACATCCTGTCCATCGCCCAGCAGTGGTATGTGCTCAAGGTGCGAAAGGCGATCTGAGGCGGATGCGCCGGCCGCTCTAGATCAATGACGATCGCGGCCATCGCCACCCCTCCCGGACGCGGTGGCATCGGGGTGATCCGCATTTCCGGGCCCGCGGCGCGAACGATTGCCCGGAAACTGACCGGAAAAGCGGAGTTCGAGCCAAGGCGGGCGCACCTCGCCCGTTTTCTCGATGCCGAGGGAAACGTGCTGGATCAGGGCCTGCTGATCTGGTTTCCGGCCCCCGGCTCCTACACCGGTGAGGACGTCGTCGAGCTTCACGGTCATGGCAGCCCGGTCATGCTTCGGGCGCTTCTGGAACGCATCTTCGATCTTGGCGCGCGACCGGCGAAGCCGGGGGAGTTCACCCGCAGGGCCGTCGAGAACGGGAAGATGGATCTGTCGCAGGCCGAGGCGGTCGCCGCATGCATCGATGCCGCCACCGAGCGGGCCGGCAGGCTTGCGCTCCGGCAGCTTTCCGGCGCCTTCGGCCGGCGTATCGAGCGCCTGATGGACGAGCTCACCGGGCTTGTCGCGCTGCTGGAGGCAAGCCTCGATTTTTCCGAGGAGGACCTCCCCCCACTGTATTTCGACGATCTTCGCAAGCGGATGCGAACCCGGATTCTGGAACCCATCGATGCGATGCTGGCCTCGGCGCCCATCGGCGAGCGGCTGTTTGCCGGGGCCACGGTGGCGATTCTCGGTCAGCCCAACGTCGGCAAGTCGAGCCTGCTGAATCGCCTGGCCGGACGGGAGCGCGCAATCGTCAGCGAGATTCCGGGCACCACGCGCGACGTGCTGGAGGCGGACTTCGAAATCCGGGGGATTCCCGTGCGGCTGGTGGACACGGCCGGCATCCGTGCGCAGGCGGATGCGATCGAGCGCGAGGGCATCCGGCGCGCGCTCGGCACGGCAAGAACCGCCGATCTCGTGCTGTGGGTCGCCGATGCGACCCGGCCGGAAACCTGGGAGGTGGAAGCATCCGATTCGCTGCGCGTGGATCTGCGCGTGATGAACAAGATGGATGCGGTGCGGTCCGGATTCGAGCCGCCGTCCGAATGGCTGGCGGTGTCGGCGCGCACCGGCGACGGGGTGGATGCGCTGATCGAGGAAATGGCGACTCGCCTTGGGGACATGCCGCTGCACGATGAGGATGCGGTGGTCACCCGCAGGCGCCACCGTCTGGCGCTGGAGCAGGCGCGCGCCCTGCTCGTCGAGGGCGAAGGGCTGCTGGGTGACGAAAGCCGTCTGGAACTCGTGGCCGACTGCTGGCGGCGCGCATGGTCGAATCTCGCGGAGATCCTGGGCATGGGGGATGTGGAGCACATTCTTGATCGCGTCTTCGCCGATTTCTGCATCGGAAAATAATCGGTATTTCAAGGACTTGAGCCGAACATTGGCGGAGGAGGGCGGAATTTTCCTTGAAACGGCCCTTCCGCTTGCCGATAATGCCCGTCCGTTTCCAGAGGAAAACGAAGCAAGGAGGGGATGGCCGCGTTTCGACGGACTGATCCCTAACTTATTGGAAAATAAAGCATTTCAGGGAGGAGTCCATGTCTGTCAAGCACCCTGTGATTTCGGTGACCGGTTCCAGCGGTGCCGGAACGAGCACCGCGAAGATCGCGATGGAGCACCTGTTCCGCCGCGAGAAGGTGACTGCGGCCATTGTCGAAGGCGATTGCTTCCATCGCTACGACCGGTACGAGTTCCGCGAGAAGGCCAAGGAATACGCGGCCAAGGGCAAGCGCCTGAGCCATTTCTCGGATGAGGCGAATCTGTTCGACAAGATCGCCGAGCTGTTCAAGTCGTACGGCGAGACGGGCAAGGGCCTGGCTCGGAACTACGTTCACGACGAGGAAGAAGCCAAGATCTACGGCGTGGAGCCCGGGCGGTTCACCGAATGGCGCGAGATCGGCGAGGGATCGGATCTGCTGTTCTACGAGGGCCTGCACGGTGCGATCGAGGAGGCTCGCCCGTATGTGGATCTGAGCATCGGCATCGTGCCGGTCGTGAACCTGGAGTGGATCCAGAAGATTCATCGGGACACGGCGATGCGCGGCTATTCGACCGAAGCGGTGATCGAAAACATCCTGCAGCGCATGCACGACTACGTGCACTTCATCACGCCGCAGTTCACCTACACCGACATCAACTTCCAGCGCGTCCCGCTGGTGGATACGTCCAATCCGTTCATCGCGCGCGATGTGCCGACGCCGGACGAAAGCCTTGTCGTCATCCGCGTGCGTCAGCCGGAGAAGTGGGGCATCGACTTCCCGTGGCTGCTGTCGATGCTGAAGGACTCGTTCATGAGCCGCCGCAACACGATCGTCGTGCCGGCGGGCAAGATGGTTCTGGCCATGGAACTGATCCTTGCGCCGATCCTGCACGAGATGCTGGAGAAAAAGCGCAAGGCTAGCTGAGGACCGCAGCCTTGTTTCGCGGGGGCGCACAAGCGCCCCCTTTTTCATGCTGGCCAGCCGCGCGGTGCGGGCTTACGATTGCGCCGCGATGGGCAAGGCGTTTCACGTGAAACATCCGGATGCCGTGGATGTGCTCGTCATCGGGGCGGGCCACGCCGGCTGCGAAGCCGCCTGGGCTGCGGCGCGCCGGGGCGCCCGCGTCCGCCTTCTGACGCAGAATCTCGATACGATCGCCAAGATGTCCTGCAATCCGGCCATCGGCGGGATCGGCAAGGGCCACCTCGTGCACGAGATCGACGCGATGGGCGGGCTGATGGGCGAGGTTGCGGACGCCTCCGCGCTTCAGTATCGGATTCTGAATCGCCGCAAGGGCCCGGCCGTTCGGGCCACGCGCGCGCAGTGCGACCGCCGCCGCTACCACATGGAGATGCGCGCGCGCCTCGACCGCGACCCCCGCATCCAGCTTCACCAGGGCACGGCGCTTCAGCTCGTGTTCGAAGGGGATGCCGTGGCCGGCGCGATCGACGATCTGGGGGTTGTTCATTCCGCCCGGGCGGTCGTGCTGACCACGGGAACCTTCCTCTCCGGGCTCATTCATGTTGGAGAGCGGACGATTCCCGCCGGACGGGCGGGCGATCCGCCGGTGCTGGGGCTGACCGACGAGCTCTACCGGCGCGAATTCCGGCTGGGACGGCTCAAGACCGGCACGCCGCCCCGCCTGGACGGGCGCAGCATCAACTGGCAGCGGCTGGAGCCCCAGCCCGGAGACGAGGATGCGCTTCCGTTTTCCTGGAAGACCGAGCGCCTTCCGGAGCGGCAGCTTCCGTGCGCGATTACGAGGACGAACGCGCGCACGCACGAGATCATCCGGGCCAACCTGTCGCGCTCGGCGATGTACGGTGGCCGGATCCAGAGCGTCGGGCCCCGCTATTGCCCGAGCATCGAGGACAAGATCGTCCGCTTTGCCCACAAGGACAGCCATCAGATCTTTCTGGAGCCCGAAGGCTGGGACCATGCCGAAGTCTATCCCAACGGGATTTCGACCTCGCTGCCGGTGGATGTGCAGTGGGAGCTGGTGCGCTCGATCCAGGGTCTGGAACAGGCGCGGATTCTTCGGCCCGGCTATGCGATCGAATACGACTATGTGGAACCCACCGAACTGCATCCGTGGCTGGAAACGAAACGCGTCCGGGGTTTGTTCCATGCCGGTCAGATCAACGGCACGACGGGCTACGAGGAGGCCGCGGCCCAGGGGCTTCTCGCCGGCATCAATGCGGCCGCCGTGGCGCTTGAACTTGAGCGCTGGGTGCCGCTCCGGGACGAGGCCTACCTGGGCGTAATGGTGGATGATCTGACGACCCGCGGCGTGACCGAGCCCTACCGGATGTTTACCTCCCGGGCCGAGTTCCGCCTGCATCTCAGGGAGGACAACGCCGATTTGCGCCTGGGCGAGCATGCCGCGCGGCTGGGCCTGTGGACCGAAAAGGAGCGCGAGGCGCGCAAGATGCGCGCGGAGCGAATCGAGGCTGCGATGAAGCGGCTTACGCAAACGACGATCGGCACGGGCGAAGCCTGGCGCAAGCGCCTGGAAACCCATGGCCTGCCCCTGCCGGCGCAGGCGATCGGGTTCGTGGGCTATTGCCATCGGGCCGACGTCGATCCGCGGCGGGCGCTGGCGATGATCGGGGGCTATGAGGACTGGTCCGAGCGGGATCGGCGGACGCTGCTTTCGATGCTTCATTACGAGGGTTATCTGGACAAGCAGGAAGACGAGGTGCGCCGGTTCCGGGCGCTGGAAACCCGGGAGCTTCCCGAGGATCTCGATTTTGAATCGGTGCCCGGCCTGAGCACCGAGTGCCGGCAGAGGCTCAAGGAAATCCGTCCGCGCACGCTCGGCCAGGCGGCGCGCATCTCCGGGGTCACGCCCGCGGCGATCACCGCGCTGATGCTGCACCTGAATCACAGGCATGCCGGCGCTTGAGGCGCGCCTTTCGGATTATGTCGCGGAGGTCATGCGTTTTCGGCGCGCGCTGAACCTGACCTCGGTGGACGATCCGGATGTCTTCTTCGCGCGCTTCATCGAGCCTTCGCTGGCGCTGCTCGACTGGATGCCCGAGCGTGGGCGGCTGCTCGATGTCGGCAGCGGTATGGGGATTCCGGGCGTGCCGCTGCTGCTTGCCCGTCGAGGCTTGCACGGGCTGCTCGTGGAGCGCCGTCGGAAGCGGGCTGAGTTTCTCCGCCATCTGGTTCGGACGCTGGAACTGGACGCGGAGGTCCATGCGGAGGACGTGGAACGCCTGCCCCCGCTCGACGCGGACGTCGCGGTGGCCCGGGCCGTGGCCGATCAGGAGCGGCTTCTGACCATGTTGCGGCGTCATCTGAAGCCGGGCGGCTGCGCCGTTGTTCCGGTTCCGATGGCATCCGCACCCGTGCGGATCGAGGGCTGGCGTTGCGAGGAGGATCGGCGCATCATGTCGGGACGGCAGCGCGTGCGCTGTTATCGGCGCATGCGCGATCAGGAGGGTTTCACGTGAAACATCCGTCGCTTGGGCCCGTGATTGCCGTCGCCAACCAGAAGGGCGGCGTGGGCAAGACGACGACCAGCATCAATCTGGCCGCCTCCCTGGCCGCGCTCGATCGCCGCGTGCTGCTGATCGATCTGGATCCGCAGGGCAACGCCACTTCGGGCCTGGGCGTGGACAAGCGCCAGGTTGAGCAGGGAACCTACGACCTGCTGATGGGCGAAGCGGGAATGTCCGAGGTGGTGCGGGAAACGCCCTGCGAGGGTCTTTGGCTGGTGCCGGCGACGATGGACCTGGCCGGAGCCGAGGTGGAGCTGGTCCAGGCGCCCGACCGCGAAAAGCGGCTCGCCGCCGCCTTCGAAGGCAGCGATGCGGGCCCCTACGATTTCGTGTTCATCGACTGCCCGCCGGCCCTGAACCTGCTGACCGTCAATGCGTTCACCGCCGCCGACCGGGTTCTGATTACGCTGCAGACCGAGTTCTACGCGATGGAGGGGCTCAGTCAGCTGATGGAAACGATCCGGCGCATCCGGCGGAGCCTGAATCCGGCGCTTTCGATGGACGGCATTCTTCTGACGATGGTGGACCGGCGGAACAATCTGTCGCAGCAGGTGGAGCAGGAGGTGCGGGGGTATTTCGGATCGCAGGTCTATTCAACCGTGATTCCGCGCAACGTGCGCCTGTCCGAAGCGCCGAGCTTCGGGGTTCCGGTCATGTATCACGATCTGAGATCCACCGGGGCGCAGGCCTATCTGGCCGCCGCCCAGGAAATGATTCAGCGTCACGAGCGACAAGGAGAAGCGTAATGGCAGCCAAAAAACGCGGTCTGGGGCGCGGTCTGGACGCGCTGCTTGCCGACAAGCCCAGCGACGAGGTTCTGAATCAGGCAAGCCGGATCCCGATTTCCCGGATCCGGCCGAACCCCTACCAGCCGCGCAGCAGGTTCGATCCGGAAGAGCTCACCGAGCTCACCGCCTCGATCCGGCGCGAGGGGGTGCTGATGCCCGTGCTTGTCCGCCCCCGGGGCGAGCACTACGAGCTGATCGCGGGCGAGCGCCGCTGGCGGGCGGCCCAGGCGGCGGGGCTGACGGAAATCCCCGCGGTGGTGCGGGATGTGGACGACATGCAGGCTCTGGAGCTTGCGATCATCGAGAACGAGCAGCGGGACGACCTGACCGCGATCGAATCCGCGCGCGCCTACCAGCGGATGATCGACGAGTTCGGCTGCACCCAGCAGCAGGTGGCCGAGCGCATCGGCGTCTCCCGCGTTCAGGTCAGCAATCTGCTCCGCCTGCTCACGCTGCCCGCGGAAGTCCAGAAAATGATTGAAAATCGGGAGCTTACGATGGGTCAGGCGCGGCCTCTGGTTGGGCTCGCGCCGGAGCGGGCGATCCGGCTCGCCCGGGAATGCGTCGCGCGGGGCCTGAGTGCGCGCGAAATGGAACGGCGGGCCAAGCGCGCCGGCCAGCCCGAACGCCGCGCTTCCAGCTCCCCCGATCCGGACATCGCCGCGCTTTCCGAGGAGCTTACGCGCCGTCTCGGCTTGCCGGTGGAAATCCGGTGCAACCGGAGGGGCGCGGGCGAGCTCAAGATCCGGTTTACGCGGCCTGAGGAGCTCGACGGGGTTCTGGAGCGGCTTCGCCGCCGATGAGGGTCGGCGAACGCAGCTACGAGGCGGTCTGGTGGGACCACGAGCGCCGGAGCGTGGCCTGGATCGACCAGAACCGGCTTCCGTTTTCCTTTGAGATCCGCGTGGGCAAGGACCCGGAGCAGGTCGCCCGGGCGATCGAGTCGATGCAGGTGCGCGGGGCGCCGACGATCGGTGCGGCGGCGGCCTACGGGCTTGCGCTTGCCGCGCTGAAGGACCGGGCGCGGTTCCGCAGCCACTGGCTTTCCCGGTTTGGCGCCACGCGACCCACCGCGGTCAATCTGTTCCATGCCTGCCGCTATATGGACGAGGCGGAATCCCGTGCGCGGAACGCCGGGGAGCTTATCGAGGCGGCCGTGGCCTACGCCCGGCGGGAGATCGAGGCGAACCGGAAGATGGGGGAGCATCTGGCGGCCCGGCTCGCCGTCGGCAAACGGCGGATTCTGACCCACTGCAACGCGGGTTGGCTTGCCGCCGTGGACTGGGGCACCGCGCTTTCCGGCATCTACACGCTGGCCCGGCAGGGCGAGAAGCCGATGGTCTGGGTGGACGAGACCCGGCCCCGCCTGCAGGGGGCGCGTCTGACCGCCTGGGAGCTTGCCCAGGAGGGGATTGAATGCCGCATTCAGGCCGACGCCACGGCGGCCTGGCGGATGCGCCTCGGCGAGGTGGACGCGGTCGTCGTCGGTGCCGACCGGATCGCCGGCAACGGCGATGTCGCGAACAAGATCGGAACCTATGCGCTGGCCCTGGCCGCTCGGGCGCACGGGATCCCGTTTTTCGTCGCTGCGCCGACATCGACGCTGGATTCCGCGACGCCAAGCGGGGAACGGATTCCGATCGAGGAGCGGGATGCGGCCGAGGTCACGCGGGTTTCCGGCGTGGACGAGCGGGGAACGGTCCGCACCGTTCGAATCGCCGCCGAGGCTCCGGCGTCGAATCCGGCGTTCGATGTCACGCCGTACGCACTGATCACGGAAATCGTCACCGAGCGGGGGCCATGGCGTCCCGCCTGAGGGCGCGGATTCTGGCGGCACTGCTCTGGGCGGTTGCGGGCATGCTCGTGCCCGCACCGGCTGCGGCGGGTGCGCAGACTCACGGGACGATTCGTTCGATCGAGCTTCATGGTCTGGAGCGCACGCAGCCGCGGACGGTGCTGAGGGAGCTGCCCTTTGCCGAAGGGGATGCCTGGCGCCCCGAGTTTGCCGGGGAGGCCGAGCGAAGGCTCATGAATCTCGGCCTGTTCAGCGAAGTCGAGGTGCGGCCGCCCGACGAAGGCGGCCGCGTGACCGTTTGGGTCAACGAACGCTGGTCGCTCTGGCTTCTGCCCGAGGCCACGCGCAAGGACAACGGCGCCTCCAGCGCGGGGATCGCGCTCGAGGAATACAATCTGTGGGGGCTGAATCACCACCTGCGACTCGCCTGGCGGGAGGATACGGGCAAGAACTTTACCGCGGCCAACGGCGCGTCGTGGTCGGCCGCCTACGACTGGCGCCGGATCGCGGATTCGAAGAACTCGCTGATGCTTTCCGCCTCCCGCGGCACCCGGCTGTACGACGCCTATCTCAACGGCGTCTGGGTGGGGGAATACCGGCAGCTAAGCCACGATGTTTCGCTCTTGCTCAGCCATGCCTTCGGGCCGGTGCCCGGCGAAGGCTGGGACGGAAGCGCCGGTGTTTCGGTGCATACCCGGACCTACCGGCTCGCCTCCGGCAGGCCGCAGCCGGATGTGCGGCCGTCTCGCGCGCACACGCTGCATCTGGGCCTTTCGTTTCGTGACGTGCATGAGCATGTGGACTGGTTTACCGGCCGGGCGATGGACTGGACTCTGGACTGGACGCCCGGACTTCTCGGCTCCAGCTTCAATGCGATGCGGCAGATTCTGTCGCTGCGGGACTACCGGCCGATCGGCTCGACGCACCATACGCTCAACGTGCGCTTCGAGGCCGGCGGCGTGGTCGGCGACGTGTACCGGGACGGGCTGTTCGATCTCGGCCATCGCAACGGGCTTCGCGGCTACTTTCCCGGCGAGGTCCAGGCAAGCGCCTATCTGATCGCAAGCCTCGAAGGCCGCTATCAGATCGAACGGGACTCGAACGTGCAGGTCGCGCTCTTTTCCGATGCGGGGCTTCTGGGCGGGCAGATCAACACGATTCGCTCCCGGCGCTGGCTGCTCGGCATGGGCACCGGCGTACGCTGGACGCTGCGCTGGCTGGTGAACGGCACGCTGCGCCTCGATCTCGCCTACGGATTCGCCTCCCGCCGCTGGCGCGC
>CAYNLY010000037.1:11390-15010 GCA_964398225.1 uncultured Zetaproteobacteria bacterium
CGGGAAACCTTTGCCGAGGAACCGAGGATCGAAGTGGTCGGATTCAGCGGCCTCCTGGTCGAGCTTGCCCGCAGCCAGCAGGCCCATGCCATTCTGCGCGGACTTCGGGCGGCCTCCGACTTCGAATACGAGTTTCAGATGGCGACGATGAACCGTCGCCTCGAAGAGCGCATCGAAACCGTGTTCGTGATGGCCCGCGAGGAATACACCTTCGTATCT
Organism: uncultured Zetaproteobacteria bacterium; assembly: GCA_964398225.1. Classification (GTDB taxonomy): domain Bacteria; phylum Pseudomonadota; class Zetaproteobacteria; order Mariprofundales; family Mariprofundaceae; genus CAYNLY01. The sequence continues at coordinate 11,610 of CAYNLY010000037.1, forward strand.
TCCCGGTTTATCCGTGAAATCGCGACGATGGGGGGCGATGTATCCTCGCTCGTGCCCGAGCCCGTGCTGCCCCATCTGGCCCGGGTGGCCGGACGCGCTTAGGCCTGCATCCTCAGGCAGATCCAGTCCTCCTCCGAGGTGGCCTCGACGGTGCGGAAGCCCTGCGCTTCATAGGCGCGTTCGACTTCCTGCCGCTGGATTCGAAGAAGCCCGGAGAGCACGAGCTGATCCGAGCAGGCCGCGCTCAAACGGCCGGCCATCGCGATCAGTGGAGCGGCTAGGATGTTGGCCACGACGAGTTCGAACGGACCTTCGGGCGGCGCATCGCCCAGCCGGCAGTCGATCCGGACCCCGTTGGCGCGGGCGTTGTTCCGGCAGGCTTCCACGGCGTCCGGATCGCAATCCACGGCGACCACTTGCGATGCGCCCAGTTTCGCGGCGGCAATCGCGAGAATTCCGGAGCCTGCGCCCATGTCGAGCACGCGCGGGTTTGGCCGCCGGCCGAGAACGCGTTCGATCGCGGCCAGGCACAGCCGCGTGGTCGGATGCGTTCCGGTGCCAAAGGCCATGCCCGGATCGAGCACGATCTCGATCAGCCCTTCCGGCGCGGGCGGAAGAAACGACGGACGCACCCAGAAGCGTCCCACGCGCACGGGCTTCCAGTATCGCTGCCAGGCCGTGGACCAGTCGGATTCGGTAATCCAGGTGGACCCAAGCCAGGCATCCTCGCCGAAGGTCCGGGTAAGGCTTGAGCGCAGCCTATTCAACAGGGCGCGCGCGTCCTTTTCGCCAGCCTCAAACCACGCCTTGAAACGCCGGCTGCCATCCTCCGCGTCCGTTTCCACCGCGGCTCCCGCGGCCTGTTCGGCTTCGGTCCAGCCCGTCCATGCGTCTTCGTCGATGCCTTGGGCAACGATTTCCAGCCATTTCGATGCTTGCATGTTCGTCTCCGGTCCGCTGCAATTGCCCAAGGTTTCCGCCGCGCGGCGGAACAGGAGGGGCAGGTGACGGCGAAGTCTTCCGTTTTCCGGATGCGGGTCAAAGCCAACGAACGGATGACGGATGCGGCCTGTGACGACTGCGTCACTTCCCTGAAGCTCGTGCCGGTGGGGCGGAATCGGGCGCCGGCCTTCCGGCCCGGGCAGTTCGTGCGCATCGGCATTCCGGGCGCCGACTCCCCGCCGCCGGCCTATTTCGCGATTGCGTCCGATCCGCGGGATCTCAGCCACTACGAGTTTTTCATCAAGTGCTCGGGTCCGCTTGCCGAGTATCTCTGCCGGATCCGGACCGGGGAGGAGCTCGAGGTCGAGGGCCCCTTGGGCAAGGGGTTTGCGATCGACCGCTATCCGGGCATGGACGTATATCTGATCGGCGTCGGCACCGGGATTGCGCCGCTTCGAAGCGTCTGGCATCAGATCATCGCCGATCGCGACCGGTATGGCCGCGTGGCCATTTACGCGGGCTTTCTCACTCCGTTGCACCGGCTGCTGACCGACGAACTGGAAGCGCTCTCGGAGCATCGCATCGAGGTCACGGTCACGCTCGAGGTCGGGCACGACTCCTGGGATGGGCCGATCGGCTTCGTCCAGCATGCGCTGGAGGCCGATGCTCCGGATGGCTCCAATGCGGTTGCCTGCCTCGCCGGCATGAGCGCGATGGTGGACGCCTGTCGGCAGACGCTGCAGAATCTCGGCTTTGATGACAGCCGCATTCTGCTCAACTACTGACCGGTTCGGGAGCCGGATGACCGAGGACCGGGCGGCTGTTTCCCTTCCCCTGATCGCACTGGATATTGGAGGCAAGCGCATTGGCGTTGCGGTCTGCGACCGGCTGGGCCTGAGCGCTCACGGCATCGCCTGCCTGCACCGGAACGATCCTCGCTGGCTCGAACGACTCGAGCGGCTCGTCGAAGAATACGGCTGCCGTGGCATTGTCGTCGGCCTTCCCCGAAACATGGACGGCAGCGAAGGCCCGCAGGCGCTTGATGCGCGCAAGGCTGCGGCGGAAGTCCGCACAAGGCTCAAGCTTCCGATCGTGTTTCAGGATGAGCGGCTTTCCACCTGGGCGGCGCGCGAGCGGCTGTTCGCCCGGGGGCTTTCCGAAAAAAAGGTGCGCCAGCGGATCGACCAGGAGGCCGCGGCGGTGATTCTCGAGGATTTCCTTGCCGCGCATCCGGAGCTTGCCCGTGGCTGAAACGATCTTCGATGCGCGCGCGGTGTCCGAGGCGCTGGACCGGATGGCCCAAGGCATCGCCGCCGCAGGCGATGAAATCGCGCTTCTGGGCATCCAGCGCGGTGGCGCGCGGGTGGCCGACGCGATCGAAGACCGGCTTGCCGGGATGGGACGCCGCGTGCTGCGCGGCAACCTCGACATCAGTTTCTATCGCGACGATCTGGACACCATCGGCCCCAATCCGGAAGTGCGGCCGAGCCGGATTCCGTTCGACGTGACCGACCGGGCGCTCTGGCTCGTGGACGACGTCCTCTACACCGGGCGCACGATCCGCGCGGCACTCGGCGAGATCTTCGACTACGGCAGGCCCGCATGCGTCCGCCTGGCGGTGCTCGTGGACCGGGGCGGCCGCGAGTTGCCGATCGCGCCCGATCTCGTGGGGCTTACCCACATCGCCGACGCCGGCTGCTCGGTCAAGCTCGTGGCCGATGTCCCGCCGGAGCGCTGGACCATCGAAAGCCGGCGGGTGCGCGCATGAAGCCGATCCGGCATGTGCTCGGGATACGGGAGCTCGATGCGGAGCAGATCGAGTATCTGATTGCGCTCGGTGAATCGTTTCTGGAACTCTCGCGCCGGCCGGTGCGCAAGGCGCCCACGCTGCGCGGCAAGACGGTGATCAATCTGTTCTTCGAAAGCTCCACGCGCACGCGCACGAGCTTCGAGATCGCCGGCAAGCGGCTTTCGGCGGACGTGATCAACATCTCGGCCCAGGCCTCGGCGGTGAAGAAAGGGGAATCCCTGCTCGATACCGCGCAGACGCTTGCCGCAATGCGCCCGCACGTGCTCGTGATGAGGCATTCGCTGGCGGGCGCCTGCCATTTTCTTGCCGAACATCTTAAGGGCACGGCCATTGTCAATGCCGGCGACGGGGCGCACGAGCATCCCACGCAGGTGTTGACCGATCTGCTGACGCTGAAAACCCAGGCGGGCGGCTGGGCGGGCAAGCGCGTCACGATCGTTGGCGACATCGCGCATTCGCGCGTGGCGCGCTCGCATCTGCTCGCGGCGCCAAAGCTCGGCTACCGCGTGCGCCTGGTGGCGCCGAAGACGCTGCTGCCGGCCGAAGTGGAGCGCTTCGGTTGCGAGGTGTGCCACGATTTCGATGCGGCGCTTGCCGACAGCGACGTGATCTACATGCTGCGCATCCAGTCCGAGCGCCTGGCCGATGC
>CAYNLY010000038.1:0-15004 GCA_964398225.1 uncultured Zetaproteobacteria bacterium
CAGCACTTCGGCCCGCGCGCACACCGCCTTGCGCCGCCCCCTTCCTCGGCTATGCTGGGAATGAAAGGCAGGGACGCGATTTCACGATGCAAGAAGCCAGGCCCCTTGTCGAAACGCTGAGCTGGCGCGGACTCGAGTACCGCCGGTGGACCGACCGGGAAGGATCCATCCCGCGGGGCACGATCGAGCTCGACGGCCGCCGGATCTACGGCTACCCGAGCATCGCCCGCATTCTCCGGCTGGAGGCGGGGATTGCCGAACACTTTTCCGGTCCGTTCTGGATGGAAGAAAAAGTGGACGGCTACAACGTCCGGATTCTTCGCCACGGCGAGCGGCTGCTGGCATTCACGCGCGGCGGGTTTCTCTGCCCGTTCACGACCGGCCGGCTGCCCGAGCTCATCCCGGCGGACATCTTCGACGCGCACCCCGATCTCGTCGTCTGCGCCGAGGCGGCGGGCCCCGAAACCCCCTACTGCGAAGCCTCGCCGCCGTTCGTCGACTCGGATCTGCGCCTGTATGTCTTCGACATGATGCGGGCGGGCAGCAGCGAGTTTCTCTCCCGGGATCGGATGTATGCGCTTGCCGACCGCTTCGGACTGCCCACGGTCGAGCGGCTGGGTCGTTTTGAGCCCGGGGATCTCGCTCGGATCGGGGAAATCATGGACCGCCTGAACGCCGAGGGCCGCGAAGGTGCCGTGTTCAAAGACGAGCGTGGCAAGCGGGTCAAGTACACGACCGCGCGGGCGAACATCGAGGACATCGCGGTGACCGCCGAGGGCCTTGCCGACATGCCACCGCCCTTCTTCATCAGCCGCGTGCTCCGGCTGGGTCTGTATGCCCACGAACGGCATCTGGACACCGACCGGCTCGCCGCCGAGCTCGGCGCTGCCTTCCTCGACGGGCTGAAGACCGCGCTCGACCAGGCCGCCCGCGAACACCGGGTGTACCATCGCTATTCCTGCCGCTGCGCCGACCGGCAGTCGGCCGAGGATCTGTTCGCGCATCTTCAGCGCACCGCGGGGCACCAGGTGGGCCTGCGCCTGCACCGGCTTGAGCGGGAAGGCCGCTACTGGCGCCTGGAGTTCGACCGCGAACCGAAATCGATGAACGGGCTGCTGATCCACCTCTTGAGGGGCGGATCGCTCTACGACTGATCGGCCTCGTGTTCGAGCAGGTGCTTCAGGCTCTCTTGCCGCACGAGCATCACCCCGGCCTTGTCGGCCCAGGTGCGCAGACCCTCGTCCGCGGTCACCAGCGCGGCCTCGAGTTCCAGCGCCAGCAGGAGCACGTCGGCATCCTCGCGGCTGTCGATGATGCCCCGGCGCAGGGCCTCCCGGTAGCGCTCGCGAAGCCGGGCGATCAGCCTGCCGGGATCCGATTCCTGCGCCGAGCCGAGGCGGGCGTGTTCCTCGGCAATCCTTAGCCCCCGGTCCATTCTCCGGCGCACTTCCTCGATGAATTCGTAGAGCAGATTGGCCGGAATCATCAGGCCGTGTCGTCGCGGCGAACGGATGCGCACGACGCGCTCGAACTCGCCGACCACCTCGGCGGGCGCCTCGATCATCCCGAACAGTTCCTCGAACACGCTGCGCGGCATGTAGAACTCGGAGCGCGAGCGGGCGGCAAGCGCCAGAAACGCGTGCAGCGCAAGCTCGGGGCTTGCGCCGAAGACGTCGTAGGCGTGCGGATTGGTGAACAGGCTGGTATCCAGCACGAAGCGGCGGACAGGCTCCATAGGCATGGTATAGCCGACGCCTGCCACCGGCGCAACGGCAACGCTGCCAGCACGGCGGCCCCATGCTAGGCTTGGCGCCCGATACTCGACGGGGAGGCCGCGATGAAGGTGCTGGTCGTCGGCGGCGGTGGCCGCGAACATGCCTTGTGCTGGAAACTGAAGCGCTCGCCCTCGGTGCGCGAGGTGGTCTGCGCTCCGGGAAACCCCGGGATTGCGCGCGACGCGCGCTGCGAGCCCGTATCCGCGTCCGACATCGACGGGCTGGTGGAACTGGCGAAGCGGGAACATCCCGATCTCGTCGTCGTCGGCCCCGAGGCGCCGCTCGTGGCGGGCCTTGCCGACCGGCTGCGCGATGCCGGCATCCGCGTGTTCGGCCCGAATGCGGACGCCGCCCGCCTGGAAGGAAGCAAATCGTTTTCGAAGGCGCTGATGCGGGAGGCGGGCGTGCCGACCGCGCGCTTCGAAACCCATACGGACCCCGATGCGGCGGAACGAACGATTCGCGCATGGGGCGCGCCGATCGTCGTCAAGGCTTCGGGACTTGCCGCAGGCAAGGGCGTGATCGTCGCCCGAACGGTCGAGGAAGCGGTGCGCGCGGCGCGCGACATGCTCTCCGGCAACGCCTTCGGCGAAGCCGGCCACGAGGTCGTCATCGAGGAGTTCCTCGAGGGCGAGGAGGCAAGCTGCCTGTTCCTCGTCTCGGGCGAGGCCATCGTGCCGCTCGATTCCAGCCAGGACCACAAGGCGCTTCTGGACGGCGATCAGGGCCCGAACACCGGCGGCATGGGCGCCTATTCGCCGGCACCGTGCGTCACATCGGAAATCGCGGACCGGGTGCTGCACGAGATCGCAAGGCCGACGATCGCCGCGCTGAAAAGCCGCGGCATCGAGTTCATCGGCACGCTTTATGCCGGCGTCATGCTCACCGCGGAAGGCCCGAAGGTGCTCGAGTTCAACGTGCGCTTCGGCGATCCCGAATGCCAGCCGCTGATGGCGCGGCTGAAATCCGATCTCGGCGAGGTGCTGCTGGCCGCCGCCGAGGGCCGGCTGGTGGAACGCCCGCTCGAATGGGACGAGCGCGCCGCGCTCTGCGTCGTCGTCGCCTCCCGCGGGTATCCCGGCGCGTTTGAAAAGGGGCAGGAAATCCGGGGGCTCGATGAAATCGAGCGCGCGGGCGCGATCGTCTTCCACGCCGGCACCGCCCTCATAGATGGCCGCATCGTCAATGCCGGCGGCCGCGTGCTCGGCGTCACCGCGCTCGGGGACACGGTGGCCGAGGCCCAGGCCAAAGCCTACGCGGCGCTTGCGCATCTGGACTGGCCGGGCGGATTCTACCGTCGCGACATCGGCTGGCGGGCCGTCGCGCGCGAGGAGGCCAAAGCATGAATCCGATCAAGGTGCTGATCCTGATGGGCTCGAAGAGCGATGCGCCCGTCGTTGAAAAGGCCGAGGCCGTGCTGCGCGAGTTCGAGGTGCCGTTCGCCACGCTGGTGCGCAGCGCGCACCGCACGCCCGATGCAACCCTCGAGGCCGTCCGGGAGGCCGAGGAGGCCGGCTGCGAGGTCTTCATCTGTGCGGCCGGCATGGCCGCGCACCTGGCCGGCGTCGTCTGTTCGAAGACCGTGAAGCCGGTCATCGGCCTGCCGGTCGCCGCGGGTCCGCTGAACGGTCAGGATGCGCTGTATTCGACCGTGATGATGCCGCCCGGGCTGCCGGTGGCCACGGTCGGCATCAACGCGGGCCGCAACGCGGGTCTGCTCGCGGTTCAGATCCTCGCCACCCACGATCCCGAACTTGCCGACCGGCTCCTTGCCGACCGCAGGGCGCAGGCCGAGGCGATCCTCGCGGGCTGAGCCGCGCCTCGGTGCGGGGGCGCGCCTGCGCCTGCTTCGCGCGGCCCGGCTGCTTGCGCGCGGCGGCGTGCTTGCCCACCCCACCGGCACCGTGCCGGGCCTGGCCGCGGTTCCCACGGCGGAAACCGTCCGGAGGCTCCAGCGCGTCAAGGGCCGGCGCGGGCCCTTTCTGCTGCTCGCCGACTCCACCTCGACCGCGCTGCGGCTTGCCCGGCGGAAAACGAAGCCGCTCCGTGATGCCGCGGCAAGCCACTGGCCCGGGCCGGTCACGCTCGTGTTTCCGGGCTTGCCGGGCCTGCCCGCGCCCCTGTACCGCCGGGGAAGGATCGCGGTGCGCGTGGATGCGGACCCATGCGTGCGCCTGCTCTGCCGCCTGAGCTGCGGGCTGCTCGTCTCCACCAGCCTCAACCGACCGGGAAAGCCCCCCGCCTGGCCCGATCGCCGACTCCGCTTTCGCTGGCGCAGGCACCTGGACGGAAGGCTGGAAACCCAGGCCGTGCGCCCGACCGGCCAGGCCTCGAAGGTGCTTGCACTCAAGGGGGAGCGTCTGCACCCAATCCGCGCATGACGCGGCCTTTACCAGCCACTAACATGCCGCGCATGCGCTCGCCGATGGATACCGTCCGCCGCCTGTGGGTCACGCTCGGCTCGATGTCGCTGGCCGTGGTTCTGCTCATCGTGCTTTCGATTGCTTCCGTGATCGGCACCGTGCTGCTGCAGAACCAGGATCAGGCCGATTACCTGCAGCAGTTCGGACCGCTGTGGTACTGGGTGTTCCGCGCACTCGGACTGTTCGACATGTACCACACCTGGTGGTTTCTGACCCTGCTGGGCTTTCTGATGGCCTCGCTCACCGCATGCCTGTGGCGGAACGTGCCGAAGATGCTCAAGGAAATGCGGAACCGGAAGGTGTGGCTCGCCGAAAAGACCTTCCGGCGCATGAAGCTTGCGCAAAGCTGGGATCGTCCGCCCGCCGGGCGGGAAGCGGTGCTGGAAGCCTTCCGGCGGGCGCTGCCCGGCTGGGAGTTCCGCGAGGAATCGTTCGGCGACGAGCATTACGTCCGGGCCGACAAGGGACGCTGGAACAAATGGGGCTACATTCTGGCCCACGGCGGGATTCTGGTGATTCTGATCGGGGGCCTGGTCAGCGTCGAGTTCGGCTTCCGCGGCGACATGGCCGTGCCCGAAGGCAAGGTCGAAAGCGAGATCTCGTTTCTGAAGGGCACGCGCGTCGAAACGATGAAGATGCCGTTCGAGGTGCGCTGCAACGACTTCGAGATCGACTTCTTTCCCACCGGCCAGCCGAAGGAGTTCCGGAGCAACCTGACGATCATCGACGGCGGCCGCGAGGTGCTGACCAAGGACATCATCGTCAACGAACCCTTATACTACAAGGGCGTGCGGATCTACCAGGCCAGCTTCGGCGACGGCGGCTCGGCGATCACGCTGAAGCTGTTTCCGCTGAACGGCGAAGGCCCGATCCGCACCGTGCACACCCACGTCTACGAAACCTTCCGGGATGAAGCCACCGGCATCACGCTGGAGCTGACCAACTTCCGGCCCTACAACATCGAAAACCTGGCCGGACCCGGCGAGCCGAAGCGCTTCCACGATCTCGGCCCGGCCGTGGACTTCATCATGCGCGGGCCCGGATTGAGGCCGGTCAAGGTGCGGGCGTTCATGAACCCGTTCGAGGACGAGGAGGAAGGCAACCGGGGCTCGTTCCTGATGCTCTCGCTCTCCGGCGACGACAAGGACTTTCAGCCCGTCGCGCTGGGCATCGACCTGACCAATCCGGACGAATGGCGCCTGTACAACGCCTTCATGCGCGAGCTTGCCGCCCGCAGCAAGAGCAGAGGCGATGCGCGCAGGCACAATCTGGAGGCGTTCAAGGCCGCGCTTCAGGACGTGTTCGGCGATGCGCGCCCCGAAGGCTTCCAGCAGATGGCGATGCGCGTGCTCCAGGCCGCGCAGATGCTGCCGCAACTGCCCTGGCCGGTGCTGCCCGTGCTCGTGGACTACGATCAGGTCTACTACACCGGACTGCAGCTTGCCCGGGATCCGGGCATGAACATCGTCTGGATCGGCAGCGCGATCCTCGTGATCGGCCTTTGCATCATGTTCTACCTGCCGCACCGCAAGCTGTGGCTGATCTTCCGCGCCGACGGCCGGCTGGAGCTGGCCGGCATCACCAACCGCAACGAGCTGGGCTTCGCCCGCTTCTTTCACGAACTCTTAACCCGGCTCGACGAAGCTTGGAACATTCCACGAACGGAGGGATCCTCATGACGACTGCAGTTCAGGCCCTGCCGCTTTTCAGCGGTCGCATCGCCCTGCTTAGGCTGGGCGCCTATCTGGGATTGATCCTCGGCATCGCCGCGATGGCCCTGTTCGCTCCCGGATACGAGGAACAGGCGTTTCTATACCGGATCTTCTCGACAGAGGGGCTGATCTGGGGGGGCACCGGCGCCGTCCTGGGCGCGGGGCTGGCCGCGATTGGCGGCATGATGAGCCCGGCGTGGCTGGAGTCCCGGATTTCGCGCGCGCTCCTGCCCTGGCTGGACGGCATGCTGGCCATGATCCTCGCCGCGGTGGTGCTGGCGCAGATGGAACCGGCGGCTTCGCAGGTGTCCTACGAAGATCAGTCGGGCCTGCTCTCCGGTCGTCTGATCATGGCCATGAACGTGGCCTTCATCTTCTCGGCCGTGGCCTACATCGCCTACCTGTTCGCGCCGGAATCCTTCATCGGCCGGCTTGCGACCGGATCGGCCTGGGCCGGCGTCTATGCCGGCGGCATTGCGCTGCTGCTGCGCTGGCATGAATCCTATCTGATCGATCCCGAAATCGGCCACGCGCCGGTATCGAACCTGTACGAAGTGTTCATCCTGCTGTTCGTCATCACCGGCGCGGTCTATCTGGCGCTCGAGCGACGCTATCAGGCGCGCGCGATGGGCGCGTTCGTGATGCTGCTGGTCGCCGCCGGCGTGTTTTTCGGCATCTGGCTGGATTCCGTCGGACAGGCCGACATCAAGCCGCTCGTGCCGGCGCTTCAGTCCTACTGGATGAAGATCCATGTGCCGATGAACTTCATCGGCTACGGCTCCTTCGCCGTGGCCTGCGGCGCGGGGCTTGCCTATCTGGTCCGCCACCGCATCGAGCATCGCAATCCGGAATCGCGGCTGCTGCGCGTGTTCCCGTCGCTGGAGCAGCTCGACCAGCTGGCCTACAAGGCCGTGGCGATCGGCTTTCCGGCCTTTACGCTGGCCACGATTCTGGGCGCCGCCTGGGCGGCCGAAGCCTGGGGCGGCTACTGGTCCTGGGACCCGAAGGAAACCTGGGCACTGATCGTCTGGCTTGTCTACGGCGCCTACCTGCATGCGCGCATCAGCCACGGCTGGCACGGCAGGGCGCTGGCATGGTGGGCCGTGGCCGGGTTCCTCGTCACCGTGTTCTGCTTCCTGGGCGTGAACATGTACCTGTCCGGGCTCCACTCCTACGGCCGCCTGAGCTGATCCGCCGATGAGCGGAGCACTCCGCAAGGCCGTATTTCCGGTCGCGGGGCTCGGCACCCGCTTTCTTCCGGCAACGAAGGCGATGCCGAAGGAGATGCTGACGATCGTCGATCGTCCGCTGATCCAGTACGGCGTCGAAGAAGCCATGGCCTCGGGGCTTTCCGACATCATCATGGTCACCGGCCGCGGCAAGCGCGCGATCGAGGATCACTTCGACATTTCCGCGGAGCTGGAGGCCAACCTGAAGGCGGCGGGCAAGGAAACACTCTACCGGGAGGTTTCCCGGATCGCGCGCATGGCCAACGTGGCCTACATCCGCCAGAAGGAACCGAAGGGGCTCGGCCATGCGGTGCACTGTGCCGCCGACTGGGTCGGCGACGAGCCGTTTGCGGTGCTGCTCGCCGACGAGCTGATCCTTGCAGGAGAGCCGGCAATCGCCCAGCTCAAGCACGTCCATCAGGCGACCGGATGCTCGGTCGTGGGGCTCAGACGGGTGCCGCGCGAGCATGCCTCGCGCTACGGCATGGTCGCGGTCCAGCCCGAGAACGGGCAGCTGCGCATCACGCGCATGGTCGAAAAGCCGGCGCCCGAGGAGGCCCCGTCGGATCTTGCAATCATCGGTCGCTACATCTTCACCCCAAAGCTGTTCAAAGGTCTTACCCGGATCCGGCCTGGTGCCGGCGGCGAGCTTCAGCTGACCGATGCGATGGTCTGGCTGGCCGAGCGCGAACCGGTCTATGGCGTCATCGTCGAAGGCGAACGGTTCGATGCCGGCAACCCCGAGGGCTTCCTGCGCGCCAATCTGGCGCTTGCATTGCGGCATCCCGATTACGGGCCGGCGCTTCGCCGCGACCTTGCCGCCTGGCTGGACGCCGATGGCTGAGGCGGCCTCCGGCGTCCTGCTTCCGTGCCTTGCGCTGGATACGGCGGCAAGCGACAGCTGCGCCGTGTTCTGGACGGCCGACGGAAAGATGCACGGCCGCGCCATCGCGCACCAGGCCCGATCCCGGGAACTGATGGATTCGCTCGACGATCTTCGCATCGAAGCGGGCCTTGCCTGGCCCGAAATTCGGATGCTCGCCTTCAGCGCGGGACCCGGCTCGTTCACCGGCCTGCGGATCGGGGCCGCGACCCTTTGCGGCATCAACGCGCGCTGGCACCGGCCCTGGATCGCGCTGGATTCGCTCGCCGTCACCGCGATGCGCGCCGAACACGATGCTCCGGTCTGGGTCTTCGAGGACGCGCGTTCGGGCTTCGTCTACACCGGCCGCTACCTTCGCGGCCGGGCGCTGGAGGCGCCGAAGCTTCTCCGCTGGGCGGATGTTGCGGAGCTTGCCGACGGCCCCTGGATCGCCGAAGCCGATCCGCCCGAACCGATTGCGGGACGCGAGCGTCTGCATCCTGTGCGCAGCCGGCTGGACGCGCTCATCGCCCTGCTTGGCGGCCTCGATTCTGCATCCGTCAGGCCCGATCCCTATCCGATGCCGGTCTATCTTCAGGCATCCCAGGCGGAGCGCCTGCATGGCTGAGCCCGTGCGCGTGCTTATGGTCTGCCTTGGCAACATCTGCCGCTCCCCTCTGGCCGAGGCGGTGATGCGCCACGAAGCCGAACGCAAGGGCCTTGCCTCGAGGTTCCACTTTGCCTCCGCGGGCACGGGCGACTGGCACATCGGCAAAGGCGCCGACCCCCGTTCGATCGCGACGGCGGCGCGCCACGGACTGGACCTCAGTCGCCATCGAGCCCGTCAGATCACGGCCGGGGACATCGACCGGTGGGACTGGTTCGTGGCCATGGACGCCTCCAACCGCGCGGACCTGCTGTGGCTGGGGGCGCCGGCCGGGCGCGTGCTGATGATGCGCCAGTTCGAGGCCGGCGGCGATCCGGACGCGGCGCCCGACGTTCCCGATCCCTACTACGGCGGCGGGGACGGCTTCGAGCGGGTGTTCGCGATGCTGAGCCGGAACGCGGCGCTTCTGCTCGACTTCCTCGTCCGCGCCGAGGCCGGCATCCCGCAGCAGGACTGACGCCCTCTACCGGCGGAAGTATCGGGGATCGATGTCGTAGCGGCGCAGCAGCTTGCGCACGGTGTTCCGGTTCAGGCCCAGCATCTCGGCGGCCCGGACCTGGTTGCCCTGGCAATACTCCATCGCCAGAAGCAGCAGCGGCGGCTCCACCTGCTCCAGCAGCTGCCGGTACAGATCACGCGGCTCGGCATGGCCGAGATGCACGAGATACTGTCGCAGATGCCGGCGGACGGCGTCGGCCAGCGTCTCCCCGTCGTCGCCGCTCGCGGAGCTGTGGCCCAGGGCCAGGGCAACATCGGCCACCGTGATGCTCGCCCCGGGGGTGAGGACGGCAAGCCTGCGCATCACGTTCTTCAGTTCGCGAACGTTGCCCGGCCAGTCGTAGCGTTCGAGCAGCGCGGCCGCATCGTCGAGCAGGATCGGCGTGCTCATGCCCAGTTCGGCGGCCGCCTCTTCGAGCAGGTGCTCGGCGAGCTCCCGGATGTCCTCCCGCCGATCCCGGAGCGGCGGAATATGCACCGGAATGACGTTCAGCCGGTAGTAAAGATCCTCGCGAAACTCGCCCCGGGCGATCTTTTCGGGAAGGTTCTGATGGGTTGCCGCCACCAGCCGGACATTGACCGGCCTGGGCTCACCGCCGCCGACCCGCTGGATACGCCCCTCCTCGAGCACGCGCAGCAGCTTGGCCTGGAGCGCGGGCGGCATGTCGCCGATCTCGTCGAGGAACAGCGTGCCGCCGTTGGCCTGCTCGAAACGGCCGGGCCGGGCGCGGTCGGCACCGGTGAACGCTCCCTTCTCGTGACCAAAGAGCTCGGATTCGAGAAGATCGGCGGGAATCGCGGCCGTGTTGATGGCCACGAACGGTCGGCCCGCCCGCCCGCTCCGGTCGTGCAGGATGCGCGCCACCAGTTCCTTGCCCGTTCCGGACTCGCCGGTGATGAGCACGGTCAGATCGCTCGCCGCCACCCGTCCCAGCGTGCGGAACAGCTGCTGCATCGCCGGGGCGCGGCCGATCATCGTCTCGCGGGCAGCCCGAACGGGAGCGGGCTTCTGCCGGGGTGCATCATCCGGCATCAGCCGGCGCACGAGCAGCCGCACCTCGTCGAGATCGAAGGGCTTGGGCAGGTATTCCAGCGCGCCGAGGCTGTAGGCGCGCGCGGCATGGTCGAAGGTGGTTTCCGCCGTAAGCAGCACCACCGGAGCCTCGATCGCCCGCTGTTCGAGCAGCCGCATGCCATTGCCGTCGGGAAGATAGACGTCCAGAAACACGAGATCGGGAGCGCGCGTCTCGATGGCGGCCATCATTTCCTCGACCGAGCCCGCCTCGGCGACCTCGAGCCCCTCCTCGCGCAGCACCTTGTCCAGCACCCAGCGGATGCCTTCGTCGTCGTCCACGATCAGCGCGAGCATGTCGTCCCCCGTTCGGCGGGCAACTGGATGGCCACGCGCGTCCGCTTCCGCCCGGCATCGAGCAGCACGCGCCCACCGTGCTCGAGCGCCACCCGCTCCACCAGCGCAAGTCCCAGCCCGCTGCCGCGCTCCTTGCCGGTGACATAGGGCACGAACAGCCGTTCGCGAATCGACTCGGGCACCGGCTCGCCGTCGTTCGTGATCGCGATCTCGATCACCGGGGCGTCCCGCCCCGGCAGGCGCGCATCCGGAACCAGCCGGGTCTGCCATTCGATGAAACCCGGTTTGGCCTCGACGGCATTGCGCCACAGGTTCTCCAGCGCCTGCTTGAGCCGCGCCCGGTGCGCGCGCACCCGGGGCAGGCTGGGATCGAACACGCGCCGCAGCTCGATTCCGGAAACCGGCTCACAGACCTCGAGGATCAGGCCGTGGACATTCACCGGCTCCATCTCCACATCGGCTCGCGGCCCGAGCTGGAGAAACGCGTCGATCCGCTCCCGGATCCGGCTCGTGCCGTCCTCGATCCGCGCCAGCGCCTCCGCGGTTTCCACATCCGGCGACCGCGAGCGCAGCCACTGCGTGGCACCGCGGATTGCCGCCAGCGGGTTTTTGACCTCGTGCGCAAGCTCCAGCGCGATCCGCGCGGCGGCCTCGGCCAGTTCGGTGCGCCGGGCATGCTCCTCCACTTCCCGGCGATGGGCCTCCATGACGAACATCAGCACCAGGCCTCCTTCCCGCCGGCCGAGATGCAGGGACACCGGCATGCCCGTTCCGCGCAGGCACATCCGGTGGCTGGTCACGACCGGAACCCCTTCCCCGAGGCGCGCCAGCATCGCCTCGCCCTCGCCAGCGGGCGCAAACAGCGACAGCCACGAAGATCCCGCCAGGCGCCGCTCGGAGCGGCCCAGCGCCTCGCAGGCAAGGAGGCTTGCCGCTTCCACGCACCCTTCGGCATCGAGCAGCAGCGTCGGCACCGGCAACGCGGAAAGCGGGACCCGGCTGCTCATGCGGCGCGCGAAAGGCGGAAGCCTTCGCCCAGGAAAAAAGCGCGGGCGGCGGCCAGTTGATCGGACCAGCGCTCGATGCGCTGGAAATCGCGCCGGAACTCCGCCGCCCCCGGAAGCCCCTTCGAATACCAGGGCACATGCTTGCGGGCAAGCTTCGAGGCCGTCGCCACGCCGTGATGCTCGGCCAGATTCCGCAGATGTTCCTCGACGACGGCCCAGCGTTCCTCGGCAGAAGGCTGCGCCGGGAGGGGCTCGCCGCAAAGGGCCGCGCGCACCTCGGCGAGCACCCAGGGATTCCCCTGCACCGCGCGCCCGACCATCACGCCGTCGCAGCCGGAAATCCGGACCATTTCGAGCGCACTTGCCGCATCGACCACATCGCCGTTGCCGACGACCGGAATGCGCACCGCGGCCTTGGCCCGGCCGATGTCCTCCCAGTTGGCCCGGCCGTTGAACATCTGGGCCCGCGTCCTTCCGTGCACGGTCAGCATCCGGATGCCGCAATCCTCGGCGATGCGTGCGATGCGCTCGACGTTCTTCGTCCGCTCGTCCCAGCCGGTGCGGATCTTGAGCGTGACCGGCACCTCGACCGCCCGGACCACCGCGCGCAGGATTTCGGCCACCCTCCTCTCGTCCCGCAGCAGCGCGGAGCCCGCCACCTGCTTCACGACCTTCTTGACCGGACAGCCCATGTTGATGTCCACGATGTCGGCGCCGCGCTGCACGGCCCAGCGCGCGGCCTCAGCGACGAATCCGGGCTCGGAACCGGCCACCTGAATGGCGACCGGGTGCTCGTCGGGGTCGATCCCGGCCATGCGCTCGGTGCGCTCGCGCCCCTGCTCGACCGCGCGCGAGGCGATCATCTCGGTGACCGTCAGCCCGACACCGAAACGCCGGCAAATGCGCCGGAACGGCAGATCGGTGATGCCGGCCATCGGGGCGAGCACCAGCGGCGGATCGATCCGGTGCGGACCGACATCGAAGCCGGGAAGCGGGATCCGGGTGGGGTTCGAAGTCATCGGGAATCTGTCCTGCCTAAATTTTGTGCACACTCTAGCCAGAAGCCCAGATGCGTGCCAGCTTCGCGCCATGCCGACGGAGATCATACGCTGGCCGAACGCCCGTTTCGTTGTGTCGGTGGCCGATCCCGCGCGCTTTCCGGCCGCCGATCTGCCGCATGTGGCGGTGGCCGGCCATTCCAATGTGGGCAAGTCCTCGCTGCTCAACGCGCTGTTCGGCCGCAGGAACCTCGTCAAGACCTCGAAATCCCCCGGCTGCACCCGGCTCATCAACGTCTTCGAGGTCGACGGCCGCTTCCGGGTCGTGGATCTGCCCGGCTACGGTTTCGCCCGGGCGGGCAAGCAGGCCCGGAGGCAATGGGCGGAGCTGATCGAGGGCTACCTGACGGGCCCGATGGGTCCGGATCTCGTGCTCGTGCTGCTGGACATCCGCCACGGACCGAAGCCGGCCGATCTGCAGCTCGTCGAATGGCTCGATGCGCATGGGCTGATCTGGGAGCCCGTGGCCACAAAGGCGGACAAGCTGTCGGGCAACCGGCGTGCGGTCCGGCTTCGCGAAATGGCCCGGGATCTGGGCGGACGCAAGCCTCTGGCCACCTCGAGCCAGGACGGGCGCGGCATCGAAGAGCTGCGCCGGATGCTGATCGAAATGCTCGGGCTCAACCCCTAGAACTGAAGCCGGAAACGAACCACCCGATAGAACCCCCGGAAGAAGTATGCTTCCCGCTCGCGGACCGCGGTCTTCCCGCAGCCGGCTGCCGCTTCGATTGCGCGCGCATCGAGGTCTTCGTCCCAGAAACCGCCCAGGAAAGGCTCCAGGCGCGTCAGAAGCGCGCGCGCAGGAGGGAATCGGAACAGCGGATGGCGCCGGGGCGCGGGCGCATACTCGGTGATCACCAGGCTTCCGCCGGGCCGGAGCACGCGCACGGCCTCCGCCATCGTCCTCGCCCTTGCCTCGGGCGGCATCTCATGAAAGAGGAAAAAGATCACGACCTGATCGACGCACGACTCGGCGAGCCCGAGGCGCTCCGCATCCATCTGCGCAAGCAGCAGGCGACCCTCAGGAACCTTGCGGCGGGCAAGCCGGAGCTGGATGCCCGCGACATCCACCAGCACCATCGGGCGCCCCAGCCTTCCCGCTGCCCTGGGCGTGAACGCCCCGTAGACGCAGGAAAGCTGCAGCACGCGGGCGTCCTTCCGCCCGTCGAGCATGGAAAGCGTGGCCTCCATCAGCTTTCGGTACTGGCCGAACAGAATCGCGTTGATGACCGGAGAATGATCGAAGAACCAGACGCCCACGCGCCACAGATAGGCCCACCAGTAATGGCGCGCCAGATACCACGGCACGCCGTCGAGGAAACGCTTGTAGATCGCCAGCGGCTATCTCCGGACCAATACGTAGCCGAGCTCGAAGCGGCCGCCGCGATGCGGCGCCAGCACCGGCGGCTCGGCATCCGGCCACTGCCAGCGGTCATCGGCAAACAGCCTGCGCATCGCGAGCAGATCGCAGTGAAACGGCGGGCCGCCTTCGGCACCGGTCTGCATGAACAGCGCATAAAGCCTGCCGCCCGGCTTCAGCCAGTCGTAAAGCCTGCGCTCATAGTCCGCGCGCTGCTCCGGCCGGATCGCGCACAGGCAGGTCTGCTCGTAAATGGCATCGAACGGGGCCTGAGGCGCAAAGTCGAACAGGTCGCCAAGGACGATCTCGGCAACCAGCCCCGCATCATCCAAAACCCGGCGCAGATGCCGGATGGCCGATGGCGCGATATCGATGGCCGTCACGTCAAAGCCGCGCCGCGCCAGCGCCACAACCTCATGTCCGCGTCCGCAGCCCGGAATCAGGATGCGGCAGGGTTCAAGCCCACGGGCAAGGAATACGTCCAGCGCCGGGCTCGGGCCACCGCGATCCCAGCCGGTTTCCCCGGCCCGGTAGCGCGCCTCCCAGTCGTTCATGCCGCCTCCCGCGACTCTCCGCGCTTCACGAGCCGCACCAGAATCACGGCCAGCAGCGCCAGTCCCGCCATCGCGATGGCTCCGAGATCATGATGGCTCAGCCACTGGCAGAAGAACACCCAGCCGACCACGAGGCCAAGGATGACGAGCCCGATCAGCCCCTGGACCAGCTCGCGCAACAGAATCGGCAGGCCCGATGCAGCGCGGAACAGCATCCCGAACGGCGCGCTGAGCAGAGCCTCGAAACCCTCGAACCACTGCGGCCGGCGCAGCAGAACCCAGCCGAAGGCGATGACGACGATCGCAAAGACCCCGTAATCCACCAGAAGCCAGCCGAAATCGACGCCGTCCATCCAGTCCGGCGGCCCACCGCGTTCGGTATAGGCCTCGCCGCGATCCAGCGGATCGGCCAGGGCCGCGGCCGGCAGCCATGCCGCCGTCATTGCAAGGAATCGCACGAACCTTTTTCCCATTTCTGCATCTCCTCAAA
>CAYNLY010000039.1:0-13997 GCA_964398225.1 uncultured Zetaproteobacteria bacterium
CCGAACAGGTCGGTTTCGGTTTCGTCCTTGAACGTCGTCTCGATGATGCCGGTGCGGCCGCCGCCGATCGCCGAGGCATAGGACAGCGCGACGTCCTTGGCCCGGCCCGTCGCGTCCTGGTAGACCGCGATCAGGTCCGGAATGCCGCCGCCCTTCACGAACTCGGACCGGACGGTGTGACCCGGCGCCTTCGGCGCGATCATGATCACGTCCAGATCCTCGCGGGGAACGATCTGGTTGTAGTGAATCGAAAATCCGTGCGCGAACGCCAGTGTGGCGTTGAACTTCAGATTGGGCTCGAGCTGCTCGCGGTAGAGCCGGGCCTGGAACTCGTCCGGCGTGAGCACCATGACCAGATCGGCGGTCTTCACCGCCTCGACCACGCCCATGACCTTCAGCCCCTCGGCCTCGGCCTTGGCCGCCGAGGGCGATCCCTCCCGCAGCGCCACGGTCACGTCCACGCCCGAATCGCGCAGGTTCAGCGCATGCGCGTGTCCCTGCGAGCCGTAGCCGACGACGACCACCTTCATGCCCCGGATCAGGGACAGGTCGGCATCCTTGTCGTAATAGATGTTCAGCGCCATTGCTCTCACTCCTCGGTTTGGGCTCCCTGGCCTTGCGCCCGGGCCGCGCAGGATACTGGGTTTGTCACGCTTTCGCATCCCCTGATTCCGGCGGGGGCGGGGCATGGATGAACCGGATTTCAGCGTCCGATGAAAATCCTTAAATCTGTGACGGGTATCACATGCGTGCTAGCATGCGCACCGAGCCTTGCGCGAGATCGCACGGGGCCCTGGGCCTCGTGCGCCGGGTCCGAAGGAATCGGCCCCGAAGATCCCGAACCTGGAGGACTTCCCACGATGAACAGCAAGCGAACCCTGACCGCGGCCCTGCTGCTTGCGGGGCTGGTGGCGTCCACTCCGGCGGTGGCGCGCACGCAGGCCGCGCCCGAGCCGCTGTATCCCGTATCGCCGTGGATCGTCGATGACCGCAGCGATGCGGTCTATCCGTCCGCCGCCGGCGACTTTCTCGTCTATTCGCGCCGCAGCGGCGTGGATCGCTTCGATGTCGTGCGCATCTCGCGCGGCTCGACGGCGGGCGGCAAGACCGTGCCGCATTTTTCGATCGAGGAGGCCGTGCGCGAGGGCGTGGCCGTGGCCAGCGGCGCGATCGGCTATGTGACCAACCGGATCGGACCGGTTTCCGCCTGGATGTGGCAGGCGCACGGCGACGGGCATCTGGCGATCGCCAACATGGCGGTCTATCGCGGGGTGCTTGCGCCGATGCACCTGAACGCGGCCCGCGACGGCAGCGTCTGGTGCTTCGACTCGACGCTCGAGAAAAGCCGCTACAACCAGCTGCTCAACGAGTTCGCAACTCCCGTGCACGACGAGCTGCTGGGCCAGCAGTGGCGCATCTACGACTCCGACAGCTACCGGCACAAGATGGGCTATGCGGCTACGAAGACGGGCAAGGCCAACAAGTTCCAGCCGCCGGTGCTGTTCACCTTCGATACCCGCTCCAGCCGGCTGACGATGATTCCGAACGCGTTCGACGGCGCGATCTCGCCCGACGGCCGGCGCGTGGCCTTCGTGCGCGAAACGAACGGCAACTACGACATCTGGGTGCAGGATGTCGAGGGCAGCGCGCTGGAGCAGCTCACCAGCTCGCCGTTCGGCGACTTCGAGCCGGCCTGGAGCCCGGACGGACGGAAGCTTGCGTTCGTCTCCAATCGCGACGCGAAGGGTGATGTGCGCGCCACCTCGATCTATGTGCTCGATGTCGCAAGCGGCGAGGTCACGCGTGTGACCAATGGCGTGAACGTGACCGACGGCGGCCCCACCTGGCTGGATGCGACGACGATCGCGTTCCATTCGAACCGGGATCCGAAGGCGCCCCAGTCGCGCGCCGGCCGCAGCTGGAACATCTGGACCGTCCGGATCGACGGCCGCTGATTCAAGGAGGAAAAGGCATGAATCGTTGGACGCAGAAGATGGCGCTCGCCGCGCTCGGGCTGCTGCTCGCGCTGCCCGCGGCGCACGCCGAGGGATTCCTCGACTGGCTCGAAAGCCATTCCGCGCGCGGCGCGCACGAGGCCAAGGCACCGGCCGACCGGGCCGAACTGCTGACGCTCGAGCCGGGCGAGAGCGAGATGTATCCGAAGGTTTCGCCGGACGGGCGCCAGCTGCTCGTGGTGTCCGGCAAGGGGCGCGAGGCGCTCATCACCCGCAGGCTGGTCGAGAACGGCGATCCGCTCAATGTCGTCACCGAGGATCCGCACGCGCTCGACTCGGTGGCCTGGAGCGATGACGCGCACGTGATCTTCCTGTCCGAGCGGGCGGGCGGACTCGGGCTGTGGGAGAAGCCGGCCGCCGGCCGCGGCGTGCTCCGGCGCCTGCTGCAGCTTTCCGGGGAGCTCACCCAGCCCGGCAGGCTCGCCGACGGCTCGGTCGTCGCGGTGCGCATCCGGACGGGCGCGCATCGGAGCAAGCCGAAGAGCCCGGCCCGCATGCGCGCGATGCCGCCGTTTGCGAACTGGGACTTCGGGCGCGCCGAGCCCGTGATCGTCCGGATCTTTCCGGACGGAAGCGAGCGCGAGCTTGCCCGGGGGGTGAACCCGGCCGTCTCGCCTGACGGCAAGCGGATCGCCTTTTCGATGGCCGCGGGCCGGAGCCGGCATCTGTTCGTGATGGATGCGGATGGCGGCAACCTCGTGCAGCTGACCGACGCGCGTTCGATCGACGTGCAGCCGGCCTGGAGCCCGGACGGCAAGTGGATCGTGTTCACCTCGAACCGCGCCCGGGCGGACATGCGTCATCCGTCGAAAAGCAACTGGGACATCTGGGCCGTCACGCTCGACGGGTCGAGGATCGAGCAGCTGACGAAGGATCCCGCGCGGGACGGCGCGCCGAGCGTTTCCGGCGGATGGGTCTATTTCCATTCCGACCGGAAGGTGCCGCCGGCCGAACGGAAGGCCCGGCAGGTCAGAAGCGCGCGCGGCTTCCACATCTGGCGGATCGCGCTGCCCTGACGGAGCGGCCGATGCTGGCGGCGGGGCGGCGCATGCCGCCCCGCTTTTTGTTCAAGAACGGTGCAGAACCTCGCTGAGATGGCGGGACAGTCGTGGGTCGGGCCCGGCAAGCGGCAGAACGACATGGAAGGCCGCGCCTTTGCCGGGCTCGCTTTCGACCCAGATCAGGCCGTCGTGGGCCTCGACGATCCGGTGGCAGATCGCCAGCCCCAGGCCCGCGCCCTCCCCTTCCCGGCGGGCGCGGGCGTCGTCGGCGCGGAAGAATCGGTCGAAGATGCGTTCCTGCTTTTCCTTCGGAATCCCGGGTCCCTCGTCCCGGACGATCAGATGCGCGCGCTCGTCCTCGGCGCGGAGGGTGACGTGCACCGTGCTGCCCGCCGGCGCATGCTTGAACGCATTGTTGATCAGGTTCATCAGCATCCGCTCCAGATGCGGCGCATCGCCCAGGACCACGAGTCCGTCGTCCACGTCCAGATCGAGCGAAAGCCGGTGGGCGTCGAACAGCACCAGATGCTGCTGCGCGACCTCCTCGACGAGCAGCGAGAAGTCCACCGGCTGCTGTTCGAGCTCCATCTGGCCGGCATCGGCGCGGGCCAGCGTGAGCAGGTCGTTGACGATGCGCTGGATGCGGCCGACCGTGTCCAGAAGCTGGCGCAGCAGTTCCCGGTATTCCTCCGGCTCGCGGGGCTTGCGCAGCGCCACCTCGATCTCGCCCTTCAGGATCGTCAGCGGCAGCCGCAGTTCGTGGGAAGCGTCGGCGGTGAAGCGCTTCTGCGCCTGGAAGCTGGTCTCAAGCGCTTCGAACATCCGGTTCAGCGCGCGCACCATCAGCTGGATGTCCCGGTCCTCGGAACTGATCTTCAGCCGCTGGGACAGGTCGCCGTTGGCCACCGCCTGCGCGGTTCGGGTGATGTCGCGGATCGGCTGCAGCGCCTTTTTCGCCATGTAGTAGCCGGCCGCGGCCGAAATCGCGATCGACAGCAGCCCGAGAATGCCGCCGATCGTGTACAGCAGGTTGAACACCGATCGGATGTCGCCGGTGTTCCGGCCCAGCAGCAGCACCGCGGCCACGCGCCCGTGGCGGTGGATGGGCATCGCGATCACGCGCACGTTCGTGCGTTTGAGCAGGTTTTCGGTCGAGGCGAAGCTGACGCGGTCGAAGCGGAAGGCCTGCCAGAGCGCGCGGGAGACGTCGTCGCCGCCGCGATCGATCAGCGCCCGGTCGGAGCGGAACATCACCAGCCCGTTGGCGCCGATCAGCTGCACGCCGCCCGGGTAGTGGCTGGCGAAGCTCTGCAGGTGCCCGCCCCAGAACGACAGCGGGGAATGCTCGAGTTCCCGCACGAGGCTTTCGGCCTGGGCGCGCAGCTGGCCGTCGACCTCGTCGTTCAGCTTCAGAGACAGCGCGGCGTAGAGCACGACGGCCGCAAACATCAGGATGCCGAATTCGAGCGCGATGTAGAGCATCGCGAGCCTGCCGCGGAAGGTGCGGAACAGCGCGATGCGGGGGCGGCGGCCGAGCAGCTTCATCCGGGCCCGGAATCAGCCGGGCGGCGCTTCGTCGCTGAGCAGGTAGCCCTGGCCGCGGATCGTATGCAGAAGCGGCGGCTCGAATCCCTTGTCGATCTTGCGGCGCAGATGGCTGATGTAGACATCGATCACGTTCGACTCGGGGTCGAAGTTCATGTCCCAGACATGCTCCCCGATCAGCGTGCGCGACAAAACCTTGCCGGCGTTGCGCATCAGGTATTCGAGCAGCGCGTATTCCTTCGTCGTCAGCCGGATCGGCTTGCCGGCGCGTGTCACCCGGCGGCTGATCGGGTCCAGCTCCAGGTCGGCGACCTTCAGCACCGGCGACTTGCTTTCGGACTGGCGCCGAAGCAGCGCCCGCACGCGCGCGAGCAGTTCGGCGAAATCGAACGGCTTGACGAGATAGTCGTCGGCGCCGGCGTCCAGGCCGCGCACCTTGTCCTCGACCGCATCGCGCGCGGTGAGCATCAAGACCGGCGTGTTCACGCCGCGCGCGCGCAGTTCGCGGCAAACCGTGATGCCGTTCTTCTTCGGCAGCATCAGGTCCAGGATGATCAGGTCGTAATCGTTGACCTCGGCGAGAAACTCCCCGTCCTCGCCGTCATGCGCGACGTCCACGGCATGGCCCTCTTCCTTCAGGCCCTTCTGGATGAAGTGAGCGACGCGCTCCTCGTCCTCAACCACCAGAATCTTCATGGCGGTGAGTGTAGCATTGGCGCGGGCCGCGGCGAAGAGGCAATCGCGGCCCGGGAGGCGTGATGGACTGGCGGATTGTGGACGAGAAGACCGTATACCGCGGCTTTTTCCGGCTCGAACGCTATACGGTGGAGCACGAGCGTTTCGACGGCGGGCGGCAGACGATCGTACGCGAGCATCTGGAGCGCGGGGACGCTGTGGCCGTGCTGCTCTACGATCCGGCGCGCGATGAGGTGCTCCTGATCGAGCAGTTCCGGATCGGACCCGCCGTCCGCAAGGACGATCCCTGGCTTGTTGAGGTCGTGGCCGGCATGGTGGACGAGGGCGAAACACCGGCCCAGGCGGCGCGTCGCGAGGCCGAGGAGGAGGCGGGCTATTCGCCCTCCGAGCTCATCCACCTGGGCCGCTACTACTCCACGCCGGGCGGCAGCTCCGAGCGCATCGATCTGTTTCTGGGGCTCGTGGACCGGGCCTCCCCCAGCCACGCGGGCGGCGGCATGCACGCCGAGCAGGAGGACATCCGCGCGTTCTGGCTGCCGAGGGCCGAGGCGCTGCAGTGGCTAAGGGAGGGGCGGATCAACTCCGGCGCGCCGATGTTGGCGCTCTTGATGAGCTTCGCGACCGAGGGGGCGTTCCGCCCGCCGGGCTGATCGCTCAGGCGCGTCCGGCGTGGGCCAGGATGTCGTCGATCGCGGCTTCGAGCTCGTGGAAACGGAACGGCTTGTCGAGAATGCGCAGGTTCCGGTCGGGAAAGCGCGCGTCGAGGTCTTCGCGGTAGCCGGTGACGAACAGCACCCGGTCCAGAAGCTCCGGGTGCACCTGCATCAGGCTCTGGTAGATCTCGTCGCCGGTCAGCTTCGGCAGGCGGACGTCGAGCACGATCAGGTCGTAGGATTCGCCGTTCGTCGTGGCCTCAAACAGCCCCTGAACCGGATCAAACAGCGCCTTCAGATCGAGCGTTTCGTTTCGCTCCTCGCAGTAGCGGCGCAAAAACGCCGCCATGATCGTCTGCATGTTTTCTTCGTCGTCGACCAGCAATACCTTCATGGTTGCCTCTCCTCGGCGCGGCACGCCGCCTCCCGCAAATCGCCCATTCTGCGCATGTAGCGCCCGCGGCGCCGTGCGCGCCGTCACACCTCGGCGAACAGTCGGGACAGCACGTCCCCTCCCAGGGACCCACCGTGGCGGATTGTAAACAGGGGAACGCGTCTGTCCAACCACGGACGGATGCCCTCGGCCACGGGCTCGATCCAGGCATCGGCCTCCGGCGTCGGCGCGTTGACGATCACGGCCTCGGCGGGCCGTCCGTTCGCCTCCAGCACCGCGAGCGTCAGCAGCGCGTGGTTGATCGCACCAAGCCGCGCGCCGACGACGACGAGCGGCCTCAGCTCGGGAAGCGCGCGCAGCCATTCGAGCACCCGGAAGCCCGGGGCGAGCGGCACCATCAGCCCGCCGACGCCCTCGACAAGCGCGCACGGTCCCTTCGCCCGGTGTCGGCACCAGTCCACGAGCTCGCCGGGTTCGATGCGGGCGCCTTCGGCCGCGGCGGCCCGGTCGGGGCTGGCCGGCAGCGCGAAGCGGTAGCGGTTGATGGACTCGGGTGGCGCCACGCCGGCCGCGTCCGCAAGGCGGTCCAGATCGGTGTAGCGGCCGTGCTCGATGCCGCAGACGACGGGCTTGAGCACGACCGGCTTCAGGCCCGCGGCGCGAACGGCCCGGGCAAGCGCCGCCGTCACCCAGGTCTTGCCCGCGCCGGTGTCGGTGGCGGTGACGAACCAGCTAGACACCTTCGCCTCCCACATCCAGGGGCCGGATCGGAATCATCCCGCGCGCCGGCACCACGCCGTCGGCATGCCATGCCTGACCGTAGAGCGCCTCGAAGCTTGCCCGGATGCGCCCGTCCTCGGTCCGGTGCCGGGCGGGGTAGCGGCGGGCCAGCTCTTGGATCAGCCTGCGCCCGTAGAGCCCGCGCCCGCCCCGGCCGGGAATCGCGGCCGCGCTCGCGCCCAGCCCCTTCAGATCGCGCAGTAGCGCCATCGTGTCCGGATAGGTCAGCGTGAACAGATCGGCGTCGGTCACGGTGACCTGAAGCGGCAGCCGCATCAGCGCATCGCCCAGTTCGGTGACGTCCGGAAACGGGAGCACCAGTCCGGCAAGCTCGGGCTCGATGCCCGCGAGCGTCTGGCGAAGTTCGATCAGTGTGCGCCGGCCGAAGGTCGAAAACAGCATCAGCCCGCCGGGCGCCAGCACGCGCCGCATTTCGGAGAGCATGGCTTCGGGCTCGGAAACCCACTGCATCGTCAGATTCGAGGTCACGAGGTCGAAGCTGGCCTCGGCGAACGGCAGGCGCATGGCATCGCCGCCGACAAACCGCGTGACACCGCGCCAGGGCAGCCGCCGCGGCTCCTTTTTCCGCGCCTGATCGAGCATCGGCATCGCCAGGTCGAGCGCGACGATGCGCGCGCGCGGATAGCGCCGGCGCAGCAAGCGGGTGAAATGGCCGGTTCCGCAGCCGATGTCGAGGATCCGGCGCGGCTCGAGCTTCGTAAGACGCAGGTGATCGATCAGGCGCTGGGCGATTTCGCGCTGCAGCACGGCGTGGGCGTCGTAGCTCGTTGCCGCGCGCGCGAATGCGCGCCGGACCCGGTCGGCGGGCGGGCGTTTCATCGTGCCTCCCTCGATCTGTCCGCGCATGCGGCAATGGCCTCATCGAGCGCCTCGGGCGCGATCAGAAACGGCGCGTGGCATTCGGCGCCCGCGGGCCGCATCGTGGCCCGCGGCAGGTGCCCGGCAAGCCATTGGCCGGCCTGAAACGGCACGATCGCATCTCGCGCGCCGTGCAGCACGATCGCGGGCTGGACGATCTCCGGAATCCGGTCGCGAAGGTCGCGCCCGGCCAGCAAAGCGAGTCCCGCCTTCAGCCCCTCCCGGCTCGGCGGATGCCGCCGGTCCACGGCCTTCCGGGCGATTGCGCGCAGCTCCTGGCGGGAAAGAGGCGCGCCCTGCAGCATCAGCAGGAAAAAGCGGCCGAGCAGGCGCGCATCGTCGTGTTCGGCCGCGGCCGCGAAGCCCTCGAGAACCTCGCCTGAAGCCCCGAACGGCCAGTCGGGGCGCGCGGCAAAGCACGGGGTCGTGGCGATCAGCACGAGTCCGGCCACGCGCTCGGGCCGGCGATGCGCCAGCTCCAGCGCGAGCATCCCGCCCAGCGACCAGCCGACGAGCAGAACCGGCTCCTCCGGAAGCGCGGCAACGAGCGCCTCGGGCCAGTCTTCGGGCGCGCGGTCGGGGGCGCCGCCGTGGCCGGGCAGGCGCGGGAACAGGGCGTCCGGGTATCGCGCCCGCTGCTCGTGCCAGATCGCGGGCGACTGGCCCCAGCCGTGAAGGAACGCAAGCCTCATCGAAGCTGCCTGAGGATGCGGCGCAGATCAGCCGCGAAGCCGTCGATTTCGGCCGGTGTGTGCGCCGCGGACAGCGTGATGCGCAGCCGGGCGCTGCCCTCGGGCACCGTGGGCGGGCGGATCGCGGGCACGAACCAGCCCGCCTCGGCAAGCCGCCGGCTGGCTTCGAGCGCGCGTTCATCGGAGCCCAGAATCAGGGGCTGGATCGGCGTGGCCGAATCCAGAAGCGGAAGGCCTTCGGCGGCGCGCCGGAATCGGGCGATGTTCTCCGCGAGTTTCGCCCGCAGCGCGCCTTCCCGCGCCAGCGCCACGGCCGCCCGGACGCCGGCTGCGACCGCGGGCGGCAGCGCGGTCGAATAGATCAGCGTGCGCTGCCGGTTCACGAGGCCCTCGATGAACGCTTTCGGGGCGGCGATGAAGGCCCCGTATCCTCCGAGCGCCTTGCCGAAGGTGCCGACCTCGACCAGCCTCGGATGGCCGCTCAGGCCCGCCTCGCGCACCAGCCCCGCGCCCTCGGGGCCCAGCACGCCCAGCCCGTGCGCATCGTCCAGAATCAGGAGCGCATCGTATTCCTCGGCCAGCCGGATCAGGCCGGCAACATCCGCGCGGTCGCCGTCCATGCTGAACACGCCGTCGCTGACGATGATCCGCCGCCCGCTTCCCTCCGCGCGGGCGAGCATGCGCTCAAGCGCCTCAAGGTCGCGGTGCGGGTAGCGGCGCAGGCGGGCGCCGGAAAGCCGGGCGCCGTCGATCAGCGAGGCATGATTGAGCCGGTCGGCGAAGATCGTGTCGTGGCGTCCGGCCACGGCCTGGATCAGGCCCAGGTTGGCGAGCATCCCGGAGCCGAGCACGAGGGCGGCCTCGGCGCGCTTCCATTCGGCCAGCGTCCGTTCGAGCGCATGCAGCTCCGGATCGTCGCCCGAAACCAGCCGGGAGGCGCCGCTGCCAAGTCCCTGTTGCCGGATCGTGTCGGCGGCGGCCTGCTTCACCGCCTCGTGCGCGGCCAGGCCCAGGTAATCGTTGGAGGCGAAGTCGATGAGCCGGCGGCCGTTCCGCTCGATCGCCCGGCCCTGCCGGCGAAGGCCGGGCAGCCGGCGTTTCCGCGGCTCCGGGACGGGCTCGAACCAGTTGCGCGCATCCGTCATGGCGGGCATGCTGGGAGCCATGGGTGGGCTGTCAACCGACTGGGGCGAATGGGTTGACGGGCTGAGGCGCTGGCTGCTGCCGCCGCTGTGCCCGTTCTGCTCCGCGCCGGTCGATCGCGCGGGCGAATGCTGCCCGGCCTGTCTGGACGGAATCCGCGTCTGGCCGCGCTCCACCTGCGAACGCTGCGGCAGCGTGCTGCCCGAGTCGCTGCGGCCGGGTCCCTGCGCCGCCTGCCTGAAGCGGCCGCCGCCCCAGCTGCGCACCGTGAGCCTGTTCGTCTACCGCGATCGCGTCCGAGAAGCGATTCTCGACTGGAAGCTCTCCGGATTCGACGCAGGCCTCCACTGGCTGCTTCGGGCGGCCGGGACGCGGCTCGGAGAGCTGCTCGGCCCCGGCGACGTGCTCGTGCCGGTGCCGATGCCCCATGCGCGGATGCGGAAGACCGGCCTGCATCACGCGGCCGATCTTGCCCGAAGGATCGCGACGATGACCGGCGCGGGCCTTGCCTGGCGGGCGATGACGCGGCAGGGCAGGCAGCCCCGGCAATCGGCGCTGGACGCCGCCGCCAGGCGGCGGAATCTTCGCCGGGCGTTTGCCATGGACCGGAACTGGCGCGCATACTTGCCCGAAGGTGCGAGGCCCTGGATCGTGGACGACATCCTGACGACGGGATCCACGGCCCGCGCGGCCGCCGGCTGCCTCGCAAAACATGCCGGCCCGGTGCGGGTGCTGACGCTTGCGCGAACCCCGCGTCCCGGCGAACTGCCCTGAATGGAGGTGCGATCATGGCCCGCGTGGAGATCTATTCCGGCGATTTCTGCCCCTACTGCATGCGCGCGAAGGCGTTGCTGAAGAAGAAGGGCGTCGACTTCGTCGAATACAACGTCCAGCGCCAGCCCGAGCTGCGCGAGGAGATGCTTGAGCGCAGCGGCGGCAGGCGCACGATCCCGCAGATTTTCATCGACGGACGGCACATTGGCGGCTGCGACGATCTGTATGCGCTCGACCGCCGCGGCGAGCTCGATCCGCTACTGGAATCCTCGGCCGGCTAGGAATCGGGCGAGCCGGGCCCAGGAATCCGGGGCGAGCTGTTCGGGGCGGAGGCCCGGGTCGATGCCCAGACGCTCCCAGTCCGAGGATGAGAGCAGTTCGCGGAAGTTGTTCGCCAGCGTCTTGCGGCGGTGGGCAAAGCCGGTCCGGACCGCGCGCTGCAGCTCGGAATAGCCGCAGACCGGCTCCCGGCCATGCGGCCGGAGCACGACGACGCTCGAATGCACCTTCGGCGGCGGACGGAAGGCGCCGGGCGCGAGCGTGAGCAGGCGCTCCGGGTCGTAGAAATGCCGGGCCAGGACCGAAAGCCCCCCGTACGCGCGGCTGCCGGGCCCGGCGAGAATGCGCGAGGCCACCTCGCGCTGATACATCAGGACCATGCCCCCGGACAAACGATGGGCGAACAGCGCGGCGGAAAGCGGTCCGCTGATGTTGTAGGGCAGGTTGCCGACGATCCATTCCGGCCGGAACTCGGCGATGGCCCGGTCGAGCACCTCGAGCACGTCGGCATGGTAGACCTTGAGGCCGGCATCGGCCCGGGCCTGCCAGCGCGCCGCGAATCGGTCGTCCTTTTCGATGACGGCAAGCGCCGAGCTTCGGGCCAGCAGAGGCTCGGTCAGCGCGCCCGGCCCCGGCCCGATCTCGAGTACGCGCGCGCCTTCCGGCACCACGGCGCAGATGAGCCGCACGGCCTCGGCATCGCGCAGAAAGTGCTGCCCCAGCGCCTTGTTGGCGGCCGGCCGTTCCGCCCTGTCCATGCCTCAAGCCTAGGGGCGCGGGCCCGAACGGGCCAGGTCGTCCTTGCCTTTCGGGCCTGTTTTTCTACACTTCGCGACCCTGCCCGGACCCCGCTCCGGCCCCGGGCGCGAAGGAGGATGGGATGACTGGTTCGACCCGGTGCCTCGTTGCCGGCAACTGGAAGATGAACGGAGTGCTTGCCGAAGCGCTCGAGTTCGTGGCTCAGCTTGGCGAAAATCCGGCGCCCGAGCGGGTCGAGGTCGCGCTGATGCCGCCGTTCACGCTGCTGTATCCGCTGGGCGAGAAGCTCCTGGCCAAGGGCGTCCGCCTGGGTGCGCAGAACGTCTATTACGAGCCCAAGGGTGCGTTCACCGGCTCGATCAGCCCGCTGATGCTTCGCGATGCCGGCTGCCACTACGTGATCATCGGCCATTCCGAGCGGCGCGACATCATGGGCGAGACCGACGAGGTGATCCGCAAGAAGCTCAAGGCCGCGATGGAGGCGGGGCTTGAGCCCGTGCTCTGCATCGGCGAGCACCTGGAGGAGCGGGAAGCGGGCCGGACGAACGAGGTGCTGAAGCGGCAGCTGGCGATTCTCGACGGGATCGATCCTGCCGCGCCGCTGACGATCGCCTACGAGCCGGTCTGGGCCATCGGCACCGGCCGGACCGCGACCCCCGAGCAGGTCACCGAGACGCATGCGTTCATCCACGAGGAACTGCACCGGCTCGGGCACAAGCACCGGGTGCTCTACGGGGGTTCGGTGAATCCGGCCAATGCGGAAGGCCTGCTGGCCTGCCCCGGCGTGGACGGGGCGCTCGTCGGCGGGGCAAGCCTCAAGGCGGATTCGTTTATGGAAATCGTCCGGGCCGCGGCAAGGGCAACGGCCCAAGGGAGCTGAACGATGACGACGGTATTGATCGTGGTGCACGTGCTGGTTGCGCTCGCGCTGATCGGCGTGGTGCTGATCCAGCGCGGCCAGGGCGCGGAGATGGGTGTGTCCTTCGGCGGCGGAGGCGCCCAGACGCTGTTCGGAAGCCGCGGCTCGGGATCGTTTCTCGGCAAGCTGACGGGCGCGCTGGCGGCGGTGTTCATGCTGACCAGCCTGACGCTGGCCTTTTTCTCGCAGCAGAAGACCGGCTCAGTCGTCGAGCGCACGGCGGTGCCCGCTCCGGCGGCGCCTACGAAGTCGGCTCCGGCGGCGCCGGGCTTCGATCCTTCGAAGCTCAAGTCGGACCAGCCGGCCGAGGATCTGCCGGCCGCCGAATAAATCGGGGATTGCAGCCGGACGCAATCGCGTAGAGCATGCGGCCCCACGCCGAAGTGGTGGAATTGGTAGACACGCCATCTTGAGGGGGTGGTGGGCTTCGCCCGTGCCGGTTCGAATCCGGCCTTCGGCACCAGATCACTGTCCGGCAGCATCCGGGGAGGCTCGCAAGTGGAATGCTTGCGGGCCTTTTCTTTTCGGTCCAAGCTGGTCTGATGCTAACGGGGAGATGCTTGGTATCGGTTTCGTGTACGAGTCGGAACGGTCCATGAGAGCTATCCAACTAAGGATTGAACTGGAAGGTTGAGCATGGCGACGAGCGTAGGATTCAAACGAAAGATGACACCCGAGGAACGCCAGAAAGCGAAGGAATGGGCGCGCAAGCACAAGAAGATCATCGTGTTCAAGGACGGGGAAGTGTTCGACGGCCGGACAGCCGAGGAAGGCGCGGGAAAGGATGTTCAGGGGCCATAATTCAGGGCCGTGTGGCTTTGAAGCGCTCGCCAGAACCGCATCCCCGATTTTCTGTCGCGCTCGGCGTAGTAGGGGATATGAATCAAACGCGCTCTTAGTCGCCTCGCAGCGCGCTCCTGGCGCGCCAGTTCGAGTCGCCACATTTTAGAGACAAATACCGTTTTGTTCAGGATACGCCATTCCAGTTTCCAGTCCACCTGTTTGCCATTCAGGTATACGGCAAAACCGTCTTCCAAGGTTCCATGAACAAGGTATTCTCGCTGCGTTTCCTCGTCGAAATACAGCTGGCGATAAACTTTGCGAATCCAAGCGGCATCCTCGGTCATCTGGTCTCTCCCTTCGTAAGTTCAGTGCACACAATATTCTAGCAGGGGGAATACAATCGCTGTAATCCATCTCACGGAGGCGGAAGATGAGGTGTCCCGAACGGCAGGGGAAGTTCGGGGTGGCCTAAGTGCAACAGGGGAATGCCGCAGAAACCGCACGGAAGGGGGGCTACTCGAAATCTATGAGGGAGCTTTTCGCTCCGTCTTTCGAGTCTCTCAGGGTTCGGCGGACGAGTGCGCTTGCGCATCCGCAGGCGGATTTCTAAGTTCGGTGCAATGGAAATCCTCTATCGCTGCCTGGACTGCAAGGCGGAGTTCCGGCTCGACGAGGCCGAGCCCTG
>CAYNLY010000040.1:0-13715 GCA_964398225.1 uncultured Zetaproteobacteria bacterium
CTTTCCGGTGCGCATCGAGAACGGCATCGTGCAGGTGAACATCGGCGACTGAGCCTCATCATTCGTCTATGCTTCCGGTGATGGGGCCGATGCATGATCCGGACGCGATTCGCGTCGTAAGCTTCGATGCCGTGGGCACGCTGCTTCATTTCGCCGAACCGGTGGCCGAAACCTACGCCCGCATCGGCGCGATCTACGGCTTCAGAGCCGACCCGGAAGTCATTGCGTCGCGCATCGGCGAGGCGATGCGCGATGCGCCTTCGATCGTGCCGCCTCCGGGGGAGGATCCGGAGATGTACGAGCGGGCGTGGTGGCGGCGGATCGTCGCCGCCGCGTTCGATGCCGGCGAGCAGGATGCGGCGCTGCGGTCGTGCTTCGAGCATCTGTTCGCCTACTACGCCGCCCCCGAGGCCTGGCGGATGCACGACGATCTGCCCGATCTGCTCGCCCGGCTCCAGCGCGACCAGTTCCGTCTGGCGATGTGTTCGAACTTCGACGGGCGCCTGCCCGGGCTGCTGGATGCGCTGGGTCTGCACGCCTATTTCGATGTCGTGATGACGCCGCGGCTGGCTGGAAGCCAGAAACCCGAGCCGGGCATCTTTCAGGCAATCGCGGCGGCGGCCGGCTTCGAGCCCCGGCAGTGCCTGCATGTCGGCGATCACGAGGCCGAGGATCTGGAAGGCGCGCGGGCTGCGGGTTTCCGCGCGGCGCGGTGGAGCCTGCCGCCCGGCGCCGACCTGGATGCGGCCGAGCGCAGGCTTCGGGCGCTGATCGCTTCGCCTCCCGAGGGCGGCTTTGCCACCGCCGAGGAATGGCGCGCGGCCGCGATGCGCCGGCCGGTCGGGGTCAGCCGCGAGGAAATGGAACGCCGCCGGCGCATCGCCGAGGCGCACAACCGCGAGCACGGGATCACCGATCCGGATCGGCTCGCCGATCAGAGGCTCTACATCGAGGGCCGGATGACGCTGGAGGAATATGAGGCCTATCTCGTGTTCAAGCATCGGCCGCGCTAGCCGCCTTATACTATAATGAACGCATGAGGAGCCGCCGCAGCGAATACGACGTGACCGACACGGTCAACGTCACCGAGGTCGATGCCACGGCCCGCGCGGTCTGCCGGCTGTATCGCGAGCTTTATCCGGGCGCTCCGACGGCCTCGCTCGAGCAGGCCTTCGAAGATCTCGAGCGGCTCTACCGCGGCGATTTTCGCGGCTACTTTCCCTGCGAGTCGCCCTACCACGACCTTCAGCACGCTCTGGATGTCACGCTGGCGATGGCGCGCCTGATTGCGGGCTACGAATCCGGGCCGGAGCCCGAGATCGGCCCCATCGGTCCGTTCGGCGCGCTCGTCGGGCTCGTCGCCACGCTGTTTCACGATTCGGGATACATCCGAAGATGGAGCGACAACCGCCACCAGAGCGGCGCCGAGCTGACGCCGACGCACGTCACGCGGGGCGGCCGTTTCCTGGCCGGTTATCTGCCGACGATCGGGCTTGCGCACGCGGTTCCGATCGCCCAGAGGCTGCTGCATTTCACCGGCTACGAGATGCTGGTCCGGGATATTCCGCTTGCCGATCAGCGGCTCCGCCGTCTGGGCAAGATGATGGGCACCGCCGATCTGCTCGCGCAGATGGCCGATCGCTGCTATCTGGAGAAATGCCGCGACCGGCTGTATCCGGAGTTCGTCGCCTCGGGTCTTGCCCGGCCCACCGCGCCCGGCGGCGGCTATGACTCGCCCGAAATGCTGATTTTGAAGACGCCGCTGTTCTTCCAGCACGTGCGCGCCCGACTCGAGGAGGATTTCCTCGGGGTCCACCGCTATTTCGAGCGCGTGTTCGATGGCCGGAACCCCTACCTGGAGGAGGTCGAGCGCAACCAGGCCTATCTGCTGCGCGTGGTCGAGGCGCAGGATCTCTCGATGCTGCGGCGCAATCCGCCCTGGACGCTGAACAGGGACATTCCCCGGCCCGAACCGAAGCGTTCCGGGCAATGGCCGCGGCTGTGAGGCGACCGTGGCGGCGGATCGTGATGCTCGGATTGGCTGCATTGCTTGCGGCCGCGCCCCCGGCCATGGCTGAGCCGGAAAAGGCGAGGAACATCGAGGAAGCCGTGTTCGCCGGCGGCTGCTTCTGGTGCGTGGAGCATGCGTTCGACGAGCTGCCCGGCGTGATCGAGACGACCTCCGGATACACCGGCGGGCACACGCCGAACCCCGACTATGCGAGCGTCAGCTCGGGCAGGACCGGCCATGTGGAGGCCGTGCGCGTGCGCTACGATCCCGAAAAGGTTCGCTACGAAGATCTGCTCGAGCACTTCTGGCGCAACATCGATCCCACCCAGGCCGACGGCCAGTTCTGCGACATCGGCAGCCAGTACCGGTCGGTGATCTTCGTTCGCGACGAACGGCAGAGGCGCGCGGCCGAAGCCTCGCTGAAGGCGCTGGCGCGCGCCCACCCGGACTGGAAGATCGCAACGCAGATCGAGCCTCTGGGGCCGTTCTATCCCGCGGAGGCCGAGCATCAGGATTTCCACGAGCGCAATCCGGTCCGCTATTACTTCTACCGCTACGGCTGCGGCCGGGACCGCCGGCTCGCGGAACTCTGGGGCCGGAAATGACCCGAAGGCAGGCACTGCGATGGCTCGGATCCGCAGTGCTGATCCTGGCTGCGGGCGCCCGGACGGCGGCCTCGGCGGGATGGCTACGGCGAAAGGAGCAGGACATGGCAGAATCGGACGACTGGAATCTGAGCGATGAGGAATGGCGACGAAGGCTTACGCCCGAGCAGTACTCGGTGCTGCGGCAGGAGGCGACGGAGCCCCCGTTTTCCTCGCCATTGCTGTACGAGAAGCGGCCGGGTACCTACCTCTGCGCCGGCTGCGGCCTGGCGCTGTTCGATGCGGCCGAAAAGTACGATTCCGGCACCGGCTGGCCGAGCTTCCGCGCGCCGATCGCGGGCAGCGTCGAAACCCGAAGGGATTTCCGGCTCCTGCTGCCGCGCACCGAGTACCACTGCGCCCGATGCGGAGGGCATCAGGGCCATGTGTTCGACGACGGCCCGCCGCCTACCGGCAAGCGCTGGTGCAACAACGGCGTGGCGCTGCGTTTCGTCCCGGCGGGCGACGCAGGCGGCTCTACAGGCCCTTGAGCGACGTGCCCAGAGCCAGCAGCACGAAGGCCGCGGCCACCATCCAGAAGCTGTAGCCCGACAGGGCGGGAATCACGATCCAGCCCAGGCGGATGGCAATTCCGCAGCCGCCGAGAACCACGGCAAGCCACCACACGAGGGCCTTGGGTGCACTGAACCTCATCGTTCTGTTCTCCTGGGCGGAATCGCCTTCCAAGGCTGCCCTTCAGGTTGAGTGTAGACGGCCTGCGGCCGTTGGCCAGCGGGGCGGGCAGGGGGTAGATTCGCCGCCCTTCGAGCAGAGGAGGCGGCATGGACTACGATGTGTTCAATGGCGATGCGGACGGCATCTGCGCGCTGCACCAGCTGAGGCTGGCCGAGCCCAGGGATGCCGAACTCGTCACCGGCGTGAAGCGGGACATCGCGCTGCTTGCCCGCGTCCAGGCAGGCGGGGGCGACCGGCTGACCGTGCTCGACATCTCGTTCGACCGCAATCGCGACGACGTGCAACGCCTGCTCGAAGCAGGCGCGCGGATCGAGTATTACGACCATCATCATCCGGGCGAGCTGATCGAACACCCGAACCTCGAGGCGCACATCGATACCGCGGCGGACGTGTGCACGAGCCTGATCGTCAGCCACCGACTGAGGAACGCCTATCTTCCCTGGGCCGTCGTGGCCGCCTTCGGGGACAACCTCCACGATGCCGCCCGCAAGGCCGCCGAGCCGCTCGGGCTTGCCTCCGAGCAGCTCATCCAGCTCGAGCATCTGGGCACGCTGATCAACTACAACGGCTACGGGATCAGCGTCGAGGACCTGCACTTCCACCCCGCCGATCTCTACCGCGAGATTCATCCGTACCGGGATCCGTTCGAGTTCATCCAGTCCAGTTCCGCCTACCGCGTGCTCGCCGAGGGCCATGCCGCCGACATGGCCGCGGCCAGAAGCGCGCGCGTGATCGCCGAAACCCCGCGCACGCAGGTGCTGCTCCTGCCCGATGCCGACTGGGCGCGGCGTGTGTCCGGCGTCTACGGCAACGAGCTGGCCCGCGCGCATCCGGACCGGGCGCATGCGCTCGTGCTCGAGCTTCCGGACGGCAACTACCGGGTCAGCGTGCGCGCGCCGCTGTCGCGGAAGGAGGGCGCGGACGAGCTCTGCCTTCGCTTTCCCACCGGGGGCGGACGCAAGGCGGCCGCGGGCATCAACGCGCTGCCGCCGGACCTGCTGGATGCGTTCATCGAGTCGTTCCAGGTCCAGTATGGCGACTGATTCCGCGCCGACGATCGGCTTCGTCAGCCTCGGCTGCCCGAAGGCGACCGTCGATTCCGAACGCATCCTCACGCAGTTGCGCATCGAGGGCTATGCGTTTGCCGACAGCTTCGAGCGGGCCGATCTGGCGATCGTCAACACCTGCGGATTCATCGAGCAGGCCGTGGCCGAATCCGAGGAGGCGATCGCCGAGGCGCTGGAGCGGACCGGGCGGGTGATCGTCACCGGCTGCCTGGGCGCCGACGCCCGGCGGCTGCGCGCGCGTTTTCCCGATCTGCTCGCGGTCACCGGCCCCCAGGACTACGAGGGCGTGATGCGCGCGGTGCACGAGGTGCTTCCGCCGCCGGCCCGCGATCCGATGCTCGATCTCGTGCCGGCCTCGGGCGTGAAGCTTACGCCCCGGCACTACGCCTGGCTGAAGATCGCCGAAGGCTGCAACCACCGCTGCACGTTCTGCATCATCCCGAGGATGCGCGGCCCGCTCGTGTCGCGCCCGATCGGCGAAGTCGTGCGCGAGGCGCGCGCGCTCGCAGGCGACGGCGTGCGCGAGCTGCTCGTGATCGCGCAGGACACTTCGGCCTACGGGGTGGACCTGAACTACCGCACCGATTTCGTCGACGGCCGCCCGGTGCGCACGCGGCTTGTGGAACTCGTGCGCGAGCTGGGAACCCTCGGCGTCTGGGTGCGGCTGCACTACCTCTACCCGTATCCGCATGTGGACGAACTGATTCCGCTGATGCGCGAGGGGCTTGCGCTTCCGTATCTCGACGTGCCGCTTCAGCATGCCTCATCCCGGGTGCTGGCGGCGATGCGCCGCCCGGGCAGCCAGGAGCGGATGCTCGAGCGCATCCAGTCCTGGCGCGAGGCCTGCCCCGGGCTGGTGATCCGCTCGACCTTCATCGTCGGCTTTCCGGGCGAGCGCGAGCGGGATTTTCTGGAACTGCTCGAGTTTCTGCGCGCGGCCCGGCTCGATCGCGTCGGCGCGTTCGCCTACTCGAACATCGAGGGCGCGGCCGCAAATCGCCTTGAAGGGCATCTGCCCGAGGCCGAGAAGCAGGCGCGGCTGGCGGAGCTGATGCGGGTGCAGGAGGAAATCAGCCGTGAAAAGCTCGCCGAGCGGGTGGGCGCGGAGATGCGCGTGCTCGTGGACGAGGTGCATGGGGACA
Source organism: uncultured Zetaproteobacteria bacterium (assembly GCA_964398225.1). Taxonomy (GTDB): domain Bacteria; phylum Pseudomonadota; class Zetaproteobacteria; order Mariprofundales; family Mariprofundaceae; genus CAYNLY01. Next base: position 5,561 of record CAYNLY010000040.1, read on the forward strand.
CGGCGATCGGGCGCAGCTACGCCGATGCGCCCGAGATCGACGGCGTGGTGCGCATCCGGCAGGCGGGGCATCTGAGCCCGGGCGAGTTCGCCTGGGTCCGGATCACCGGCTCGGATGCGCACGATCTGTCCGGCGAGCCGGTGGAGTAGCCGGGTGGGGGTGCTGGCGGGCATCCACGCGGTCCGGCATGCGCTGCTTGCGGGCGAAGCCGTAGCCGAAGTCCTGTTTGAAACGGGCAGGCGGCATCCCCGGCTGAAGGAGCTCGAGTATCTGGCGCGCAAGGCCGGGGTGCGCACCGCCTTCGTGCCGCGCGAGGCGCTCGCCCGCCTGGCCGGCGGCGTGCCGCATCAGGGCGTGGTGGCGCGGCTGGCGCCGGCGAAATCCACCGGGCCCCGCAGCTTCGAGGCGTGGCTGGAAGGGCTCGACATGGACGGTGAGCCCATCGTGCTGCTGCTCGATCAGGTGACCGATCCGCACAACCTCGGCGCCTGCATCCGCACGGCCGGGGCGGCGGGGCTGGCGGGCGTCGTCATCCCGAAGGACCGTTCCGCCGACCCCGCCTCGCCGGTCGTGGCCAAGGCCGCCTGCGGCGCGCTGTCGCGCCTGCCGGTGCTTCAGGTGACGAATCTCGCGCGCGCGATCGAGGCCCTGAAGGCGCGAGGGTTCTGGGTCGTGGGGCTTGCGGGCGAGGCTGAGGCCTCGCTGTTCGATGCGGATCTTGAGGGTGCGCTGGCCGTCGTGATGGGCTCGGAAGGGAAGGGAATCCGGAGGCTCGTGCGCGAGCGCTGCGATCAGCTTCTGCGCATCCCGATGCCGGGAGGCGTGGAGTCGCTGAACGTGTCGGTGGCCACCGGCGTGGTGCTGTTCGAATGCGTGCGCAGGCGATGGCCGCGCGGAGACGGATGAGCCTCAGGCGGCCTGCTGGGCGGACTCGCCTTCCGGATCGATGCGGACGAATTCCTGGCCGCAGTAGTGGCAGCGGCCGCGCCCGTCCTTCAGATTGATGTAGACCAGCGGGTGCTGTCCGTTGTCGGAGCAGGAGATGATTTCGTCCGTCGTCTTGATAACATCCTTGCTCATTCGAGCCTCCCTGCAGTCGCCGTCCAAAGGCGCGCGACATTGTGTGGGCGGGGGGGCGGATGTCAAGGTCGGGAGGAGGCTGCAATGAATCAGGCCATGGATCGCGTGTTGATCGAGGGGCTCGAAGTCCGGACCGTGATCGGCATCTACGACTGGGAGCGCGAGATCCGTCAGATCGTCCGGATCGATCTCGAAATGGCCTGGGACATCCGCAAGGCGGCCCGAACGGACGACATTGCGGACGCCCTCGATTACAAGGCGGTCGCCAAGCGCCTGATCGCGTTCGTCGAGTCCTCGAACTTCGGTCTGATCGAGGCGCTCGCCGAGGCCTGCGCGCGCATCGTGCTCGACGAGTTCAAGGTGCCGTGGCTGAGGCTGAAGCTGTCGAAGCCCGGAGCGGTGCGCGGCAGCGAAAACGTCGCCGTGCTGATCGAGCGCTCGCGGGCGTGATCGCGCTGGTCGGAATCGGCTCGAACATCGAGCCCGAGCGCCATCTGAGGCTGGCCGCAAGGCTGTTGCGCGCGCGTTTTCCGGGCGTCCGCTTTTCGGCGGTGTACCGGTCCGCTCCCGTGGGCATGACCGGGGACGACTTTCTCAACGCCTGCTGCCTGCTCGACACCGGATTGAGCCGGACGGAGCTCAAGGACGCGCTGCGCTCGATCGAGGAGGCCGCGGGCCGCGACCGGAGCGAGGGGTCCTGGCGGCCGCGCACGCTCGATCTGGACCTGTTGATGGTGGATGGCCGGGTCGTCGACGACGATCTTTTCGCCCATGCGCATGCCTATGTGCCGGCAAGCGAGCTCGTGCCGCTTTCCTTTCCGCGCCCGCGTGGAACGCTCGAACGCGTGGGCCTGCGCTTGTAAATCGGCAGGGGCTTTCTACAATGTGCCCCGGCGCGCCGACGCCCGGGCGCGCCCGAGGGGAGACCAGAGATGCTGATCGCCATTCCCGCCGAATCCCAGGCCCATGAGCGCCGTGTCGCGGCCACGCCCGAGACGGTGAAACGCTACATTGATGCGGGGTTTGACGTGCGCGTGCAGCGCGGCGCGGGGGCGGGCGCCTTCGAGTCCGATGCCGCCTACGAGGAAGCCGGCGCAAGCCTCGCCGACGATTTCGCCTCCACAGTCGCCGGCGCGGGCCTCGTGCTCAAGGTTCGCGCGCCGAACGAGGAGGAGCTCGGCGCGCTGGATGCGGGCACCACGGTGGTCGCGATGTTTTCCCCCTACACCAATCCCTTGCTTGCCGCCTATGCCGGGAAGGGCCTGAGCTGTCTGGCGCTGGAGCTGATTCCGCGCATTTCCCGAGCCCAGAGCATGGACGTGCTTTCCAGCCAGGCGAATCTCGCGGGCTACCGGGCCGTGCTGCTGGCCACCGAGCACTACCCCCGCTTCTTCCCGATGCTGATGACCGCGGCCGGCACCGTGCAGCCCGCGCGCGTGCTGGTGATGGGGGCGGGCGTGGCCGGGCTGCAGGCCATTGCGACGGCCCGCAGGCTGGGCGCGACCGTCGAGGCCTTCGACGTGCGCCGGGCGGCCAAGGAGCAGGTGGAGAGCCTGGGCGCGAAGTTCATCGAGCTTGAGGGCGTGGATGCCGAGGACGAGCGCGGCTATGCCCGCGAGCTGACCGACGAGGAGAAGGCGCGGCTCGATGCTCTCGTGGCCGAACGGGCGGCAGCCGCCGACGTGATCATCACCACCGCGCTGATTCCGGGCCGCCCCGCGCCTGAGCTGGTCCGGCCCGAGACGGTGGCGCAGATGCGGCCGGGCTCGGTCATCGTGGACTTGGCCGTCGAGATGGGCGGCAACTGCAAGCTCAGCCGTCCGGACGAGGTCGTCGTCGAGCACGGCGTGACCATCGTGGGCGTGACGAACATCCCGTCGCTGATGGCCGCCGATGCCAGCCGCCTGTACGCGCGCAATCTGGCGAACTTCGTCGGGCTGATGTTCACCGGGGACGGCAGGCTGAATCTCGATGTCGAGGACGAGATCATCGAGGCGACCCTGCTCTGCCGCGACGGGCGGATTCTGCGTCCCGAGTTCGCGGCGGATCGGAGCCAGAGGGGGTAGGGGATGAGTGCAATGCATCCGGAGGCTGCGGCCCAGGCGGCGCAGGCGGCGCAGGCCGGCGCGCATGCGGCGGTGGATCCCTTCGTGTTCAGCTTCACGGTGTTCGTGCTGGCGGTGTTTGTCGGCTACCACGTGGTGTGGAACGTCACGCCCGCGCTGCATACGCCGCTGATGAGCGTCACGAACGCGATTTCGAGCATCATCATCGTCGGCGCGCTGCTCGCCGCGGGCCCGGCCGAGCTGAACCTTGGCACGGGGCTGGGGCTTCTGGCCGTGTTTCTGGTCAGCATCAACATCTTCGGCGGCTTCATGGTGACCCAGCGGATGCTGGCCATGTTCCGCAAGCGCCGATAGCGGGGGTCTTCGGATGCTGTCGGCCAACATGGTGGCGCTGCTGTATCTTGCGGCCTCGGTGCTGCTGATTCTGTCGCTCAAGGGGCTGTCCAGCCCGGAAACGGCGCGGCGCGGCAACGTCTACGGCATGCTCGGCATGGCGCTGGCCGTGCTGGTGACGCTGCAGCTTCAGACGGTGCAGAACTATCTGTGGATCCTGGTCGCGATCGCGGCGGGCGGCGCGATCGGCGGGGTGGCCGCGCGCAAGGTGCCGATGACGCACATGCCCCAGACCGTGGCCTTCATGCACTCGCTCGTGGGCCTTGCGGCGGTACTGATCGCGGTGTCGGCGCTGGACAATCCGGTGGCCTACGGGATCGCGAACCCCGAGGGCGGGCTGTACGTCTCCAGCCGGATCGAGATGTTTCTCGGCACCTTCATCGGCGCGATCACCTTCACCGCCTCGCTGGTCGCATTCGGCAAGCTGCAGGGGCTTTTGTCCGGCCGGCCGCTGGTGTTTCCCGGGCAGCACTGGCTGAATCTTGCGCTGGGGCTGGTGATGCTCGGCGCGGGCATCGCGTTCGCGGTGACCGAGGCCTGGGCGCCGTTTCTGCTGATGCTGGGCGTGGCGCTGGTGCTCGGCGTGCTGCTGATCGTGCCGATTGGCGGCGCCGACATGCCGGTGATCGTCTCGATGCTGAACTCCTATTCCGGATGGGCGGCGGCCGGCATCGGCTTTACGCTGGGCAACAACATGCTGATCGTCGCCGGTGCCCTGGTCGGCTCCTCCGGCGCGATTCTTTCCTACATCATGTGCCGGGCGATGAACCGCTCGCTGATCAACGTGCTCCTGGGAGGCTTCGGCGGCGAGAGCGCGGCCGGGCCTGCGCAGGCGCGTTCCGACCGTCCGGTCAAGAGCGGGGCGGCCGAGGATGCGGCCTTCCTGCTCAAGAACGCGCGCAAGGTCATCATCGTGCCCGGATACGGTCTGGCGGTGGCGCGCGCGCAGCACGCGCTGAAGGAGGTCGTGGACCGGCTGACCGCGCTGGGCGTGGACGTGCGCTTTGCGATCCATCCGGTGGCCGGGCGGATGCCGGGACACATGAACGTGCTGCTCGCCGAGGCCGACGTGCCCTACGACATCGTCTACGAGATGGACGAGATCAATTCGGAGTTCGCCGACACCGACGTGGCGCTGGTCATCGGCGCGAACGACGTGACCAATCCGGCCGCGCGCAACGATCCGAACAGCCCGATCTACGGCATGCCTGTGCTCGACGTGGCCAAGGCGCAGCATGTAATCTTCATCAAGCGCTCGCTCTCGCCCGGCTATGCGGGGCTGGACAACGAGCTGTTCTACATGGACAAGACGATGATGCTGTTCGACGACGCCAAGCACGCCTGCGAGCAGATCCTGCAGGCGCTCGACTGACCGGGACAGGCGGCCGTTTCCGCCCGCCTCCGGGCGGGCTTTTTGCTGCCTTTTCGGGGAGGCCGGAACGCGGTTGACATCGCCTGGGGGCGGCACTAAGGTTCGCGGCCCTTCGCCGGGGCGCCGGGCGCGCGAGATCCGGCGGCCAGAACGAAAGGATGAGGTGACCATGCCAACGATCAACCAGTTGATCCGCAAGCCGCGCAAGGACAAGCGCAAGATCAACAAGGTGCCGGCCCTGCAGGCCTGTCCGCAGCGCCGGGGCGTGTGCACGCGCGTGTACACGACGACGCCGAAGAAGCCGAACTCGGCGCTGCGCAAGGTGGCGCGCGTGCGGCTGACGAACGGGCATGAGGTGACCGCCTACATCCCGGGCGAGGGGCACAAGCTTCAGGAGCATTCGGTGGTGCTCATCCGCGGCGGCCGTGTGAAGGACCTGCCGGGTGTGCGCTACCACATCCTGCGTGGCGTGCTGGATACGACGGGTGTCGAGGGCCGCAGGCAGGCCCGCTCGAAGTACGGCGCGAAGCGTCCGAAGTAAAGAGGGGTTGGAACGATGCCGCGTAAGGGACCTGCACCGCGACGTCCGGTGATGCCGGATGCCCGCTATGGGGACACGAAGGTTTCGAGCGTGATCAACAAGGTCATGCTCGACGGCAAGAAGACGATCGCCGAGCGCATCGTCTACGAGGCGATGGAGATCGCCGCGAAGAAGACCGGCGAGGAGCCGCTGGCCGCGCTGCACAAGGCGCTGGAGGCGGTTAAGCCGATGGTCGAGGTCAAGTCCCGCCGTGTGGGCGGCGCGACCTATCAGGTGCCGGTCGAGGTTTCCGAGCGCCGCCAGCAGTCGCTGGCCGTGCGCTGGCTGGTCGAGTTCGCCCGCAAGCGCTCCGAGTACACGATGGCGGAGCGTCTGGGCAACGAGATCGCCGACGCCATCAACGAGCGGGGTGGCGCGTTCAAGAAGCGCGAGGACACCCACCGGATGGCCGAGGCCAACAAGGCGTTCGCCCACTTCCGGTGGTGAGCGCGGCGGCCCCCTGAGGGCCGGTTTGAGTGTTTTGTTCTTTGAAGTTCTGGGAATGAAGGAGTAAGGGCGTGGCTCGAAAGATTCCGCTGGAGCGCTACCGCAACATTGGCATCATGGCGCACATCGATGCCGGCAAGACGACGACGACGGAGCGCATCCTCTATTACACCGGCGTCAGCCATAAGATCGGCGAGGTGCACGACGGCGCCGCGACGATGGACTGGATGGCGCAGGAGCAGGAGCGCGGCATCACGATCACGTCCGCCTGCACGACCTGTTCCTGGAACGATCACCAGATCAACATCATCGACACCCCGGGCCACGTGGACTTCACGATCGAGGTGGAGCGCAGCCTGCGCGTGCTCGACGGCGCGGTCGGCGTGTTCTGCGCGGTCGGCGGTGTGGAGCCGCAGTCCGAGACCGTCTGGCGCCAGGCCGACAAGTACCACGTGCCGCGGATCGCCTTCGTGAACAAGATGGACCGGACCGGCGCGGAGTTCTTCCGGGTCGTCGACGAAATCGGCGAGCGGCTGGGCCACAACGCGGTGCCGCTGCAACTTCCGATCGGCGCCGAGGACACGTTCGAGGGCGTGGTCGATCTGGTCCGGATGAAGGCGATCATCTGGACCGGCGAGGCGCTGGGTGCCAAGTTCGAGGTCACCGACATTCCCGCCGAGCTTCAGGACCAGGCCGAGGAATACCGCGAGAAGCTTCTTGAGGCGGTCTCGATGGTGGACGAGGCGCTGATGGAGAAGTACCTCGGCGGCGAGGAGATTTCCGAGGCGGAGCTGAAGGCCGCGATCCGCAAGGGCACGATCGGCATCGAGATGATCCCGGTGCTGTGCGGCAGCGCGTTCAAGAACAAGGGCGTGCAGCCGCTGCTCGATGCCGTCGTCGACTACCTGCCGGCGCCGACCGACGTGCGCGCGATCCGCGGTCATGTCGAGGGCGTTGAGGGCGAGGTCGAGCGGATCTGCTCGGACGATGAGCCGTTCGCGGCGCTTGCGTTCAAGGTGATGAGCGATCCCTTCGTTGGTTCGCTGACCTACTTCCGCGTCTATTCCGGCGTGATGGAGTCCGGCTCCTACGTGCTGAACTCCACGAAGGGCAAGAAGGAGCGCATCGGCCGCCTGCTGCAGATGCATGCGAACGAGCGGCGCGAGATCAAGGAGGTGCGCGCGGGTGACATCGGCGCGGCCGTAGGCCTCAAGTTCACGACCACCGGCGATACGCTGTGCGACGAGAACAGCCCGATCGTGCTCGAGCGCATGGAGTTCCCCGACCCGGTGATTTCGGTCGCGATCGAGCCGAAGACGAAGGCCGACCAGGAGAAGATGGGCGTGGCGCTCTCGAAGCTTGCCGCCGAGGATCCGTCGTTCCGCGTCCATACCGACGAGGAGACGGGCCAGACGATCATCTCCGGCATGGGCGAGCTGCATCTGGAGATCATCGTCGATCGTCTGAAGCGCGAGTTCAAGGTCGAGGCAAACGTCGGCAAGCCGCAGGTCGCCTACCGCGAGACGATCCGCAAGAAGGCGAAGGCCGAGGGCAAGTTCGTGCGTCAGTCGGGCGGCCGCGGCCAGTACGGACATGTATGGCTGGAGATCGAGCCGCTGGAGCCCGGCGGCGGCTACGAGTTTGTCGACAAGATCGTCGGCGGTGTGGTGCCGAAGGAGTACATCCCGGCCGTGGACAAGGGCATCCAGGAGGCGATGGAGAACGGCGTGATGGCCGGCTATCCGATGGTGGACATCCGCGCCACGCTCTTCGACGGCTCCTACCACGAGGTGGACTCGTCCGAGATGGCGTTCAAGATCGCGGGCTCCATGGGCTTCCGCGCGGCCGCCGAGCAGGCCGATCCGGTGCTGCTCGAGCCGGTGATGAAGGTCGAGGTCGTGACGCCCGAGGAATACATGGGCGACATCGTCGGCGACCTGAACCGGCGCCGCGGCAAGGTGCTCGGCATGAACGATCGCGGTAATGCGAAGGTCATTGATGCCGAGGTGCCGCTGGCCGAGATGTTCGGCTATGCGACGCAGCTGCGCTCGATGAGCCAGGGGCGCGCCAACTACACGATGCAGTTCGACCACTACGAGGAAGTTCCGGCGAACATCGCCAAGGAAATCGTGGCAGCGGTCAAGGGTTAAAGGAGAAGCACGATGTCCAAGGAGAAATTTGAGCGTACCAAGCCGCATGTGAACATTGGGACGATTG
>CAYNLY010000041.1:0-13715 GCA_964398225.1 uncultured Zetaproteobacteria bacterium
TCGAAATAGGTCTTGGTCCAGAACTCCGGAACGAACCGGATCCGGCCGTCCTCGACCGCGAGGATTGCGGGCTCGGCCAGAGGCCGGATCTTCACGAACCACTGATCGGTGAGAAACGGCTCGATGACCGCGTGCGAGCGATCGCCCCGGCCGACCATGTGCACATGCTCCTCGACCTTCTCGAGCAGGCCCTCGGCATCGAGATCGGCGACCATCACCTCGCGCGCCTCGTAGCGGTCCAGCCCGCGGTACTTCGCGGGAATGAACTCGGCGTCGACGATGTGCGCGCGCGTCGTGAAGATGTTGATCATCGGCAGCCCGTGCCGGAGGCCGACCTCGTAGTCGTTGAAATCGTGCGCTGGCGTGATCTTGACCGCGCCGGTCCCGAACTCGGGATCGACGTATTCGTCGGCGATGACCGGGATCCTGCGGCCGGTCAGGGGAAGGATCAGCTCGCGGCCGACCAGATCGCGGTAGCGCTCATCCTCCGGATGCACGGCCACGGCCGCATCGCCCAGCAAGGTTTCCGGCCGGGTCGTCGCCACGATCACGGATTTCGTCGGATCGTCGGCGAACGGATAGCGGATGTGCCACAGATGCCCCTGTTCCTCCTCGTGCTGGACCTCGAGGTCGGAAACGGCCGTCTCGAGCACCGGATCCCAGTTCACGAGCCGCTTGCCGCGATAGATCAGCCCTTCCTCGTAGAGCCGGACGAACACCTCGCGCACCGCGCGCGAAAGGCCCTCGTCCAGCGTGAAGCGCTCGCGCGACCAGTCGCAGGATGCGCCCATGCGCTTGAGCTGGCGGATGATCGTGCCGCCGGAATGCTCCTTCCACTGCCAGACGCGATCGAGAAAGCGCTCGCGCCCGAGCTCGCGCCGGCTCGTGCCCTCCTTGTCGAGCAGACGCTCGACGACCATCTGGGTGGCGATGCCGGCGTGGTCGGTGCCCGGCTGCCAGAGCACGGACTTGCCCTTCAGCCGCTGCCAGCGGATCAGGATGTCCTGCAATGTGAACGTGAACGCATGCCCCATGTGCAGGCTGCCGGTGACGTTCGGCGGCGGAATCACGATGCAGTAGGTGTCGTCCGGCCCTGCGTTCTCCAGACGGCGGGGCCGGAACGCGTCCGAGGCAAGCCACTGCTCCGAGATCGCAGGCTCGATGGCCTGGGGGTCATAGGTTTTCGCGGGTATCCGGTCCGTCATGCTCCGCATCCTGGGTGGTGTTGTCCGTGCGCATCTCCGCAAGGGTTTCCCGGACGATGCCTTCGATCATCGCCGGCAGCATCCGCCGGAGTTCCGCATCCAGCCGACGGGAAACGCGGCCGGCCACGGCCTCGACCCACTCGGGCGGCACGGCCGCGGCATTCTGCGCTTCACCTGCCCGGGCGACCAGCCCCGTGCCCTGATCCCCCCGGGAATCCCTGTCGATGCGTTCCTCGGGGGCCAGATGCTCGGGCGTCAGCCGGATTTCGACCGGCGGCTCGGGCGGCGTGAGCTCAAGCCTCGGGCGCGGATCTTCTTCCTCGTGCTCCGGATGTGGCTCACCAGCATCCCGATCCGTTTCGGCTTCGGGCGCTTCGGCAAGCTCCTTTTCCGGCAGCACATCCTCCGCAGCTTCCGGAACCTCAGGCTGCCCGGCCGAAGTCTCGGACACGGACTCGGGCTCTTCCGGAGCCTCCTGTTCCCGCAAAGCCGTGCCGGATTTGCGCTCGAGAAACGGGGGCGGCGGCACATCCCGGGATTCGCGGATCAACGCGCGCCCGCCGCCCCCCTCCTCGGGGCCGGTTTCGCGCAGTAGCTCGTCGAGGCTTGCGAGGATTTCGTCGATGCTCGGCTCGTCCGCCATGTCGGTCATGCTACGGCAGGCCGTTCCTGCGGCAAGCGCCTCTACTTCCGCGTCCCGGGTGCGCCGAGGTACTTCGGCGCAAGGCCCAGCCTGCGGTAGCTGCGCCAGCGCTCGCGCGCGGCCTCCTTGAGACCCTCGTCCCATGCGTCGACGAAATCGACGATGTGGGCGAATCCGGTCAGATCCGGCGGCACTTCGAGCCCCCCGTTGATCAGCACCTGAGGCTCGTTGTCCCGGCAGATCGTCTCGGAAAGCAGGATCGGCTGCAGCGCGTTTCGCTCGACATCGGAACCCGCGGGGGCGTGGGCGAGGAACGAATCCGGATGGATGGTCCACAGCCGCTCGTCGAGCCGTTCGAGAAAGTCCCGGTCCGGGCAGAGGATCAGCACATGCGGCTCAAGCCGGTTCCGGCGCAGCAGAAGCCGGGCAATGCCCTCGACCCGGTCGGGACGCTCCAGATGCTCGAAATGAACCTGAGGATCAGCCGCCATGCCGCGCCTCCGTCCGAAGCGTGCGCTTCAGGCGCCAGGCCAGAAAGACCAGCGCCCCGACGGCGAGCACCACGGCCAGCGGCCGGCCGGTCGCGGGCTGAACCGGATACCCGAGCCCCAGCACGGCCGCAAGCAGGGCGACAAGCAGCCCGACCGCGCGCGGAAACCCGCGCGCATTCTCCCATTGCCGCCATGGAAGCCTTCCAAGCACACGCCAGCAGAGCAGCATCGTCGCCGCCCCCAGAACGAGACCCGCCGCAACGTCCGACGGAAAATGCACGCCGCCGTACACCCGTCCAATCGCGGCCAGAAGAAACAGCGCGGCGATCGCCCATCCCATCCCGTCGCGCCGCCACAAGAGTGCTGCGGCCACCATCACGCCGTCGCTCGTCGCGTGTCCGGAAGGAAACGAATGCGCATGCAGCGCCGAGCCCAGCACGTGGACGTGCTCCAGAACCGCCGGCGGACGCGGCACATCGAACGCATGCTTGATCGCCTGCGCGATCAGCCCGGACACAACGAAGGCCGCAAGCGCCGTTCCGCCCGCGCGCGCATGCACGAGCATCAACAGCGCGCAGACAAGCGCGACGACCAGCCCGTCGCCCAAGGCGCTGATCTGGCCGAACACCAGATCTCCCAGCGGCGAATGCGCGTCGTTGATCCGCCGGAACAGCGAAACGTCGAGGCCCGAAACCATGACCCCAGCCTATGCGCCGGACGCGCACGCCGCCACAGGCGTGCGCCCGTCCCCGGACTCAGGCTGCGCGCGTGCGCAGGTATTCGAGCAGCAGGCGCACGCCCGCGCCGGTCGCGCCCTTCGGCGCAAGCTCGGAGTCCTTCGTGGTCCAGGCCGTGCCGGCAATGTCCAGATGGGCCCAGGGCGCATCGCCGACGAAGCGGGACAGGAAGCAGGCCGCGGTGATCGTGCCGGCGTCGCGGCCGCCGACGTTCTTGATGTCGGCGATCTCGCTCTTGATCTGCTCCTGATACTCCTCGTACATCGGCAGCCGCCAGGCGCGGTCGTGCGTGCGCTCCCCGGCCTCGTGCAGCCGGTTCAGAAGCAGCTCGTTGTTGCCCATCAGGCCGCTTGCCTGATGCCCGAGCGCGATCACGCAGGCGCCGGTGAGCGTGGCCAGGTCGATGATCTCGGCGGGCTTGCGTTCGGCCGCATAAGCCAGCGCATCGGCGAGGATGATCCGGCCCTCGGCGTCGGTGTTGACGACCTCGACGGTCAGCCCCTTGTAGGTGCGGATCACGTCGCCCGGCTTGTAGGCCCGGCTGCCGAGCAGGTTCTCGGTCGAGGCGATCACGCCCAGCAGGTTAACCGGCAGATTCTGCTCGATCGCGCCGCGGAAGACGCCGAGCACGGCCGCCGCGCCGCACATGTCGAACTTCATCTCGTCCATGTGCTGGGGCGGCTTCACGCAGATGCCGCCGGCATCGAAGGTCAGCCCCTTGCCGACCAATGCGACCGGCGCCTGATCCTTCGCTCCGCCCTGGTATTCGAGCACGATGAAGCGAGGCTCCTCGGCCGATCCCCGGTTGACCGCAAGCAGGCCGGTGAATCCGGCCTTTTCGATCGCCGCCCGGTCCATGACCGTGACCTTGAGCTTCGGATGCGCGAGCGCCTGCGCCTGCTCGCCCAGCCAGGTCGGCGTGCAGACGTTGCCGGGCTCGTTGCCCAGATCGCGCGCGAAGATCGTGCCAAGGACATCGGCGCGCGTCGCCTCGATCACGGAAGCACAGACATCGAGCTCGCGGCGGGTTGGAATCATCAGGGTGACCGAGCGAAGCGGCCGCCTGTTTTCCTTTTTCTCGCTGCGATGGCGCTCGAAGCGGTACAGCCCCAGCCAGATCCCCTCGGCCAGCGCCCGCACCTTGTCCGCCGTGGTCGCGCCGCGCACCTGGGCCTCGGGCAGATACAGGGAGACATCGCGGGCGCCCGATGCGTCGAGCTTCCGCGCCAGCCGGCCGCCCAGCCGGCGCAGTTTGTGCAGATTCAGTTCCCGCTCTTCGCCGATGCCGGCGAACATCAGCCGCGGGCTGTGCATGCCGGGAACCTCGTAGAGCACGCCAAGCTCGCCATAGTCGCCCGACTGGTCGAACTTGCGGAGATAACGCTTGATGACGGGCCCCGCCTCGCCCTCGGCCAGCCGGCGACCCGACCGGGTCAGCCTGCGACCCGCAAGAAGCGGCAGCACCACCGCATCCGTGCGCTGTTTCGCCGCCGATCCCGAACGGACCAGGATCTCAACCATTTCGCTCATCGCATGCTCCTTTTTTCAACTTTTCCGGAAAGACCCGCCAATCGTGGCGAATTTCGGGTTTTTTTCAAGTCTGGTAATGCGCCATCCAGTTCCGGTAGATCGCGTGGACCTCATCCATCCGCGCCGAAAGCTCCGACGGGCCTCGGATCCGGGTGTGCCGGCGGAAGGTTTTCCAAACCGGCGAGCCGGGATCAGCGGGGATTTTCTCGCATCCAACCGCAAGCTCAACGGTCAGCACATGCTCGATCCAGCGGTATTCCCGCCAGGCAGCGATCAGCGCATCCACTTGGGCGCCAAGCTCCACGGGAAGCTTCGATTCCCCGGCCTTCAGCATCGCCGGCGTGGCCGTGTCCTCGCCGCCGAACGCAAGCCGCGCGAACTGCGCCAGAAACTCGATGTCCACAAGCCCCCCGGGATCCTGCTTGAGATTGATGATTTCCGGGCTTCGGCTGGCCAGGTGCCGGCGCATTTTCTCGCGCATGGCGTCAATCTCCCGGGCAAGCTCCCCAAGATCGCGCGGCATCGCCAGGATGCTCCGCACCGCCTCGGCCACGCGTTCGCGCTGCTTTTGGGGCCCGGCGCAGGGGCGCGCCCGGCACAGCGCCTGATGCTCCCAGGTCTGGGCATGGTGGCGCTGGTAATCCTCGAATCCGGCGAGCGTCGTGACCAGCACGCCGCTGCTTCCCGAGGGGCGCAGCCGGGAATCGAACTCGAATCCGGCGCCGAACGGGGGGCGATCCGAAAGCATCCGGATCATGCGGCGCCCGAGCCTCTGGGCACACTCGCCGATCGAGCGGCTGCCGAGGGGTTCGGTCGGATCTTCGGCAACGAGCACGAACACCATGTCCAGATCGGAGGCAAGCCCCATTTCCCGGCTTCCGTGCTTGCCCATCGCGAGCGCGACCAGCGGGAACGATTCGTCAAGCCCCATCTCCCGGAGCGCGAGCCTGCGTACGCATTCGGTCGCGGCGTCGGCCACATCGGCGAGCCACCGGCCGATCGTGACCGGATCCCGCTGATGCGCATCCACCGCCAGCGCGCAATGCAGGCGCGCCCGGTCCACGAGCCTGCCGACGCCGCGAAGCGCCTCCTCAAGCGGCTCCCCGGACATCGATGCGATGCCGCGGACGATGTTTTCAATGTCGGTGGCATCCGCGCCGCCCTCGAGCGGCCATTCGAGCAGCGAGGGATCGCGCGCCAGATGTTCGCGGACAAAACCCGACGCGGCCAGCGCCCCGACCAGCCAGTCGCGCGCGCCGGCATGGTGGGCGAGCAGGTCGAGATAGGTGGCGCGGCCGCCGATCGCATGCACGAGCTCGGCAAACGCATCGAGCGCATCGGGCCCGTTCACGTCGTCCAGCCAGCGGGGCATCGCATGCTCGAGAAAGCGGCCCACCTGCATCCGGGCCCGCTCGGGCAGCAGCCCGCGTTCGAGATGCCGCTCGATCCGCTCCAGCGCCCGCACGCCCCGGCGCCGCTGTTCTTCCGGCCACGGCGCGAGCATTTCCTCCCGCGCCGACAGCCAGTCGTGGACGGTCTCCGCACGCTGGCCGCCGATCACCAGCCGCTCGAAGCTTGCCCGAACGCGGGCCATCGGAGCCGCCAGCGCCTCGTCGGGATTCTCAAGTTCAAGCACGGCTGCCAGATAGGACGACCAGTCCGGCGGCAGACGATGGGTCTGCTCGCCCCGGCGCGCCTGCACCGCATGCTCGACCCGGCGCAGCAAGCGGTAGGCGTCGGCCAGGCCCTCTGCATCGTCCCGGGGCAAAAGCCCCGCCCGGGCCAGCGCATCCAGTGCCGCCAGGCTTGCCCGGGCCCGCACCTCCGGCCTACGCCCCCCGAACACGAGCTGCATCGTCTGGACGACGAACTCGATTTCCCGGATGCCGCCCGAACCGCGCTTGACGTCGAAGCCCTCGCCGAGTTCGACACCACCCGCCTGCGCATCGATGCGCCGCTTCATCTCAGCCAGGGCCGCGACCGTCGTGTAATCGAGGTGCCGGCGGTAGATGAACGGCTCGATGCCGTCGAGAAACGCCCGGCCGAGTTCCCCGTCGCCGGCCACGGGACGCGCCTTGATCAGCATCGCCCGCTCCCAGGTCTGGCCGTAGTCGCGGTAGAAATCGAGCGTGGCGGCGAGACTCAGGCAGATCGCCGCCGAAGCACCCCCCGGGCGCAGCCTCATGTCCACCGGCCAGACCTGGCCGTCTCCGGTGCGCTCGTCGATCAGGCGGATGAACATGCGCGCGAGATGGCCGTAGTACTCGGCGGCCGGAGCCTCGCGCCAGCCGCCGCTGCTGCGGGCGCCCGGTGTCGCATCAAAGACGAACATCAGATCGACGTCCGATCCCAGATTCAGCTCCGAGCCGCCCAGCTTGCCCAGACCGATGACGGCGAAGCGCCCGCCCTCGATGGCGCCCCAGCGCGGGCGAATCAGCCGCGCAGCATTGTCCAGCGCGCGCCGGAGTAATCCGTCGGCGAACGCGGACCAGGCGGTCCACGAGGCTTCGATGTCGCCACCGATCCCGAGCTCCCACCAGATCGCATGCGCAAGCCCCCGGCGCTTGGCAAGCCGAAGGGCCTTCATGCATTCCTCGATGTTCCCGTTTCCCGCAGGCGGCAGCCATGCCTTGCCGCCGTCCGGAAGCCTCGCCCGATCCCGGGGCTGGAGCAGCGCCTTGAGCGACTCCTCATCCAGACCCTCGAGCAGATGGCGGAACAGCTGGGATTCGGCATAAAGGCAGGCGAGCCGGTCGCGCAGTTCGGGCGGGCACAGCGCTTCAAGCCGGTCGGGCGGGGGCGTTCGTTCGGGCATAAGGGGAGTGTACGACCCGATCAGGCGCAAAAAAAGGGCCGCCCGAAGGCGGCCCGACACCTCTCGATCCGAAGGATCAGACGGAGTAGTACATCTCCAGCTCGTACGGATGCGGCCGGAGCCGGATCTGATCGGCCTCCTCGCGCTTCAGCTCGATGTAGGCGTCGATCATGTCGTCGTCCATGACGCCGCCGACCTTCAGGAACTCGCGGTCCGCGTCCAGCGCGTCCAGCGCCTCGTCCAGCGATCGCGCGACGGTCGGCACGTTCTTGGCCTCCTCGGGCGGCAGATCGTAGAGATTCTTCGTCGCCGCCTCGCCCGGATCGATCTTGTTCGCAATGCCGTCCAGACCTGCCATCATCATCGCGGTGAACGCCAGGTACGGATTTGCGGACGGATCCGGGAACCGGACCTCGATCCGGCGCGCGGCATCCGAGTTCACGACCGGAATCCGGATGGACGCGGAGCGGTTGCGGTTCGAGTAGGCCAGCATCACCGGCGCCTCGAAGCCCGGCACGAGCCGCTTGTAGGAGTTCGTGGACGGGTTCGTAAACGCGTTCAGCGCCTTCGCGTGCTTGATGATGCCACCGATGTAGTACAACGCCTCCTCGGACAGGTTCGCGTACTTGTCGCCCGCGAACAGGTTCTTGCCGTCCTTCCACAGCGACTGGTGGGTGTGCATGCCGGTGCCGTTGTCGTCGAACACGGGCTTGGGCATGAAGGTCGCGGTCTTGCCGTGGGCCTGCGCGACGTTGTGCACGACGTACTTGTACCACTGGGCACGGTCGGCGGTCTCGATCAGGCTGCCGAACTTGAAGTCGATCTCGCACTGACCCGCGGTGGCCACCTCGTGGTGATGGCACTCGACCTCGAGCCCCACGTCCTGCATCACCAGGCTCATGTCGTTGCGGATCTCCTGCAGCGAGTCCACCGGCGGCACCGGGAAGTAGCCGCCCTTGACACGCGGACGGTGCCCGTAGTTCACGCCCTCGAACACCTCGTTCGAGTTCCAGGCGGCCTCCTCGGACAGCACCTTGTAGCCGCAGCCGCCCATGTCGTTGTACCAGGTGATCGAATCAAAGATGAAGAACTCGAGCTCGGGCCCGAAGTAGGCGTTGTCCGCGATCCCCGAGGAACGGATGTACTTCAGCGCCCGCTGCGCCACCTGGCGCGGGCAGCGGTTGTAGTCCTGGCCGGTCAGCGGATCGATGATCTGGCCGATCAGCACCAGCGTGCTCGCCTCGAAGAACGGATCGATCTGCGCGGTCTCCGGATCCGGGATGATGGCCATGTCGGAGTTGTTGATGTCGCACCATCCGGCGATCGAGGATCCGTCGAACGCGAAGCCCTCCTCGAAGGAATCCTCGCTGAGGACGGAAATCGGATAGGTGACGTGCTGCCACTTGCCCTTGGTATCGGTGAAGCGGATGTCCACGAACTCGCATTCGTGCTCCTTCACCATTTCGAATACCTTTTTGACTGCCTTGCTCACGGCATCTCTCCTCTCACCCTTGGATTTGCGGGGACCCCCCATCCCGCGATGTTCATGTGAGGCCGGACTATGCCGCAGCCAGGGGGCGAAGGCAAGCGCCAAAGACGTTCGCTGCTAGATCGCTTCCTCGTCGCGTTCGCCGGTGCGGATGCGGACGACCTGCTCGATGTCGGTCACGAAGATCTTGCCGTCGCCCACCTTGCCGGTCGCAGCCGCCTCGCGGATCGCTTCGATCGCCGCATCCACCTGATCGGCGGCGACGACGATCTCGAGCTTGGTCTTGGGCAGGAAATCCACCACATACTCGGCGCCGCGATACATCTCGGTGTGCCCCTTCTGGCGGCCGTGGCCCTTGACCTCGGTCACGGTCATGCCCTCGATGCCGATCGCAGAGAGCGCATCCTTCACGTCGTCCAGCTTGAACGGCTTGATGATCGCCTCGATCTTCTTCATGACTCCTCCCATTCGCGCCAGCCGTGCGTGATCGGATAGCGCCGGTCGCGGCCGAAGGCCCGGCGCGTGATCTTCACCCCCGGCGGCGCCTGACGGCGCTTGTATTCGGCCCGGTACAGCATCCCGATCACGCGCGCCACCGTGCCCCGATCATAACCCAGCGCGGCGATCTCATCCACGCCGAGACGCTCCTCGATGTGCGCGCGCAGGATCGCATCGAGCACCTCGTAGGGCGGCAGCGTGTCGCTGTCCTTCTGCCCCGGGCGCAGCTCGGCCGACGGCGGCTTCTCGATCGTATGCTCCGGAATGACCTCGTCCTTGCGGTTGCGCCAGCGCGCCAGCGCATAGACCTGGGTCTTGTACACGTCCTTGAGCGGCGCGAAACCGCCGGCCATGTCGCCGTAGAGCGTGGCATAGCCCACCGCCATCTCGCTCTTGTTGCCGGTGGTCAGCACCATCCTCCCGGTCTTGTTCGACACGGCCATCAGCAGCAGCCCCCGGATGCGCGCCTGGATGTTTTCCTCGGTCACATCCGGTTCGTTCAGCCCCCAGGCGGCGAACGACGGGGCGAGAATCGCCTCCGCCGCGTCCACCGCGGACTGGATCGGCAGCCGGATCGTTTCGATCCCGAGATTGCGGGCAAGCGCCTCGGCGTCGGTGATCGAATGTTCGCTGGAATAGACCGAGGGCATCAGCACACCCAGCACATGCCGGCGGCCCAGCGCGTCCACCGCGATCGTCGCGGTCAGCGCCGAGTCGATGCCGCCGGAAAGCCCGATGACGACATCGGCGCATCCGTTCCGGAGCACATAGTCGCGCACGCCCATGACAAGCGCGCGATAGACCTGCTCGATCTCGTCCGGGCAGGAGACAAGCCGTTCGAACTCCGGGTCGTCGAGATCGAGGTCTCCCTCCCAGGTCTCGAACATCGGCGCGCGCAGCATCAGCCGGCCGTCCGGAGCCGCCGCGTGCGAGCCGCCGTCGAACACGATTTCGTCCTGCCCGCCGACCGGATTGACGTAGACCACCGGCATCGCGAACTGCCGCGCCCGGCGGCAAACCAGCGCCTCGCGCTCGGCCTGCTTGCCGGCATGAAACGGCGAGGCGTTGAGATTCAGCCAGACGTCGGCGACGAGTCCGGCCTGGCTTTGCGCCAGATCGTCGTGCCACAGATCCTCGCAGATGCCGACGCCGATTCTCCAGCCGCCGGCCTCGAACACCGCCTGCGACCCGTCGCCCGGGTGAAAGTAGCGCCGTTCGTCGAACACGCCGTAGTTCGGCAGCCGCTGTTTGTCGTAGACGCCGACGGCGTGCCCGCGATGCGCGATCACCGCGCTGTTGTAGCGCCGTCCCTGCGCGTCCTGCCGCGGCGCGCCGAATACGGCCACGGTCCCGCCGGTTGCGCGCACGATCGTCGCCGTCGCATGCTCGGCCTCGCGCATGAAGGCCGGACGCTTGAGCAGGTCCTCCGGCGGATAGCCGGTGACGGCGAGCTCCGGAAGCACCACGACATCCGCGCCCCCGGCCTCGGCGGCCTTGATCGCCTCGATGATCCGGCGCGTGTTGGCCCCGATCTCCCCCACCCGGGGGGCGATCTGCGCGATCCGGATTTTCATGGCCGACGCTCGGGAAGGAACATCGCATCGCCGTAGGAATAGAAGCGGTAGCCCGCCTCGATCGCGTGGCGGTAGGCGGCAAGCACCCGCTCGCGCCCTGCGAAGGCCGCGACCAGCATCAGCAGCGTCGAACGGGGCAGATGGAAGTTGGTGAAGAGCGCGTCCACGATGCGAAAATCATATCCGGGGCGGATGAAGATGGAAGTGCGGCCGGCGCCCGCTTTGAGCCGCCCGGAAGCCCCGGCCGCCTCCAGCGCGCGCAGGCTGGTCGTACCCACCGCAACGACGCGTCGCCCCTCTTTGCGCGCGCGGTTCACCGCCTCGGCGGTCGAAGCGGGAATCTCGAAGCGCTCGGCGTGCATCCGGTGCCTGCGGACGTCCTCGACCTGCACCGGCTGGAACGTGCCCGGCCCCACATGCAGGGTCAGATGCACGAAGCTTGCGCCCGCCTCCCGCATCGCCTTCATCAGTTCCCCGGTCAGATGCAGCCCGGCGGTTGGCGCGGCCACCGCGCCAGGTTTGCGCGCGAACACGGTCTGGTAGCGCTCGCGGTCCTCGGGCGTGTCGGGCCGGTCGATGTACGGCGGCAGCGGCACATGCCCGTGGGCCTCGATCGCGGCCATCGGATCGGAAGTCCGCAGGCGCACGATGAGATCGCGCCCGTCGCGCTCCAGTACCTCGATCTCGAAATCCCCGGCCACCCAAATCCGCGTGCCCTCGCGGATGGGCTTGTTCGCCCGGCCCCAGGCGCGCCAGAGATCCGCGGCCTTGACCGGCTCGATCAGAAGCACCTCGACCCTGCCGCCGCTGGGCTTGTGCCCGACGATCCGGGCGGGAATCACGCGCGTGTCGTTGACCACCCAGACATCGCCCGGTCGCACGAACGCGGGCAGATCGCGCACGTGCCGGTCCTGGATTTCGTCGTTTAGCACGAGCATCCGCGCCGTTCCGCGCGGGGCGGGCTGGCGGGCGATGCGCTCGGGCGGAAGGTCGTAGTCGAAATCGGAAAGCTTCACGGGGCGCAAGGCTAGCGCCGGGATCCCCCCGTGCACCTGCTCAGTCGGCCAGCACCTCGGCCAGCGCCCGCGCAAGTTTCTCGGGCGAAAACGGCTTCTGGATGAAGCCGGCAAGACCCTTGCCGGCGAAGCGGCTGGTCGCGGTCTGCTCGTTGTATCCGGAGCACAGCACGACCTTCACCTCGGGATTCAGCTTCCTGAGCTCGGTGTAGGTCGCCTCGCCGCCCATGCGCGGCATCGTCATGTCGAGCAGCACGCAGGCATAGGCGCCGGGATCGGCCCGGAAGCGCTCGACCGCCTCGACCCCGTCGGCCGCGGTGTCCACCGCATAGCCCATCTCCTCGAGCATCATCGCCGCGACCTCGCGCACCGTTTCCTCGTCGTCCACGACGAGAATCCTGCGGCCGCGCGCGTCCACCTCCCCCGGCTTCCGGCGCCCAAGCCCCACCGGAGCCTGTTCGCTGGCCGGCAGCAGCACCTTGATCGTCGTGCCGCGTCCCGGCTCGGAATAGATCTTGATCGCGCCGTGATGGCCGCGAACGATGCCGAGAATCGCGCTCATGCCCAGGCCCCGGCCGGTGAACTTGGTGGTGAAGAACGGCTCGAAGATCCGCGCCTTCGTTTCCTCGTCCATGCCGCAGCCGGTATCGGACACCTCGAGCCAGACGTAGCGGCCGGGCGCCAGCCCCTCCTCCTCGCCCACAACCGTGCGCAGGTATTCCTCGTCGGCCTGCATCATCCCGGTCGCGAGCGTGATGATGCCGCTGTTTTCCCCGATCGCCTCGTTCGCGTTCGTCACCAGGTTCATCACCACCTGCTGCATCTGGGCCGCATCCGCCTCGACCGCCGGCAGATTCGGCTCAAGCTCGTAGCGCAGCACCACCCCCTTGTGCAGCGACACCTCGAGCAGCCGCGTCATCTCCAGCACCAGTTCGGAAAGGTTGATCGGCCGGACGACGAAGCGCCCCTTGCCCGCGTAGGCGAGCATCTGCTGGCAGAGTTCGGCCGCCCGCTCGCTGGTCTTCTCGATCGCCTCGACGTGCTTGAGCAGCGGATCGGCGGGGCTTGCCTTCATCCGGGCAAGCGAGGCATGGCCCATGATCGCCGCGAGCAGGTTGTTGAAATCGTGCGCGATGCCGCCGGCCAGCACCCCCAGGCTCTCCAGCCTCTGAACATGCTCCATTCGCTCCTGCCGCTGGCGCTCCTCGGTCACGTCCCGGTCGATCACGATCTGCCAGGCGAGCTCCCCGCGCTCGTCAAACACCGGCGAAACCCGGCGCGCGATCGTCCGGACCTCGTCGCCCTGCTTCAGCTGAAACTCGCCCTGCCAGTTCTCACCATGCCGGATGTGTTCGACAATCGAGCGGTGCAGCTCGTCGCCGGGGCGCCCGCCACGCAGCTCGGCCACATGCCGGCCGATCATCTGCCCGGGATCCAGGCCGTAGACCTCGGCCGCAGCCATATTGGCAAGCGCCACCTGCCCCTCGAGATCGAGCAGCATCACCGGCTCGGAGCTCTGTTCGATCGCGGTCTCCAGGAGCTTTGCGCGGGCCATGGCCTCGCGTCGCGCGGTGTCGTCGAGCACGACGGCCAGCACGGCATCTTCGCCTTCGAACTCGAAGCGTCGCGCATGAATGAGTGCCCAGAAGCGCGTGCCGTCCGGCTTTTGCATTTCCGCCTCGAAGCCGTTCACCTCGCCGCGCTCCCGAAGCATCGC
>CAYNLY010000042.1:0-13551 GCA_964398225.1 uncultured Zetaproteobacteria bacterium
CGACGGCGAGGCGGCGAGAAGGCCCGCCAGAACAAGCATCCATCCCATGATCATCCGCATCATGGCCCCAGAATAGCCCCCTGCTGCGGATGCCGGCGGTGAGGCGGATCACCCCGAACGTCCACCCCAGGGGGGAATGATTCCCCCCTGCTGACAAGCATGGGGGCTTTCCGGTATCCTTGCCTCTGGAGTGGTTCGGATGGTCGCGGCGGGCCTTGCGCCCGTCGAGGAAAGTCCGGGCTGCACAGGGCAGGGTGCCGGATAACATCCGGCGGGGGCGACCCCGGGAAAGTGCCACAGAGAGCAGACCGCCCGGCCGCATCGGCCGCCGGGCAAGGGTGAAAGGGTGCGGTAAGAGCGCACCGCCTTCTCCGGCAACGGAGGAGGGCACGGCAAACCCCACCCGCAGCAAGGCCAAATAGGGAAGCACATCGCGTGGCCCGCGCGCGCTTCCGGGTAGGCCGCTAGAGCCTGTCGGCAACGGCAGGTCCAGAGGAATGACCATCGCCCGGGAATCCCCGGGTACAGAACCCGGCTTACAGAACCACTCCCCCCTTTCGAAGGCTTGTCCCCGGCGCGCAATCATTTACGGTAGCGCCTTCATGGAGGTTGCATGAGCATCAGCTTCTCCGATGCCGCCAAGGCCAAGCAGCTTCGTGAATATTTCGCCAGGCACGGCCGCATCTACATCGTCGTCGATGCCACCGGCGACGACGTCCGGGTGCCGGAACAGTTCCGCGGCGATCCCGCGCTGAGGCTCGTGCTCAACGTCCGCATGCCTCAGCCGATCTTCATCCGGGACGATGCGCTCGAATCCGAGTTCAGCTTTTCGGGCCGGCCGTTTCCCTGCCGGATTCCGATGCATGCGATCTGGGCCACCTACCTCCCGAACGGAGACCTGAACGCCGGCATTGTCTGGGACGACGATGTTCCCGAGGTGATCCGAAGCGTCGTGCAGGCTGTTCGCGCCCATCCCGGAGTCCGGGGTGAAGAGCCGGAGGCGGCCGGGTCGGCTGGCGAGGAAGGCCCCCCGAAGGTCAAGCGCCAGGTCCGGCATCTCAAGGTCATCAAGTGAGCATGGTCTGTTGGCGCCCGCGTACGCGGCGCCTGTTTCTGCTCGCAGCCTGTCTGCTGTTCGGATCCGCCGCGGCCGCGGCCCAGGAGGATCCGCGCTTTTCGGTGCTGGTGACCCCTGCCGATGAACAGGAATCGGTGGCCGACCTGCACGCCGATGTTCGCACCGCGGCCCGCCGTGCGCTGCCGGTGCTCTGGGATCGGCTGATCCCCGCCTCGGCACGGGAGCAGGCGCCGGACGAGGCGACGGCGCTTCGCCTGCTGCGCCGCGCCGTTCCGACCCCCGAGGGCGTGCGCATCGTGTTTGACCGGGAACGCGTGGCGCGCCTGCTTGACGAGGCCGGAATCCCCTGGGTGCGCACGCCGCCCCGCTGGTCCATCGAACTCCGCCTGACCAGCGACCGAGGCGGCCCGATGCGCCAGACCCGCCAGCTTCTTATGGACCGGATTCCGGCGCTTGCCGAACAGATGGGATTCGTGCCCGATGCCGGGGGCGATGCGCTCATTCTGCACTTCCGCTGGCTCGACGCCCGCCAGGTGAGCCTGACCGTGCGCGGCACCACGCCGCTCGGGGAACTCGCGGAAACCAGGTTGCTTGCCGGCGGCGATCCGCTGCCGCAGCTTGAGACATGGCTGCGGGATCTCCTTGTCCGGGCACGGGATGCCGCCGCCGACTCCGGGAAGACCGTGGAGCCCGCCGTCTCCGCCTTGCCGGTCGATGCCTACGGGAAGCCCGCGGCAAGCGCGCGTCCGGAGGTGCTGCTGAGCGTGCTCCGTCCCTCGGGGCTTGCCGAGCAGGTGCTGTTCGAGCAGGAACTCCGGCGCGATCCGCGGGTGAAGGCCGTGATCCCCCTCGTGCTTTCGCGCGAAGAGCGGCGCTACCGCATTCTGCTTGCGGAGCCCGACGCCCTGTGGCTCGAGGGCTGGCTCACCGCCCAGGGCCTGGAAGTGGCGCGCGACGAGCAAGGCTGGACCGCCCGCTGATGCAGGAGCGGATCCTGAACATCCCGAACGCGCTGACGCTGGCGCGGATCCTCCTGACGCCGTTCATCGTCTATGCGATCCTCGAGGGACAGACGGGGGCCGCGCTGCTGCTGATGGGTGTGGCGGGGCTGACCGACATGCTCGACGGCGCGATCGCCCGGATGCTGAATCAGAAGAGCACGGTGGGCGCATTCATGGATCCGCTGGCCGACAAGCTGATGCTGATCAGCGCGATGGTCACGCTGTTCGTTTCGGATCTGGTGCCGCTGTTCCTCTTTCTGGCCGTCGTGTTCCGAGACATCGTCATCGTGCTTGGCGCGATCGCCTACGAACTCGTGACGCACCGGCTCGAAATGCGGCCGACGATCGCGAGCAAGCTGACCACGGCCAGTCAGATCGCGCTCGTGCTGGCCGTTCTCGCGCACGAAACCTGGAGCTGGCCCGGAGACACGCTGGTGCAGGGGCTGATCTGGGTGACCTTTGCGCTGACCTGCATCTCGGGCGTTCACTACCTCGTCAGCTGGACGAAGAAGGCGATGGCGCTGGAACGGAACTGATGCAGCAAACCCTGGGCTGGACGATCGAACCCCGGCGCGACTACGGCGTATGGATCCGGCATGCGGGCGTCGAGGAGGCCTGCAACCGGCTCGCGCTCTGGCTGGTCCAGGGCGGAATGCTGCGCCTGACCTCCCGCCAGCCGGCCGGCAAGAGCCACCTCCTGGCGGCGCTGGCCGGAGAGCATCCCGAGCTCGGCCTCGTCCGCGCCGAGGGGCGGGGCGGCTCGGTGCAGCTGACCGAGGTTTGGGCCGAGCGCCTGGAGCATCGCCCGTTCTGGGCCGTCGATGTGCCCGGAGGCGCGATCGGCCGGCCCGTGGCGCTGGCTCTGTTCCACCTGATCGAGCGGGCGCGCTGCCTGCGCCGGCCGATGCTCGTGGCCTGGAGGGCCGAAGGCGCGGTTCCTCCGGAGCTTTCCAGTCGTCTTGCGGCCATGGACCGGGTGGAGATGCATCCTCCCGGGCGCGATCAGGACTGGGTGGCGGTGCTGAGCTCGATGGCGCGCGCGCGCCAGTGGCAGCTTCGCCCCGAGGTGCTGGCCACGATGCTGGAATGGCTGCCACGCCGGCTTCCGGTCATGGAACAGGCGCTCGATGCGCTCGATCATCGGGCGCTGGCGCATCGGAAGCGGCCCAGCCAGGCCTGGATGCGCCGCCAGCTTCGCGAGGTGGCGGAAACGATCGGTACTCCCTCACCCGCCTGAGCCATCCGGCCAGCCAGCGTCGCTCGTTGCGCTCGGGCGGCGCGTGTTCCACGCGGCGGCGCAGCACCCGCTCGGCCGAAGCCGAGAAGTCGGCGACCGCGTCCGGTTCGTCCCGCATGCCCTCGAGCACCTGCATAAGCCCCCATCCCCGGCCCCGGTAGCGTTCGGAGGGATCGAGACCTTCGCCCTTGAAGTTCACGTAATCGACCAGCGCCGCCCGGCCCGCGGGCCTTGCGAGAAGACGATGCAGGCGCGCGCGGATCCGCGGCCGGCTCCCGGCGGGCAGCGCCTGCAGGATGCGGGGAATCGCCCGACTTACGCGGTGCATCAGAAATCCGGCCTGCTCCGGCATCGTGGCGAGAAGAAATCGCCGCAGCTCGTTCATTCTCGGCGTATTCGCCGCAGCCTGAAAGGCGTTTCGGTCCGGCCACGGACACGGGCCCTGCATCCAGCCGGGCACCGGCACGCCCCGATCGCGCATCCACCGGATCAGGTCGGGAAAGCTTTCGTGGAACCTTCGCGTTCGGCCCGCCGGATACCAGATGAAATGACCGATGCCGAGCGAGGCGAAATCCTCGCCCTCGTTCCAGGACACAAGGCACTCGGCCCTTTGCCGGCACTCGTGCTCGAACACCCAGGCCGCAATCGCCCGGGATTCTGCCGGATCGATTTCCGGCCAGGCGGGATCGGCGGCGCAGGCCCAGGCTTCGGCCGCCAGGAGCAGGGCTGCCGCCCATGCGGCCGCATGCCTCAGGCGAGCGCCTCCGCCTTCCACCGCTCGATCGCCTCCAGAGCCCGCTCGACCATGCGCCTGCGGCGTTCGATGCGGCCCAGTTTCCGCCCGCCCTCGCGCGCGGGAACGGGCGGAAGCAGGCCGAAGTTGATGTTCATCGGCTGGAAGTCCTCGGCGCGGGTTTTCGAGATGTGGGCGAGCAGCGCTCCGTGCGCGGTTTCCTCCGGAGGCGGGGAAGGCTTCCGGCCCCCGACGATCCGGGCAAGAAAGATGCCGGCGAGCAGCCCCGTGGCCGCCGATTCCACGTAGCCCTCGACACCGGTGATCTGGCCGGCGAACAGAATGCGCGGGTCCTTCTTCAGCCGCAGCGTGCCGTCGAGCAGTCTCGGCGACTTGATGAAGGTGTTCCGGTGCAGGCTGCCCAGCCGGAAGAACTCGGCGTGTTCCAGCCCCGGAATCATCCGGAACACCCGCTTCTGCTCGCCGTATTTCATCTTGGTCTGGAAGCCCACCATGTTCAGCAGGCTTCCCCGGCGATTGTCGCGCCGAAGCTGCACGACGGCGTAAGGGGTCTTGCCCGTGCGCGGATCTTCCAGACCCACGGGCTTCATCGGGCCGAAGCGGGGCGTGTCCGGCCCGCGCGCGGCCATTTCCTCGATCGGCATGCATCCTTCGAAGTAGGGGATCTTCTCGAAGTCCTTGAACTCGACCTTTTCCGCCTCCAGCAGCGCCTCGATGAACCGCCGGTACTGCTCCTCGTTCATCGGACAGTTCAGATAGTCGCCCCGGGCGCCTGCGGCCACGTTCTTGTCGTAGCGGTTCTTCCAGTAGCAGACGCTCATGTCGACCGTTTCGGCGTCCACGACCGGAGCAATGGCATCGAAAAAGCTCAGCCCTTCTTCCCCGGTCAGCCGCTCGATGCTCCGGTAGAGGGCATCGGAGGTCAGCGGACCGGTGGCGATCAGCACGAGCCCCTCGGGCGGGATGTCGACGACCTCTTCGTGCACGATCTCGATCCGCGGATGGGCGGTGATCCGTTCGGTCACGCGCGCGCTGAACTGCTCGCGGTCCACCGCCAGCGCCGTGCCCGCCGGAATTCGCGCCTCGTCCGCCGCATCCATGATCAGCGAGCCCAGGCGCCGCATTTCCTCGTGCAGCAGCCCGACCGCGCTTTCCAGGTGATCGGCCCGGAAGGTGTTCGAACAGACAAGTTCGGCGCACTTGCCGGTCCGGTGTGCGGGCGTCATTTTCGCAGGCCTCATCTCATAGAGCCGCACGGAGACTCCGCGCTCGGCCAGCTGCCAGGCGGCCTCGCTGCCGGCAAGGCCTGCTCCGATGATCGTCACCCTGGCTGCATCGCTCATGCCCGGCAGGCTAGAGGCGGGCGATGCGCCTTGCGAGTCCGGGTTTCCTTTTCCATACTGGAATCATGAAGCGCCTGATCGTTCTGATGGCCTGCCTGCTGGCAATACCTGCGACACAGGCCGCCGAACCGCCGAAGGGCGCGGTGATCTCCCTGTCGGCCGAGGCGGGCGCAAGCATCGCGCACGACGAAGCGGTTCTGGACTACCGGATCGAGGCCGAGGGCAGGCAGGCCCGGCCTCTGGTCGAGCTCGTGAACCGGCGTGCATCCCGGATCGAAAAGAAGCTGGGAGCGGAAAAGGGCCTGGTGCGCCAGACCACGGACCGCCGTCTGGAGCCCGTCATGCGTTACGACCCGAAACAGGGCCGCAGCATCCGGACGGGCTGGCGGCTGGTGCAGCGCGAGCGCATCACGACGCGCAGACTTCAGGCTCTGCCCGCGATCATCGATGCGGTTGAATCCGGCGGCGGACACCTCGACGGCATCCGCTTCCAGGTCTCGGCCGACCTCCTGGCCGAAACGCGGAATCGGCTGCTCGCCGAGGCCGTGCGTCGCTTCCGAGCCAAGGCCGAAACGCTGGCCCGGTCGCTCGGCGCTTCAAGCTTCTCGATCGTGAGGCTCGACACCGAATCGAGGATGCCGCCGCCGGTCCGCCCGATGATGGCGACCACGCTGAAGACCCCGGAAGCGGGCCCGCCGGTGCACGCGGGTGAGGAACGCGTCACGGTCCGGATCCACGGCGAGATCCGGCTGCCGGCCCGGGACTATCGCCTCCGCTGAGTGCCGCCTCGAAGGCAAGCAGCCGCCGCTTCCATTCCAGTCCCGCCGAAAAGCCGCCGAGTCCGTCTGCCGCGACGACCCGATGGCAGGGCACAACCAGGGGGAGCGGATTGGCCTTCAGTGCGCGCCCCACGGCCCGGGCGCCGCTGCCCAGCCGGCGCGCAAGCGCACCATAAGTGACCACGGAGCCCGGGGGAATCGCCATCAGTGCGCACCGCAGCCGGGCCTGGAAGTCGGTGGCAGGTATAGCCAGCGGAAGCTCGGGCGCCGGCCAGACGCCGCCGAAATAGGCATCGAGCCAGTCACGAAACGGATGCGTGCGGGGAAGCTTACGCGCGCCGGACGGCGGACCGGCCAGCCAGATGCGCGCGCACCTTCCCTGCCGCCACAGGCAGGATACCTCGCCGAGCATCGTCTTCACGCGCCAGAGACCGTCGTCCCGCATTGGGGGGATGCTCGGCCCTTTGCTAGCCTTCGGCAATGGACTGGGCGCTGTTCTTCTCCGCCCTGGTTTCGGCCACGCTGATGCCCGGAGGCTCCGAAGCGCTTCTCGCCTACCGGCTGCATCAGGGCGGGGATCCCTGGGCGCTCGTGCTCTGCGCGACGGCCGGCAATGTGCTGGGCAGCCTGATCACCTACGCGCTGGGCCGCGCCGGCAATGCGGCGCTTCACCGGCGCTGGCTGCGCATCGACGAAGCGAGGCTTGCCCGCGCCGAACGGTGGTTTGCCCGGTTCGGCCAGCCCGTGCTTCTTTTTGCCTGGCTTCCGGTGGTCGGCGATCCGCTCTGCCTGGTCGCGGGATTGCTGAAAAGCCCGCTTGTGTGGTTCGTGCCGCTGGTCGCCCTGGGAAAACTGGCGCGCTATGCGGCGGTGGCCGGGGTGTTCGCCTGATGCCTCAGGCGGAAAGCGCGTGCAGCCAAAGTGGCAGCGAGGCCAGCGAAATCACCGTGCTGAGCGTGACTGCCTCGGCATAGAGCGAGGCATCGAGCCGGTAGCGGTCGCAGAGCACGAGCCCCAGCACCATCGTCGGCATCGCCGCCTCGATCACCAGCGGCGCGGTGAGCTGATCCGGCGTGCCGACCGCCCGTGTCATCACCCAGGCAATCACGGGCATCAGCGCAAGCTGAATCGCGAGCGCCGGCGCGACCAGCGGCAGCCGGGCAAGCCAGCCGCGCTGCCAGGAAAGCGCCATCCCGACCGAGAGCAGCATCAGGGGCACGACCGCCTGGCCGAGCGTTTCCAGCAGACGCTCAAGCCACCCGGGCATCGGGACGCCCGTTGCGCTGAGTCCGAGAGCGACGAGCGCCGCCCAGAACGCCGGCACCGTCATCAGTTCGGCGAACGGATGCCGGCGGCGCGCGTCCCGGCCGAAGTGGCTTGCGAGCAATATGCCGACCGTGAACAAAAGAGGCGTGCTTGCGAGCAGGTCGAACTGGATGGCGACAAACCGCGCCCAGTGCCCGAAGGTCTGCTCGAGCACCGGAAGGCCCAGGTAGGTGAAGTTGCCGAAGCTTGCGGCCAGCAGCAGCGCCCCGATCGCCGGCCTCGATCGCCTGCCGATGCAGGCCTGCGCCAGCCGGCCGTTGCCGTAGATCAGAAACGCGGCCAGCATCGAGCCGAGCACGCAGCCGGCGGCGATCACCGGAATGCGCAGCGTGTCCATCGAAACCGGCGTCCGCCACAGCACATGCAAGACGAGCGCGGGCAGAAACACCTGATACACGGCCCCGGCCAGATGCGTGCGGATCCGGCCGGCCCGGTCGGCGCCGAGCAGCAGGCGCCAGAACACGCCGATGAGAATGATGCCGGTCATCCCGGCCAGTACCGTGAACATGCGCCGAAACCTAGCGCGCCGGATCCCGCGCACCTATCGAAACGATCGGGCTTTGGCTACGATTGCCGATCAGTCGAACTGGCAGGGAGATGCGTTGATCGAGCCCATCATCCGGCGAATCAGGAAAGGGAAGCTGGCGCTGCTTGCGTGGCTGGACCGGCAGGACGCGCTGTACCTCGTCGTGCTCGCCGTGCTCATCGGCGTGCTCGCCGGATACGCGGCGCTCGGCCTGCGCCTGGGCATCGAGTGGGTTTCGCTCGCATGGACCGGCGAACGCGAATGGGACGCGGCCCTCGGCCGCATTCCCTGGTATGTCTACCTTCTGGCGCCGACCGCGGCGGGGCTGGTCGTCGGCTGGCTCGTTGCCCGGCTGCTTCCCGGCGGGGAGTTGCGCGGGGTGCCCGGCGTGCTTGCCGATCTCGTCGAACGCCGGGGGCGGATCAACCGGCGACAGATGGTCACCGAAACCGCCGGCACCGCGCTCGCGATCGGCAGCGGCGCCTCGCTGGGGCGCGAGGGGCCGACGGTCGCGCTCGGGGCGGTCATCGCCTCCGAGATCGGCCACCGGCTGGGACTGAGCGAACAGCAGGTGCGCACGCTGATCGGCTGCGGCGTGGCGGCGGGCATCGCGGCCTCGTTCAACACCCCGATTGCGGGCGTGCTGTTCGCGCTCGAAGTGATCCTCGCCGACTACACGATCGCCACCTTCAGCCCGATCGTGATCTCGGCGGTGCTGGCCACGGTCATCACGCGGGCCGAACTCGGCAACTTTCCCGCCTTCACGATCCCCGAATACAACCTGATCAGCGCCTGGGAAATCCCGGCCTACATCGGCATCGGCGTGATCTGCGGGCTTGTGGCCAGCATTCTGATCCATGCGATGGCGCCGGCCCGGCATCTGCTGGAACGGCTGGTTCCGAAACGGAGCCTGAGGCCCGCGGCCGCGGGGCTTTTGATCGGGCTGATGGGCGTGGTCCTGCCGCAGGTGATGTCGATCGGATACGGCGTCGTGGGACAGATGCTGCTGGAGGAAGTGCGGCCCGAGGTGCTCGGCATGGCGCTGCCCATCGCGGCGTTTCTTGCGCTGGTGCTGATCGGGAAGCTCGTGGCCACGATTCTCTCCTCGGCCGGCGGTTTTCCAGGCGGGTTGCTCGGGCCTTCGCTGTTTCTGGGAGCTGCGGTCGGGGCGCTGTTCGGCGGCATCGCGCATCAGATTGCGCCGGCCTATTCGGAGAGCTACGGTGCCTACGCGCTGGTGGCCTGCGGCGCACTGACCGCGGCCGCGCTGCAGGCGCCGATCACGACGATCCTGATGGTCTTCGAGATGACCGCGGACTACCACATCATGCTGCCGCTGATGGCCGCCTGCAGCATGGCTACGCTGACCGCGCGCGCCTTCGGCCGCGCCTCGGTGTTCACCGAGTCGCTCCAGGAGCGCGGCATCGACACGGAATGGGGCCGCGAGCAGTCGTGGCTGCGCTCGGTGCCGGTGTCCCGGATTCCCTGGCGCTCGATCCCGAAGGTCTCCGAATACGCGAAGCTTGCCGAGCTCAAGCAGGTGTACATTCAGTCCGGCAAGGGCTGCGTGCTGGTCGTGGACGAAAACGACGAGATGGTCGGCATCGTGACCTTTGCCGATCTGCAGCAGTGGCTGCTCGACCCTTCGCTCGATCAGGTCGCGGTGGCCTCCGAGGTGGCCAACCGGAACGTGCGCGTGATCTCCGAATCGAGCAGCCTGCTGGATGCGATCCGCGTGTTCGACCGCGAGGCCTTCGAGCAGATGCCGGTCGTGGCGCGCGACAACCCGAGAAAGGTGCTGGGCATCGTCTCGCGCAATGCGGTGTTCCAGACCTACCACAAGCTCATCGTCAAGCACGGCGAGGTCGCCTCGTGAGCGAGCTGAACCCGGAACAGCGCGCCGCGGTCCTGGCCGGCGACGGGCCGCAGCTGATTCTGGCCGGCGCGGGCTCGGGCAAGACGCGCACGATCGTGCACCGCATCGGGCATCTGATCGCCGATCGCGGCATCGCGCCGCACCGGATCCTGGCCGTCACCTTTACGAACAAGGCGGCGGCGGAGCTGAAAACCCGGCTGTCGGCGCTGATCGGCGACGACGGCGGGGGCGTCGTTTCGGGCACCTTTCATGCGATCTCGCTGCGCATGCTGCGCCGCCA
Source organism: uncultured Zetaproteobacteria bacterium (assembly GCA_964398225.1). Classification (GTDB taxonomy): domain Bacteria; phylum Pseudomonadota; class Zetaproteobacteria; order Mariprofundales; family Mariprofundaceae; genus CAYNLY01. The sequence continues at coordinate 10,201 of CAYNLY010000042.1, forward strand.
CGCCGGGAATCTCGGCTACCCGCGCGACTTCCAGGTGATCGACGCCGACGATCAGAAGGCGCTCGTCAAGCGGCTGCTGAAAGCGCGGAACATCCCCGCCGAGCGCCTGCATCCGTCGCACCTTCTGGGCTGGATCGAGCACTGCAAGCATGCGGGGCTCACCCCGGAGCAGGCGCCGCCGACGGTCTTTTCCGGAATCGATCTCTCCGCGCTCTACGCCGAATATCAGGCCCAGCTGCGCCAGCACGAGCGGATGGATTTTTCCGATCTGATCCTGAACGTCGTGATCCTGATGCGGGAGCATCCCGATGTCGCCGCAATCCTTCGTGCGCGCTTCGATCATGTGCTCGTCGACGAATACCAGGACACGAATCCGGTCCAGCACGAATGGCTGCAGCTTTTGTGCCGCGAGCACCGGAACCTGACCGTCGTCGGCGACGACGATCAGAGCATCTACGGATGGCGCGGGGCCGACATCCGCCACATCCTCGAGTTCGAGCGCATCTGGAAAGGGGCGGAGGTGCACCGCCTGGAGCGCAACTACCGCTCCACGGGAGCGATTCTGCGCCTGGCCAACGCCGTCATCGCGGCCAACCACAACCGGCACCCGAAGGCCCTGCGGGCCACGCGCGGCGAGGGCGAGCGCCCCGTCTGGCGCATCTGCCACGACGAATACGACGAGGCGCGGAGCATCGTCCGGCGGCTTGAAGCCTGGCGCGACGAAGGCATGCCCTGGCGCGAAATGGCCGTGCTCTACCGCTCCAACCGCCAGTCGCTCGTGCTCGAGCAGGTGCTCCGCGACAGTTCGGTCCCCTACCGGATCATCGGCGGAGTCGGCTTCTTCGAGCGCATGGAAATCAAGGACGCGATGGCCTACTGGGCGCTGCTCAACGGAATCGGCGATGGAATGATGCTGCTGCGCATCTGCAACAAGCCGCGCCGGGGCATCGGCACGAAGGGCCAGGAGCAGCTTGCCGCGCTTCTGGCCGACTCAGGCCTTCGGGCGCCGGAATGGCTCGATTCCGTCGCCGAGTCGGCCGCGTCGGGCCCGGCGGCAAAGCTTGCGCCGCTGGCCCGACTGTTCCGCGAGCTTCGTCCGGAACTGGATGCGGAAGAGGACCGGGGCCTGATGCGGGTGCTTGCGGCATCCGGATACCTGGACAGCCTCAAGGGCATGGGCGAGATCGAGGCGGAGGCGCGCATCGAGAACATCCGGGCCCTTTCCGGCTACATCGCGATGTCGATGGCCGAGGGCCTTGCCCCGGTCGAGTTTCTGGACCGCGTCACGCTGCTCCAGGGCCAGGAGGAAATGGAAGCCGAGGAAGACGGCGAGGCGGTGAGCCTGATGAGCCTGCATCGCGCGAAGGGCCTGGAGTTCGATGGTGTGGTCATCGCCGGCGTCGAAGAGGGCCTGCTGCCGCATCAGCGCGCGCTCGACGAGGGCGAGGCCGGCATCGCCGAGGAACGGCGGCTGCTGTACGTCGGCATTACGCGCGCCCGGCGTGCGCTGCTGCTCACCAGCGCGCGCGCCCGTCGCTGGTTCGGCGAGACGATCTTCCCCCAGCCCAGCCGTTTTCTCGCCAAACTGCCCGAGGGACTGATCGAGATCGAGGACGCCGCCGAAACCGCCCCCGAGGTCCGGACGGGCCCCGCCGAAATCGGCGGCGTCCGGATCGGCGCGCGGGTGCGCCATCCGAGCTTCGGGGAAGGCGTCGTGCTCAGCATGGAAGGAAACGGGGACGCAGCACGCGTGACCGTCCAGTTTTCGCGCGCGGGCATCAAGCGCCTGATGCTCAAGTATGCCGCGCTTCAGACCATCTGAACGAGGAGGCGACCATGGGATACCGCATCTACCACAATCCACGCTGCCGCAAATCGCGCGAAACGCTGAAGCTGTTGCGCGAGCACGGCATCGAACCGGAAATCGTCGAATACCTGAAGCATCCGCCGAGCGAGGCCGAGCTCGAACACCTGCTTGGGCTGCTCGGCCTTGAGCCCGAGGAGCTGATGCGCAAGGGCGAACCCGAATACCGCGAACTCGTTCGCGGCCGCGATCTCGACCGGCAGGCGATGATCCGGATCATGGTCCAGCACCCGCGCCTGATCGAGCGTCCGATCGTGGTCGCGGACGATACGCGCGCCGTGCTCGGCCGACCGCCGGAGAACGTGCTCGAACTGATCGACGGCTGATCAGCCGCCGAGCGCGCGGGTGTTGCGCTCGATCTGTTCCTCGATCCGGGCGAGCAGCTCGTTGCGGCCGGACCGGGCCACCGTTTCGGCCGGAATGAAGGGCAGAAACCGGAAGGTGACCGTGCCCGGGCGCTTGATGAAGCCGCGGCGCGGCCAGCAGGTGCCCGCATTGTGGGCCATCGGCAGAATCCCGACGCCCGCCCGCTGGGCCAGCGCCACGCCCCCCGGCTGATATTTGCCGGTTTTTCCGACCGCCGACCGGGTCCCCTCAGGAAAGATCACGACCCACAGGCCGCGCTTCAGACGGGCCTCGCCCTGCTCGAGCACCTGCCGGATCGCTTCCCTCGGCGTGCTCCTGCGAATCCCGATCGCGCCCATCACCCGCAAAGCCCAGCCGAAAATCGGGATATGGAACAGCTCCCGCTTCAGCACCCAGGCATACGGGGGCACGAGCAGCGGCATCATCACCGTTTCCATCGCCGACTGATGCTTGGCCAGCACCACGCAGGGCTCCTCGGGCAGATGTTCGCCCCCCTCGACGACCACGCGGATGCCGCAGAGCAGCCGCAACAGGGCGCGGTTCGTCTTCGACCAGGCCACCGCCCAGAACCACGCGGCGGAAAACCCGAACGGGCGGAACAGCAGCACCAGCACGGAGAAGACCGGCGTGATCGTGAAAAAGCAGAGATTGAACAGGGCCGAGCGCAGCGCGGTCATGCGCTTGCCCCTCCCAGCAGCGCATCGACCGCGTGCGCAAGGTCCGGAAAGCTGGGAATCGTCGGCATCAGTTCGCGCGCCCGATCGTGGATCCGGTCGGCGTCGCCGTAGCCGGTGCGGACCAGCCAGGCCGGCATGCCGGCGGCATGCGCGGCCTCCACATCGCGGACGGAGTCCCCGATCATCAGGGCAAGCATCGGATGCCCCGCAAGCCCCAGGCGATCCAGGCATTCGAGCAGCAGCCCCGGCTTCGGCTTGCGGCAGCCGCATCCTTCCTCGGGGGCATGCGGGCAGTAGGCCACATGCGCAAGCCGGCCGCCCGCCTGTTCGATCGCCCGCATCATCTTTCGATGAATCGCCTCGAAGGTGTCCCGGTCGATCATGCCGCGTCCGATCGCGGACTGATTGCTGGCAACCGCAACCGGAATCCCCGCCCGGGTAAGC
>CAYNLY010000043.1:0-4288 GCA_964398225.1 uncultured Zetaproteobacteria bacterium
GCACCGTGACCTTCGCGCCCAGCCGGCGGTGCGCCTGCGCCATCTCGATGCCGATGGGGCCTGCTCCGATCACGATCAGGTGCCGGACCGGCTCGTCCAGCGCAAAGATCGTCTCGTTGGTCAGAAACCGGACCCGATCGAGCCCGGGGATCGGCGGAATAAAAGGACGGGAACCCGTCGCGATGACATAGCGACGAGCGCGGATCGTCTCATCGCCGGCCTCCAGCGTCTTTTCATCCAGGAATCGCCCGTGCGCCCGAACCACCCGCACACCGAGCTTCTCGAAGCGTTCGACCGAATCGTTCGGCGCGATCGCCCCGATCACTTCAGCCACATGCCGGCGCACGCCGCGCCAGTCCACCTTCGGCTCGCCGGCCTGAATGCCGAACGTTCGCGCATCCCGCACGGCCTGGGCATGGCCGGCCGCGGCCAGGAGGGCCTTGGACGGGACGCAACCGAAGTTCAGGCAGTCGCCGCCCATCGCGCCGCGTTCGACGAGCACGACCTCAAGCCCCAGCTGCGCGGCAACGGCGGCAACACTCAGCCCTCCCGCGCCGCCGCCGATCACGCACAGATCCGGCTTCTGAACCGATGCCGCGGATGCGCGTCTCATGCCTCGCCCCGGCGAGCACGGCCCTGCCGCTTCCGGTAGATCGTGGCAACCAGACTCAGAACGCCCAGACCGGTGAGCGCCGCGAGAAGCTCGGGCTTGAGCACCGGCGCAAGTCCGTCCGCTCCGCCCGATTCCAGCATGCCGGCCAGCCCCTGGCCTGCCAGCGCGAACATCAGCGTGCCCGGAACGATTCCGATCGCCGTCGCGGCCAGAAAAACACTCGTGCGCACGCCGAGAAACGCGGGCGCGAGATTGACGAGCCAGAAGGGAAACAGCGGGATCAGCCTCAGGGTCAGCAGATAACCGAAGGCATCGCGCGCAAATCCTTGCTGCAGGGCGCGGGCGCGCCCGCCGTACCTTTGCCGCAGCCAGTCGCCCAGCGTGCTTTTCGCCAGCGCAAACACGAGCCCCGCGCCGATCGTTGCGCCGAGCACCGCCAGCACGCCGCCGGCAAGCCAGCCGAACAGCAGTCCGCCGGCCAGCGTCAACACGGCCGCCCCGGGAAGGCTGACAGCAACCGTTGCCGCATAGACGCCGAGATAGACGAATCCGGCCGTCACCGGCTGCGCCTGCACCGACGCGCGCAAACTCCGATAGTGCTCGGCCAGCGCATCCAGGCTGAGCAGATCGGGTGCGCCCATCCGCCAGGCGGCAAGCGCAAGCCCCGCCATGCCCGCAACCAGCGCCCAGCGCAGCCACGCGTGACGGCCCGCAAAAGAACGGGAACGAAGATGATTCCGCATGAAACGACTCCTTGAGCCTTGGTCGAGGCAGGTGCCGCTTTCTTACGACAGCCTGGCATATCCGGTGCAAGCATCTATATTGGGGTTCATGAACACCCAATCCGCCCGCGCAGAATCCATGCAGGAGGCTCGGAACCTCGCGTCCTTCAGCCGTCTCGTGGATCCCGCCACGGTCGGCACGCGCGAGGAGTTCATCGCCTCGCAACGGCAGCAGGCGAAGATCCGCATCCTGATCAACGCGATTTTCCTCGGCTACCTCTGGGTTCATGCTCCCTATTTCGAGGCCCATCGCCTCTGGGTGTTCGCATCGGTCGCCGTCCACATCGGCTTCAACCTGTTTGCCGCCCTGGTCTGGATCCCGCGCGTCCCGTATTCGCTGGCGCGGACGATGACGGGACCGCTGCTGGACCTGTACATGATCGGCATGACGATGGTCGTGGACGGTGGGCATCTGAGCCCCACCTACTTTCTTCTGCTGAGCCCGGCCCTGGCCAACGGCCTGCGCTACGGCCCGCGCATGCTGGCCTTCTGTCAGGCAGGCGCGGTGCTCACCCTCGGGATCGTGGCCTGGCTGACCGCCGCGCGGCTGGGCCAGAGCGTGGACTGGGCGGCGCTTGCGGCCGAGCTTGTTGCGACGATCTACCTTCCGCTCTACGGCTACGAGATCCTGAAAAAAGCCGAGCGTGTTGCCCAGGCCCGCGTCCGCGCCGAGGAAACGGCCGCGCGCCTGCTGTTCGAATCGCCGAATCCGGCCTTCGTGTTCGAGATGGCCGAGGACGGGAAAACGCGCATTCTTCACGCGAACCCCGCGATGGCATCCCTCAGCGACCTGCCTCCGGATCAGCTGGTCGGCCGGGCCGCCGAAGGCCTGTTCATCGAGGAAGACGCCCCTTTGTTCGACGAGGCCTGCCGGGAGCAGCTGAAGGACGGCGAACGGCGCGTCCGGCGGATGTATTTGCGCGGGCGCAGCATCCGCGGCCGGCCGATTCAGCTGATGGCCGAGATCAGCTCGGCCGAAATGGAGGGCCGGAAGCTCGGCATCTGCTACCTGACGGACATCAGCGAGTCCGAACGGCTTCAGGCGGAACTCGCCGAGGCGCAGAAACTGGGCTACACGGCCGCGCTGGCCGCCGGCATCGCGCACGATTTCCGCAACGTGCTTGCCGGCATCATGGGACAGGCGGAGCTGATCACGATCGAGCACGACGATCCCGCGCTGAAAAAGGACGCCGAACACATCATCACGGCCGCCGAACGCGGCTCGGAGATGGTGAACCAGTTGCTGCAGCTTGCCCGCGGCGACAGCCGCGAACTGCGCAAGCTTCATCTTGCCGGCCCGCTTGAGGACATGCTTCAGATCGCCCGCGTCCAGCTGCCCCCCGACATCCGGCTGGAAACCCGGCTGGATCCGGAGACGCCTCCGGTGAAGGCCAACCTGGCCCAGCTCGAACAGATTCTGCTCAACCTGATCAACAACGCCGCTCATGCGATGCCCGAAGGCAAAGGCTGCATCCGGGTCAGCCTTTCCCCTTCCCAGGAAGGCAGCGGGGTCGAGCTCGTCGTTCAGGACGACGGCGCGGGCATTCCGCCCGAGCATCTTCCGCACGTGTTCAAGCCCTTCTGGAGCACGCGCAAGGAGGAAGGCGGCACGGGCCTGGGACTGGCGATGGTTCAGCGCCTGATCCGCTGGCACGGCGGGGATGTGCGGATCGACTCCGAACCGGGCCGGGGCACGGCGGTCATCCTCCGGCTGCCCGAGGCCGAGGGCGACGCGCCGGTGCCTGCCGAAGACACCTCGCCCGAGCACACGCCGCCGCCGATGAGCCGGGAGAGCATCCGCTCCTGCCGGGTGCTGCTGGCCGAGGACCATCCGGACGTCGAGCGCATCCACCGCGCCTACCTCGAGCAGATGGGGCATGAAGTCATCAGTTTCCCGGACGGACAGGCGGCGCTGGAGGCGGTCGAGCGCGAGGGCGAGGAAATCGGGCTGGTGGTCAGCGACTACATGATGCCGAAGATGAACGGCCTCGAACTGACCCGGGTGATCCGCAGGCGGCATCCGGACATGCCCGTCATCATCATCACGGCCTACGGCGAAGACGAGGCCCTTGAGGAGCTCAGCGAACTGGGCGCGGTTCTGCTTCGCAAGCCGGTGAGCTACGCTGCGCTCGCCCGCGCGATCCTGTCCGTGCAGAACCGGGGGCCAGGCGCACCTGGCTAGAGATCGAGCATCAGGCTCGCCGGATACTCGATTGCCTGCTTGACCTCGACGAGGAAGCGCACCGCATCGGCGCCGTCGATCAGGCGGTGGTCGTAGGTGAGCGCGAGATACATCATCGGACGGACGACCACCCGCTCCCCTTCCGCGACCGGACGGTTCTGGATCGCATGCATGCCGAGAATCCCGCTCTGCGGCGGGTTCAGGATCGGCGTGGAAAGAAGGGAGCCGAACACGCCTCCGTTCGTGATCGAGAAGGTCCCGCCGCGCAGATCATCCGGGGAAAGCCCCCCCTTGCGCGCCCGCTCGGCGAGCTCCTGAATCCCGGCCTCGATCTCGGCCAGCGTCAGCCGGTTCGCATTCCGGAGCACCGGCACGATGAGTCCGCGGTCGGTGCTCACGGCAATGCCGATGTCCGCGTAGTCGTGATAGACGACGTCCTCGCCGTCGATGTAGGCATTGAGCACCGGATACTTCTCGAGCGCGGCGCAGACCGCGCGCACGAAAAAGGACATGAACCCGAGCTTGACGCCGTGACGGGCCTGAAACGACTCGCCGAAACGCCGCCGCAGTTCGATGACGGGCTGCATGTTCACCTCGTTGAAGGTGGTCAGCATCGCGGCCGTGTTCTGGGCCTGCTTGAGCCGCTGGGCGATGCGCCTGCGGATCGGGCTCATCGGCACCCGCTCCTCGGTGCGCTCGCCCCGGGCGGCA
>CAYNLY010000043.1:4388-13522 GCA_964398225.1 uncultured Zetaproteobacteria bacterium
CCGGGCTCGACCGTGCTCCCGGCGGGCTTGCGGATTTCCTTCAGAACACCGGCGTCAAGCGCGGTGATCTCCATCGTGATCTTGTCGCTCTCGATTTCCGCGAGCACGTCGTCCACGGCCACCGCCTCGCCTTCCTGCTTGAGCCAGGAGACGAGCGTTGCCTCCGTTTCCGATTCGCCGAGAGCCGGCACCTTCACTTCCACCAATGCCATCATGAACCTCCCTGAATCGCCCGGCGCCCGCGCGGCTCAAGCCTGCCGGCCGGCCCCTGCTCCACCGGGCTGAGCGCCGCCCGCACCAGCGCCTCCTGCTCGGCTGCATGCCTGCGGGCGGAGCCCACGGCGGGTGCGGCGGCCGGAGGCCTTGCCAGGTGCGAAAGCCTCTGATGCGGATGCAGGCAGCGCTCGATGCAATGCTCGATCTGGAACCAAGCGCCCTGGTTCTCCGGCTCCTCCTGCACCCAGACGACCTCGTCGGTGGCGGCAAAGTCGCCCAAAACCACCTTCAGCTCGTCGTACGGGAATGGATAGAGGCGCTCGATGCGGACGATCGCGATGTCCTCGATGCCCGCCTTGGTCCGGGCGCCAAGAAGATCGTAGTAGACCTTGCCGGAACACAGGATCAGCCGCCGGCAGCGGCTGGGCGCGATGGCCTCGCTCGTTTCGCCCAGCACGGGCTCGAAGCGCCCGTGCGTAAACGCCTCCAGCGGAGAGAACGATTCCTTGCGGCGAAGCATGCTCTTGGGGCCCATCATCACGAGCGGCTTGCGGGTGTTGACCAGATACTGCCGGCGCAACAGGTGGAACAGCTGCGCGGGGGTTGTCGGATAGACGACCTGCATGTTGTCGCCGGCGCACAGCTGCAGGTAGCGCTCAAGCCTCGCCGAGGAATGCTCGGCGCCCTGCCCTTCGTAGCCGTGCGGCAGCCAGAGCACGAGCCCGCTCATGCGCCCCCATTTCGATTCGCCCGAGGCGATGAACTGGTCGATGACGACCTGGCCGTTGTTCGCGAAATCCCCGTACTGGGCCTCCCAGATCACGAGCGCGCGCGGCTCGGCGACCGAATATCCGTATTCGTAGGCCATCACGGCCAGCTCCGAGAGCATCGAGTCCACGACGATGAAATGGGAAAGATCGCCGCCGGTCTCAACGCGGCGGAGCGGCACCAGCGCCCGCCCGGTCTTCTGATCGTAGACAACGGCGTGCCGGTGGAAGAAGGTGCCCCGGCCGGTATCCTGGCCGGTGATCCGCACCCAGCCGCCGTCGGCCACCAGCGTGGCATAGGCCATCGTTTCGGCGCAGCCCCAGTCCGCCGGCTGCTGGCCGTCCATCATCGCGATCCGGCTTTCGTAGATCTTCTCGACCTTCGGATGAAGCAAGAAATCGGGCGGAAGACGGTGCACGCGGCGGACCAGATCCTGCAGCCGCTCGGCCGGCACCGCGGTGTCCGGCTCGTGGGTCGCATGCCGCTCGAATCCCATCCAGCGCCCCTGCAGGCTGTTGGCCGGATGCGGCTTGCGGTGCGCCTTCGACTCCCGCCGGAGCTTGTCCAGGCAGTCGCGGTAGGTCTGGACCATCTTGTCGGCCTGTTCCTGGGTGAGCACGCCGTCCGCGATCAGCCGGTCGCGGTAGAGCTGCTCGACCGTCGGATGCTCGGCGATGCGGCGGTACATCACCGGCTGGGTCACCTCGGGCGCGTCCGCCTCGTTGTGCCCGTGCCGGCGGTAGCAAACGAGGTCGATGACGACATCCTCGCGGAAGTGGTGTCGGTATTCGAGCGCCACCTCCATCGCAAGGCAGCAGGCCTCGGGATCGTCCCCGTTCACATGCAGGATCGGGGCCTGGATCATCTTCGCGATGTCGGTCGCATAGACCGTCGAGCGGGCATCGAACGGATTGACGGTGAAGCCGATCTGGTTGTTGACGACGATGTGGATCGCGCCGCCCACCCGGAATCCGCGCAGCTTCGAAAGATTCAGCGACTCGGCCACAACCCCCTGGCCCGCAAAGGCCGCATCCCCGTGCACGAGCACCGGAATGACCTCGCGCCGCGATCGGTCGCGCCGGCGACACTGACGCGCGCGGACGCTGCCCAGCACGACCGGCGTGATGATCTCGAGATGCGAGGGATTGAACGCAAGCGACACATGCACGGTGCCGCCCGGCGTGCGCACGTCGGTCGAAAACCCCAGGTGGTATTTCACGTCGCCCTGGCCGTGGGCGACCTCCTCGAACTCGCCCTCGAATTCGGAAAAGATGTCGGCAAGCTCCTTGTGCATGATGTTGGCGAGCACGTTGAGCCGCCCCCGGTGCGCCATGCCCATGATGATTTCCTTAGCGCCCTGCATCCCGGCCTTCTGGATCAGCAGGTCGAGCATCGGAATCAGGCTTTCGCCCCCCTCGAGCGAGAAGCGCTTCTGGCCGGCGTACCGGGTGTGCAGAAACTTCTCGAATTCCTCGGCGTGCATGATGCGGCCGAAGATGTGCAGCCGGGTGTCGGGATCGTAGTCGGGCGTGGAGCGCACGCGCTCCAGCCGCTCCTGCAGCCAGTGCTTCTTGGCCGTATCGGTGATGTGCATGAACTCCGGCCCGATGTGGCCGCAGTAGGTCCGGCGCAGAATGTCGAGAATCTCGGCCAGCGTCCTGCGCCCGCCTCCGGCGAGATCGCCGCAGGGAAACTCGCGATCCATGTCGGCCTCGCCAAGCCCGTAGAAATGCGGGTCGAGCTCGGGCGCCGGCCGCGGCGGATTGAGCTTCAGCGGATCAAGATCCGCATGCAGATGACCGTGCACGCGGTAGCCGTGGATCAGGTAGAACGCGCGCGACGGATACTCGACCTCGGCCTGATCGACGACCGCGCTTCCCAGCGCCAGATGCGGCCGCATCCGCTCCAGCATCTTCCGGTGCAGCACTTCGACCGGTTCGGCCGGAGACTCGGGCGTTTCGATCAGGGCATCGAAGTACTCGGCCCAGTCGCGCGGCACCGAGCCCGGATCCTCGACGTACTGGGCATAGAGGTCCTCGAGCCAGTCGAGGCCTGCGCCGAGCACCGTCGCGGATTCGTCGAACGAAGCGGGCATTCAGGCTCCTTTCGGGCGGGGCGCGTTCGCGTCCCCGCTTCCATTATAGCGCAGACGGTACCACAGCATGCCCAGATATTCATGCAGCGCATCGCCGGAATCGGAAAGCACATTCCAGCGCGGCAGGAAACTCCGCAGATCGTAGGGTTCGCGCTCGGCGATGTAGGCGCAGGGCGCCGGCACAACCTCCAGCCCCTGGGCGCGGAACGCAGCCACCGAACGCGGCATGTGGTAGGCGCTGGTCACGAGGATCGCCCGATGAATCCCGGCGCGCGCCAGCATCCGGCGGACGTTCGCCGCGTTTTCCCAGGTGTTGTCGGCCTCCGTTTCCGGATGCACGGCCTCGGCCGGCACACCCAGCCGGACCAGCCAGCGGCGAATAACCGCGCCCTCGGGCTCCGTGGTTTCGGAAAGCACCGCGCCGCCGGTGGGATAGACGGGGAGACCCGTGGCCCGATAAAGCTCGGCCGCATAGACGGTGCGCATCAGGGCGTACTTGCCCAGCGCATCCTTCCCGCCGTACTCGGGCGCCTTCTCGTAGATGCCGCCGCCCAGAAGCACGATCGCCCCCACATCATCCGGCAACGCGGCGACATCGAGCGGGGCATAGGACTGCTCGAGCGGCGAGATCAGCGCGTCGCGCACCGGTTCGGTGGACAGAAGCCACAACAGCGCGAGCGCAAGCCCCGCGAGCATCCGCCCCCAGCGGCGCCGCCAGAAAACGAGCCCGAGCGATCCGAGCAGCACGAGCCCGCCCGGCGGCAGCAGCAGCTGGCTGACCGCCTTGGCTAGCAGCAGGCCCATCGGCGCTCCCGGTTCAGGCGCGTTCGGCGCGGATGCGCGCGACGACCAGCACGGCCTCGACCAGCACCCAGCAGGCCAGCAGGAAGATCACGCCGCCGATCGTCGCCACCGCCCACTGCGCGTGCGCGACCGCCTTGATGATGCCCAGCACCATGCCGGAGATCGTCGCGCCGAGCACGAGCAGCATCGGCAGCAGGGTGTACAGGATCGGACGGCGCTTCCGGTACAGATAGATCGTCACGGTCAGCAGCGTGAGTCCGGCGAGGATCTGGTTGGTCGTGCCAAACAGCGTCCACAGAAACAGCCCGGCCGGCTTTCCATCCACCTCGAAGAAGGCGAAAAAGCCGATCGCCGCCACGGCGAGGAACGTGGCCAGATACCGGTTCGCAAGCTTCGGCATCCCGATCGTGTGCGCGATCTCCTCGATGTTGAAGCGCAAAAGCCGCGCGCCGGTGTCCACGCTGGTCATCGCAAAGCCGACGACGACGACGCTGATGAACGCGGCCGCATAGTCGTAGGGAACGCCCAGCTGATGCAGGAAGTTCGCGTTGCCCTGAATGAAGACGCCGAGCTTCTGATGCAGGCCCACGGCCTTGTCCCAGGAGCCGTAGAACGCCTCCCACTCGGCCCGCGAGGCGAACGCGCCGGCGGTCGTGGCCAGCACGGCGAGCAGCGCGAGCAGCGATTCGCCGATCATGCCCACATAGCCGACGAACGGCGCGTCGGTTTCCCGGTCCAGTTGCTTCGCCGTCGTGCCGGAAGCCACGAGCCCGTGGAAGCCGGACACCGCGCCGCAGGCGATCACGATGAACAGAAACGGCAAAATCGGCGGCGCACCTGCGGGATGGGGATTAAACGCCGGCGCCTTCCAGTCCGGCGCCAGCAGAAAGAAGCCCGCAAGCATCGAAAACAGCGCGAGATACAGAAGCAGCGAGTTCAGAAAGTCACGCGGCTGCAAGAGCAGCCATACCGGCAGGATGCTGGCCGCAAACGCGTAGACGAGCAGCGTCCAGGTCCAGCCTTCGGCGCTCACGCCGGTGATGGGAAGCTTGAGCCCGATCCAGGTGGTCAGAAGCATCAAAACGAAGCCGACCGCGATCATCGGCCACAGCGGCAGATTCTTCCGGTAGACGAGAAAGCCGATCACCATCGCGATCAGCATCAGCGCATAGGTCGGGAACACGGCTTCCGGATGCGAGGTCTTCGGAATGTTCGTCGCATCGGGGGCTGCAAACAGCCCGGCCACGACGAGCACGAACACGCCCATCGCCAGCGCCACCAGGAAGAAGATCACGAGCAGGAACAGCAGCCGCGTGCGCGGGCTGATGACCTCGTGCGCGATCGTGCCCACGCTCCGGCCCTTGTGCCGGATGGACAGCACGAGCGCGGAGAAATCGTGCACGGCCCCGACGAGCAGCGTGCCCAGCACGACCCAGCACAGCGCCGGCACCCAGCCCCAGATCACCGCGATCGCAGGCCCGAGCATCGGCGCAAGCCCCGCGATCGAGGCATAGTGATGGCCGAACAGGATGTAGCGGTTCGCCGGCACATAGTCGACATCGTCGCGCAGCGCATGCGCGGGCGTGATCCGGGCATCGTCCAGCATGAACACATGCCGGCCGAGCCAGCGCCGGGCATAGAACTGGTAGAACACGAGATAGCAGCTCAGCACCAGAATCGCGATGGCAATCGGGCTCATCTCCCCTCTCCGGCAATCGGTCTCGGCGCTTGGCAACAAGGCGCCGCCTGCTACGCTAGCGCCATGCGTTTTTGGAACAAGAGAGCTGCCCGGGCGCGGAAGCTAGCGCTCGCGGGCCTCGTGTTTGCCTCGTATCTCACCGGCTGCAGCCCCTCCGAGCCCGATCAGCCGAGCGCCGAGCTTCCGTTCTCCCCGGTGATCGCCGAAGTCAACGGGGAGCCGATCCGGGAACGGGACATCGAACGCGAACTGGCCCGGCTTCCGGAGAACCTGCGCGCGTTCCGCAACGAGCCGACGATCAAGCAGCATCTTCTTAGGCGGATGATCCACCAGCGCCTGCTCGCGCAGCAGGCGCGCACGCTGGGCCTGGACCTCGACCCGGAATTCCGCGAACGACTGGCGCGGATCGAACGCCGGCTTCTGGCCGAGGCGGCGACGGAATGGCGCAAGAGCCAGATCGGCGAGCCGGGCGAGGACGAGATCCGCGCCTACTATGAGGCCCACCCGCAGGACTTCACCGTGCCCGAACAGATCCATGCGCGTCATATTCTCGTGGCCAGCGAAGCGAAGGCCCGCAAGCTGATCCGGCGCCTTAAGCGCCATCCCGAGGAGTTCGAGGCGCTGGCCGCGAAGGAGTCGCTGGACGACAGCAACCGCGCACGCGGCGGCGACCTGAACTGGTTTTCCCGGGGGGTGATGGTGCCGGCGTTCGAGCAAGCCGCGTTCAAGCTCAAGGAAGGCGAAATCGGCGGCCCGGTCCGGACGCGCTTCGGCTGGCACATCATCCAGGTGGTCGGCCGAAAGCCCGCAAGCCGCCGGCCGCTCGCCGAGGTGCGCGACGAAATCGCGAGCATCCTGACCCAGCAGCGGCTGGAGCAATGGATCGCCGAGCTGGAAGAGCGGGCGCGCATCCGCATCCTCGACGACAGTTACCGTCCCTCCCCCGCCCCGGCTCCGACCTCGAAAAAACCGGACTCCGGATCTTCGTGACCGGAATCACGCCATCTCTGTAGCCGGAATGCCAGCATATCGGGTATGAACATCCGTGACGAACTCGCCGGGCTTCCCAACAGCTTGGGCCCCCGTCTTTTCGCGCTCGGCCGCGAGGCCGAATATCCGGCCGGCGCCCGCCCGCCAAACCGGGACGAGGGATTCGAGGGCATCCGCCTGATCGGCAGCGGCGAGGTCGAGGTGCTTGCCCGAACCGATGAAGGTGAGGTGCCGGTTTATCATTTCGGCGCGGGCGAAGCCCTCGGCGTGCGCGACTTTTTGCGCCCCGAAAGCGAGCCGCGGCTTGAGTGGCGGGTTCTTCAGGACGCTCTTCTGCTGGAAATTCCGGGAACCGCGCTGCGCGCCCTGCTTAAGGAGCCGGATGCCGCCCCGCTGCGCAACCTGCTCGAGCATGCGGCCCATCAGCGGGATCTCGAGATTCTGATGGCGATTCATCCGGTGTTCCGCCGGCTGGATCAGGAGGACCGGCATCGGCTGTTCGCAGCAGCCGAGCCCCGTCTGCTGTCCGACGGCGAAGTCCTGATCGAGGCCGGCAAAGCGAACGAGGGACTGTACCTCGTCGTGGAAGGCGAGCTTTCCGTTCTGAGAAACGGCGAACCCGTGGGCAGAAGAGGCGCGGGCGAGATCATCGGCGAGGTCTCCACGCTGGGCTTTGCTCCCACCGCCGATGCGAGGGCCCGCGGATGGACGGAGGTGCTGGTGTTCGACCGCCGGCAAGTCCTCGATCTGTGCGACCGAAACCCCGAATTTGCCGCCGAGCTCGCCCATCAGGGGCTGTCCGGCATCATGCGCTAGTTCGAGCCTGCCTCCAGCCAGCCGGTAAGCTCCCGTTCGATGCGGCCCGCCAGAAAATCGAGGTGCTCCGGCGCATCGTTCAGCGCGGGGATGTAGTTCAGCGCCTCGCCGCCGGCCTCGAGGAATAGGTCCCGGTTCTGGATCGCAATCTCCTCGAGCGTTTCCAGACAATCGGCGGAAAACCCCGGGCAGACCACATCGACGCGGCGCACGCCCTCCTCAGCCCACGCCCTCAGCGTATCGTCCGTATAAGGCTCCACCCAGCGCTCGCGTCCGAAGCGGGATTGAAAGCTTACCGCCCATTCCTGCTCGGCCAGGCCCAGGGCTTCGGCCAGCAGACGCCCCGTTTTCCGGCACAGACAGGGATAGGGATCGCCGTCCCGGAAGTAGCGTTCCGGAATCCCGTGGAACGACATCAAAAGCCGCTCGCCCCGTCCTTGGCTGCGCCAGTGCGCGCGCACCGAGGCCGCAAGCGCCTCGATGTAGCCCGGCTCGTCGTGGTAGCCGTCCACGAAGCGGAGCGCCGGAACCCTGCGCCAGCGCATCAGCTCGGCGGCGACCGCATCGAAGGTCGAGCCGGTCGTCGTCGCTGAATACTGGGGATAGAGCGGCAGCACCAGGATGCGCGTGCAGCCCGCCTCCTTCAGCGCGTGCAAGCCCCGCGATACGGACGGATTGCCGTAGCGCATCGCAAGCTCCACGTGCACCCGATCGCCAGAACGATCCTTCAGCCGCCGGGCGATGCCCTTCTGCTGCCTGCGGGCGATGACCAACAGCGGCGAGCCCTCCTCGGTCCAGATCGAACGATACAGCCGGGCCGAACGCGCGGGGCGGATGCGCAGGATCACCCCGTGCAGCACGAGCCGCCACAGCCAGCGCGGCGCCTCGACCACCCGGGGATCGGAAAGGAACTCGGCCAGATAGCGCCGGGTGGCCGAAGCCGTCGGCGCATCGGGCGTGCCGAGATTGACCAGGAGCACGCCGACCGGAGCCTTTCGCTGGGCGTGTTCGGGGTGTTCGGAATTCCGTGACATGCCATCTCCCTGAAACTGGTGCCGGCAGCCTAGCAACTGGCTCATCCTGGAGCCATGCAAGGCAGACTGTGAACCAGATCACCGAAGCCTTCCGGCGACCCGTTCAGGCTTGCCTGATGATGCGATGGATCGTCCGGCTGTTGCTGATCGTGCTTCTGGGTCTGCTCGTTGGGCTGTTGCTTTCCAGCCCCACGCAGACGCGGAAGGTCGAGCAGGCGTTCAACGACCAGCTCCTGAAAATCGCGCCCAGCGCGGCGATTCAGGCGGGCTTCGTGCAGACCATGCACGAACAGCGCTGGGGCAGCCACGCCTTCGTCCACCTCTTGGGGCTCACGCTGCCGCGCGGTTTCACCGAGGCCAGGGTACGGGCGCCGATCCGCGTCTTTTACGGCGTTCGCCCATCGGCGATTCATGTGCTGGGCTTCGAGGACGGAACCCTCCGTCTGGCCGTGGACCGGGTCGAGGTGCTGAACGTCGAGACGGATCTTGAACGGCTCGAGATCGAGACCCATGTCGGCTGGGCCCGGCTGGATGCGATCAGCGGCGAGGAGGCGCGAAGGGCCGCCCGCAAGGCCTTCGACCGGACCAAGTACCGCGCCGCCGACGGCCTGCTGAAAACCGCCGATGTTTCGCGCCATATCCGGGCGGCGCTTGCCCGGATCGCAACCAAGATTCCGGGCGTGGAACGCGTCGAAATCGAGCGGCGGGACCT
>CAYNLY010000044.1:0-1901 GCA_964398225.1 uncultured Zetaproteobacteria bacterium
CGACCCTCAGATTCGTAGTCTGATGCTCTATCCAGCTGAGCTACGGGTGCGTTGTTCTGCTTCCGATCCGGAAGCGGGCCGAATGATAACCTCCTTCAGCCACACTTTCCAACCCGGATCGTCGATCCCGAACAGCTCGGGAAAACGCGCATACAGCCAGCCCCGATAGACCGGAGCATCGCCGCGGCTGATCTCGACGAAGGCGGCCGGATTGTCCACCCCTTCGTCGTCGACAAACTCCCCCGCCGACAGCCGCAGCCCGTGCGCAAGGCCCAGAAGCCGGACCTTCCAGGGCCCCGCCTGGCCGGCTTCGCCGCCGAGCTCCAAGCGCATGGAATAGCGCCTCAGGTCAATCTTGTCGAGCCAGACGAGCTCGGCCTCGCCCGCCTTGCGGGCCGCCCAGTCGGGAAGCGCCATCCTGCTCGCATCCCGGCCGTGGACATCCTCGGGCGCTTCCAGAGGAAGCTGCCACTGGATGTGCGCCGGCTTCTGATCCTTGCAGCCGGCGATCAGAAGCAGAGCGACAAGGGCTGCTGCCCGGGCGCCTCTCACGCCCGACATGCAGCCCCCGGAAACTGGCGGAGAGAGAGGGATTCGAACCCTCGACACGGAAAACCCGTGTAACACCTTAGCAGGGTGCCGCTTTCGACCACTCAGCCATCTCTCCGTCTTCGGCGGCCTGCCCGCCAACGAACTGGCGGAAGGGGTGGGATTTGAACCCACGGAGGGTTGCCCCTCGCCGGTTTTCAAGACCGGTGCATTCAGCCGCTCTGCCACCCTTCCGAGGGCAGCAAAATCTAGGCATTTTCCAGCACCTGTAAACCGCCCAGATAGGGCCGGAGCGCCTCGGGAATCCGGACGCTTCCGTCCTCCTGCCAGCCGTTTTCAATGAGCGCGACGAGTGTGCGCCCCACGGCCAGACCGGAGCCGTTGAGTGTCGCGACCGGCACGGGCTTCCCCCTGCCCTCGCGGCAACGAATGCCCGCCCGCCGGCCCTGGAACTGGCCGAACGACGAACAGGAGGAGATTTCCCGATAGGTCCGCTGGCTGGGCAGCCACACTTCAATATCGTAGGTCTTTTCGGCGGAAAATCCAAGATCTCCCGCGCAAAGCTCGACCACGCGATACGGAAGGTCCAGGGCCTGAAGCACGGCCTCGGCGTGCGCCGTCAGCGTCTCCAGCGCCTCCAGCTCCTCGCCCGGGCGCACGAGCCAGACCAGTTCGATCTTGTCGAACTGATGCTGCCGGATCATGCCGCGGACGTCCTTGCCGGCCGAACCCGCCTCGCGCCGGAAGCAGGGCGTATAGGCGCAGTGCCGGATCGGAAGCGCCGCGGCGTCCAGGATCGTCTCGCGATAGAGGTTCGTGACCGGGACCTCGGCCGTCGGGATCAGGAAGAGATCCTCGCCTTCGAGCTTGTAGAGATCGTCGGCGAACTTCGGAAGCTGCCCGGTGCCGGTCATCGTCGGCCGGTTCACGATGGCCGGAACCCAGACCTCGTCGTAGCCGTGGCGATCCACATGAAGATCGAGCATGAACTGGATCAGCGCCCGCTCCAGCCGCGCGCCCGCGCCGCGCAGCACCGTAAAGCGGCTGCCGGCAATCCGCGCGCCGGCCTCGAAGTCGAGGATGCCGAGCCGCTCGCCGATCTCCCAGTGCGGCGGCACTTCGTCGGAACGCGGCCGACCCCAGCGCCGGAGTTCGACGTTGTCGGCCTCGCTTTCGCCGTCCGGCACCGAGGGATGCGGGGGATTCGGGATCTCGAGCAGAAGCCGGGCGAACGCCTCCTCGGCCTCGCGTGCTTCCCGCTCCAGCTGTTTGACCCGCCCCGCCATGTCCTTCATCCGGGCCAGTTCTTCGGCCGCATCCTCCCCGCGCGCCTTCTTCTGGCCGATGAGCTT
>CAYNLY010000044.1:2001-13291 GCA_964398225.1 uncultured Zetaproteobacteria bacterium
GGGCCAGTTCTTCGGCCGCATCCTCCCCGCGCGCCTTCTTCTGGCCGATGAGCTTTGAGACCCGGTTGCGCTCGGCCTGTAACTTTTCAAGCTTTGTTTTCAGCTCCCGCTGACGAATATCAAGCTTTCTTGCCCGCCCCCACGGACCGTTTGGGTCAATAGTCTCAATTCCTCTCTTCAATAATCGGAGCTGCAACCCATCAAAGTTCCTCCTAAACTCCTGACGATCAATCATCGTCAGCTTCCTCCTGAGCGGCATCCCGCGCCGCTTTGTGGGCTGCATTTTCGCCCTCGCCGCCTTCCTCCTCCTGACGCTCGGCGACCCGGACCGCCCCGACGACGCGCTCATCCGGCCCGCACTCGATCAGCTTCACACCCTGCGTGTTGCGTCCGATCACGGACACGCCGTCCATCCGGATGCGGACCAGACGGCCCGTGTTCGTCATCAGCATCACCTGGTCCTCGTCGACGACCTGAAGGGCCGCGACCATTGCGCCGTTGCGGCCGCCGGTCTTCAGCGTGAACACGCCCTTGCCCCCGCGATGCTGGGTGGGATATTCGGACACCGGTGTGCGCTTCCCGTAGCCGTTTTCGGACACGGCAAGAAGCGTCGCCCGGTCGGCCACCAGCGTCATCGAGATCACATGATCGCCTTCCGGCAGGCGCATGCCGGTCACGCCGCGCGTGGCCCGGCCCATCGGCCGCACATCGGCCTCAGGAAAGCGGATCGCCTTGCCGCCGCTGGAGGCGAGCAGAATGTCCTGGTCGCCATTGGACAGGCGGACGCCGATCAGGTCGTCGCCCTCATCGAGCTTGATCGCGATGATGCCGCTCGAGCGGATGTTCCGGTATTCGGACAGCGCGGTTTTCTTGACGATGCCGTTGCGCGTGGCCATTACGATGTAGCGCCCGTCGTCGAAGTCGCGCACGGCGAGCGTGGCCGAGATGCGCTCGTCCTTCTCCACCGGCAGCAGGTTGACGAGCGCCTTGCCGCGCGCGGCCCGCCCGGCCTGCGGAATCTCGTACACCTTCTTGCGGAAGACCCGCCCGCGGTTAGAGAAGAACAGCAGATAGTCGTGCGTGCTCGCCACCATGAGCTGGGCGACGAAGTCCTCGTCCTTGGTCGTCATCGCGGTCTTGCCCTTGCCTCCGCGGCGCTGCGCGCGGTAGAGGCTGACCGCGTTGCGCTTGATGTAGCCCTCGTTCGAGATCGTGACCACCATGTCCTCCTCGGTGATCAGATCCTCCATCGAAAGCTCGGCGGTTTCGTCCACGATCTCGGTCCGGCGGGGCTCGGCGTAGCGGTCGCGCACCTCCTCGAGCTCTTCGACGATCACCTCCATCAGCAGATTCTCGTCCGCCAGAATCGCCTTCAGGCGCGCGATCAGGGCCTTCACCTCCTCGTATTCCGCCTTGATCTTCTCGCGCTCAAGCCCGGTCAGGCGCTGCAGGCGCATGTCCAGAATCGCCTTGGCCTGGGCCTCCGAAAGCCCGAAGCGCTGCATCAGGCCGTCGCGGGCCTGTTCGGTGGTGCGGCTTGCGCGAATCAGCTTGATGACCTCGTCGATGTGATCGAGCGCGATCAGAAGCCCCTCGAGGATGTGCGCGCGGGCCTCGGCCTTCGCCTTGTCGAACAGGCAGCGGCGGGTGACGACCTGCCGGCGGTGATCGATGAAGTGCACAAGCAGCTCGCGCACGTTGCAGAGCCTGGGCTGGCCGTCGAGCAGCGCGAGCAGGTTGACGCCAAAGTTGCACTGCAGCTGGGTGTGCTTGTACAGGTTGTTCAGCACGACCTCGGGAATCTCGTTTTTCTTGAGCTCGATCACGATGCGCATGCCGTCGCGGTCCGATTCGTCCCTGAGGTCGGCGATGCCCTCGATCTTCCGTTCGCGCACGAGGTTCGCGATGTTCTCGATCAGATTCGCCTTGTTCACCTGATACGGAAGCTCGGTAATGACCAGCGACTCCCGCTTGGTGCGGGGATGGACCTCGACCATGGCGCGGGCGCGCATCGTCACCGAGCCGCGGCCGGTCAGAAAGGCCTGGCGGATGCCCTTGCGCCCGTAGATGAAGCCCCCGGTCGGAAAATCCGGACCCGGCATGATCTCCATCAGCGCCTCGTCCGAAATATCGGGGTCGCGGATCAGCGCGATCGTCGCGTTGATCGTTTCCCCGAGGTTGTGCGTCGGGATGTTCGTCGCCATGCCGACCGCAATGCCCTGCGAGCCGTTGACGAGCAGGTTCGGAAAGCGCGCCGGCAGCACCTTCGGCTCGCTGAGCGATTCGTCGTAGTTCGGACCGAAGTCGACCGTGTCCTTCTCGATGTCGGCCAGAAGCTCGGAGGCCAGCCGGCTCAGCCGCGCCTCGGTGTAGCGCATTGCGGCGGGCGAATCGCCGTCCACCGAGCCGAAGTTGCCCTGTCCGTCCACGAGCACATGGCGCATGCTCCACGGCTGGGCCATGCGCACGAGCGCGTCGTAGATGGCCGCATCGCCGTGCGGGTGATACTTACCCATCACGTCGCCGACGATGCGCGCGGACTTCTTGAACGGCTTGTCGTGCGTGCAGCCCAGCTCGTGCATCGTGTACAGGATCCGGCGGTGGACGGGCTTCAGACCGTCCCGCGCGTCCGGAAGCGCCCGGCCCACGATCACGCTCATCGCGTAATCGAGGTAGGAGCGCTTCATTTCCTCCTCGATGAGCACGGGTATGGCCGGATTCAGCGACTGATTCATGCTGGCTCCTTGTATCTTCTGCCCCGAACTGGTGCCCTCGACAGGAGTCGAACCTGTGGCCTGCTGCTTAGGAGGCAGCCGCTCTATCCAGCTGAGCTACGAGGGCGTTCCGATTGCCGGATTGAGGCGCGATTGTAGCGTCGCGACCGCGTCCCCGCACCCCCGCCTCAGCGTTCGAAACGCATCAGACTGTGCACCGGCACGCCCTCCAGTGCGCTGCGCCCGTCGAGAAACACGAGCTCGATCGCAAACAGGCAGGCATCCACTTGGGCCCCCAGTCTGCGCACGAGGTCCACGGTAGCGCGGGCCGTGCCGCCGGTGGCGAGCAGATCGTCCACGATCACGACCCGGTGCCCTTCCGCCAGTGCGTCCCGGTGGATTTCGAGCGCGTCCACACCGTATTCGAGCTCGTATTCGACGCTGTGCACGTCGGCGGGCAGCTTGCCCGGCTTGCGCACCGGCACGAAGCCAAGGTTGCGCTCGAAGGCCAGCGCGGCGCCGAAGATGAAGCCGCGGGACTCGATACCGACAACCGTGTCCACTTCCTGATCGACGAAACAGGCCAGTTCGGAGACCGCGGCGGCGAAGGCATCGCCGTTGGCCAGAAGGGGCGTGATGTCCTTGAAGCTGACGCCGGGTTTCGGGAAATCGGGGATCTCTCGGATGTAGTCGTAAAGATTGACGGCGGGACGGCTGGTCATCAGAGAATCTCCTCCGGCTTCATGCGTTCCTGTTCGGCGATGCGCCTGAGCTTGGCAAGCGCCTGGACCTGGATCTGGCGGATCCGTTCACGGGTGACCCCCATGTGCTGGCCGATTGCCTCGAGCGTCCAAGGGTCGTCGTTTGTGCCCAGGCCGTAACGCAGGCGGACGACTTCACGCTCCTTCCGGCTGAGCCGTGAAAGCCACTTGTCGATCAGCGCGTTGCGCCGCGCCTCGTCCAGATCGTCTCCGGGAGCCGGCGCGTTTTCGTCCGGAGTAACGTCGAGCAGCGTGAAGTCGCCATCGTCCTGCAACACGCGGTCGGCCTCGTCCGCATCCACGGAATAGCCCAGCAGCTGACGCACGCGCTCGACCTTCATGCCGGCATATTCAGCAATCTCGTGCTCGGTCGGCTCCCGTCCCAGCGCATGCTTCAGCTCGTTGGCCTTGCGAAGCATCGCGTTGAATTCCTTGCCGACATGCACGGGCAGACGGATCGTCCGCGCCTGATTCATGATCGCCCGCTCCACGGACTGGCGGATCCACCAGGTGGCGTAGGTCGAAAAGCGGCATCCGTGGGCATCGTCGAACTTCTCCACCGCCCGCATCAGGCCGATGTTGCCTTCTTCGATCAGATCGCTGAGCGGAAGCCCCCGGTTCATGTATCGCCGGGCGATCTTGACGACGAGCCGCAGGTTCGCATTGATCATCTGCTGGCGGGCTTCCCGGTCGCCCGCCTTGATCCGGCGCGCAAGCTCCACTTCCTGTTCGGCCGTGAGCAGGTCGTAGCGGGAAATTTCCCGCATGTACATCGTCATCGGGTCCAAGCTTCGCGGCTTGCTCACGCGTGTCCCCCTTCCGTTCCGTGCCACTTTGCCACGGCTCGGCTACCTTGGCAAATAGGCCAGCGGATCCACGGGCACGGGTCCGCGGCGAACCTCGAAGTGAAGATGAGGCCCGGTTGCCCGCCCCGTGCGCCCGACCCGCGCAATGATCTCGCCCGCACGCACGCGGTCGCCCTTGCGAACCAGATTGCGCTGATTGTGCGCATAGGCCGTGAACAGGTCGCCCGCATGCCGGATGATGATCAGGTTTCCGTAGCCGCTCAGCCGGCGATCGGCGTAGACGACGGTGCCGGCGGCCGCTGCCCGGACGGGGGTTCCTTCCGGCGCGGCGATGTCGATCCCGTCATGCTGGCTGTTGCCCCGGCGCCCGAACCCGCTCGTCACCTTGCCCCGGACCGGCCACAGCAGCTTTGCGGCGCCCCGATGGTTGGCCGGGGAATGAGCTGGTGAAGAGCGCGCCGTCTCCCGTGCCCGGGGTCTGGCCTTCACATGCTTGGCGGGCGCCCGCGCCCGGGGAGGAATGGCCTGGGCCATGCGCACCGGCAGCCTGCGGGCCCTTGGTGCGGTACGGTTGATGTAGAGCTGCTGGCCAACGTAGATCGTATAGGGCGGCTCAAGGTGATTGCGCCTTGCAAGCAGCCCGGGATTAAGTCCGAACCTCCTGCCGATCGAATACAGCGTATCCCCGCGCTTGACGATGTAGACGATCGTTCCGTCGTCCCGGACCGCGCTGGCGCCTGGATGGAGCGGAAAGGTGTGGTAGCAGCCGGTCGCCGAAAGCAGCGCCGTCGCAAGCAGCAACGGGGCGAACACGCCCTTGAGCGCACCTACCACAGCCAAAGCACGGCAAAGCCCCCCACGACCAGCAGGGCGACGGCCGCCGTGATCCAGTCGAAATAGTCCTCGACCAGCGCGCGCAGGCGCGCGCCTCCCCAGCGCAGAAGCGCGCCCTCGAGGAAAAACCTCGCTCCGCGTGAGGCCGCGCACGCGAGCACGAACGGGACGAAGGAAAGTCCGAAGGCGCCGGCGGCGATGGTCACGACCTTGAACGGAATCGGCGAAAACCCGGCCAGAAGCACGATGCCCACGCCGTATGCGGCAAACCACTCCTCCAGCCGCGCAAACTCGTCCATCGCATGGTAGAACTCGAGCAGGGGCGCGGCGATCGCGGCAAACATGAACGCGCCGATCGCGTAACCGAGAACCGCCCCGAGCACGGAGCCGGCGGTGGCAATCGCCGCAAACCTCAGAGCGGCGGCCGGCGCCCCAAGCCCCAGGGCGATCAGCAGAACATCGGGCGGAATCGGAAACACGCTGGCCTCGATCACGGCGATGAAAAACAGCGCAAGCGAGGCCTGCGGATGCTCCGCCCAGGCCAGCGTCCAGTCGTAGCAGCGCTTCAGGACACGCGCCAGCCGATGCCAGGGCCCGGGAAGCGGATGCTCAGTGATGGCTGACTCCGGAACGCAGCGGAACGAAGGTGCAGGCATCGAACACCTCCTCGCTGACCGAACTTCCATGCTTGCGCATCCGGACCAGATGATGCCGCCCGTTCTCCCCCTTCGGCATCAGAAGCACACCGCCCTCCCGCAGCTGCTCGATCCAGGCCGGGGATGCAAACCCGCCGGCGGTCACAAGAATGGCATCGAACGGCGCGTATTCGGGCCATCCGAGAAGCCCGTCGCCGCATTTCAGGCGCACGTTGCCGAGCAGCCGGGCGCGCCGGAGGTTGACGCGGGCGCGATCGGCGAGCGAGCGAATCCGCTCGATGCTGAACACGCGCCGGCACAAAAGCGCGAGCACGGCGGTCTGATAGCCGCAGCCCGTGCCGATCTCCAGCACCTGCTCGGTTCCGCCAAGCTCGAGAAGCTCGGTCATCCGGGCCACGGTATAGGGTTGCGAGATCGTCTGGCCCTCGCCGATGGGAAGCGAACAGTCGTGATAGGCGCGGCTGGCCAGCGCCGGATCGACGAACAGGTGCCGGGGCACCTCGGCCATCGCGGCCAGCACGCGTTCATCGCGGATGCCCCGGGCGCGCAGCTGCTGCTCCACCATCCGGGCCCGGGGACGGGCGAAGGACTGGCCCGGCCGGAAGGGACTCATCGATCAGCTTTCCGGCCGGGCGCGAAGATGGTCGGGACGGCGGGATTCGAACCCACGACCACCAGACCCCCAGTCTGGTGCGCTACCAGGCTGCGCTACGTCCCGATTCATGGGCTGCGAAGCATAATCGGAGAACGGGCAAAATGTAAGCGAAAAGACCGAGGCTCAGTCCTCGAGAAGCTGCCGGATGTGCTCCAGCTCTTCGCGTACCTGCCGGATCAGGCTCTGCCCGTCCGGCTGTTCGACAAGCTCGTCCAGATCGCCCTGGCTCAGACGCTTCTTGGCGCCCTTGATCGTGAAGTTCAGATCGTAGAGCAGATGCTTGATCGTCAGGATCGTGTAGATGTCGCGCTGACGGTAGAAACGCCGGTTGCCGTTTTTCTTGACGGGCTTAAGCTGCTTGAACTCGGTCTCCCAGTAGCGGAGCACATGCGGCTCGACCCCGCAGATCTCGCTGACCTCCCGGATCGAGAAGAACAGCTTGTCCGGAAGCCTGGGAAGCTCGATCCCCGCCTGTTTCAGCACGCGCTGCACGTTCAACGGAGCTGCTCCGTAAGCTTCTTCTTCAAAAGCTGGCTGGCGCGGAAGGTGACAACCCGGCGGGCGGAAATCTCGATCTCGCCGCCGGTCTTGGGATTCCGGCCGCGGCGCGCCCGCTTGTCGCGGACCATGAAATGACCGAAGCCCGAAATCTTCACGTCCTCGCCTTGCTCCAGCGCATGGCGGATCTCCTCGATCACGGCATCGACGATCTGCGCGGCTTCTTTCTTGGAAACCCCGACGCGTTCGTGGATGAACTGAGCGACTTCGGCCTTGGTCACACGCCTCCCCTGTCGGTAAAAATCAACACCTTGCGCCGTCTTGCTGAGAAACAGCCTAGCAACGATAGCAGAACGCTTTGATTTGTCAAAGGTTTTCGATTTCCTGCTCCGGGCCGGTTGCAACCGCCGGTTCCAGGCGCCCCAGATGCAGGCGCAGCACGCGGTCGCAGGCCGATGCGAGGTTCCGGGAATGCGTGACCATCACGACCGCCGCATGCTCCTCATGCGCGAGCTCGCGCAAGGCGGCAAACACGGAAGCCGCGGTCTTCTCGTCCAGATTGCCGGTCGGCTCGTCGGCCAGAAGGAGCTTGGGCCTTGCCGCCAGCGCCCGGGCCACCGCAACCCGCTGGGCTTCACCACCGGAAAGCCGCGCCGGCACATGCCGCAACCGGTTGCCAAGGCCCAGCCGTTCCAGCAGATCGACCGCCCGTCGGCGCGCCGATTCCTCCGGATCGCCACGCACCAGGAGCGGAAGCATCGCGTTTTCGACCGCATCGAGCTCCGGAATCAGGTGATGCGCCTGATAGACGAAGCCGATTTCCTCGTTGCGGACCTTGGCCTGAAGCGAAGGCGCCAGATCCAGCAGGGAACGGCCGTCAAGCACGACCTCGCCTTCGTCGGCCGGCTCGAGCGTGCCGATGATCTGAAGCATCGTGCTCTTGCCCGAACCCGACTCTCCGAGCACGGCCAGAAACTCGCCGGGGCCGAGATCGAGATCCACGCCGTCGAGAACCTGCAGTCGTCCCGCCGGCGCGGCAAACGCCTTCTTCAGCCCGCGAACGCGCAGCATCTCAGCCGGCCGGCTTGCGGCGCATCAGCGTGCGGATCGTGTCCTGGACGCGCTTTTTCTGATAGGCCTCGACGACCTTGCGCACCGATGGATAGGTCTGGACGATGTCCATGAAGTCCTCTCGGGTCAGCTCCATCAGCTCGACGTCGCCGTCGGCGACGATCGTCGCCGTTCTCGGCTTGTCGGTAAGCAGAGCCACTTCCCCGAAGAACCCGCCGTCCTCCATCGTGCCGAGCTCCACCTGTTCCCCCGTGCCCTTGATGTCGCGGGTGAACACCTTCACCCTGCCTGAGCGAATCAGGTAGAAGGTATCCCCCTTTTCACCCTCACGGATGATGGCCTCGCCGTCCTTGAAGATCTTGAGCTGGAACTTGTTGGCAAGCGCCATCCGGGCCTCGGGCGGCACCCCCTCGAACACGGGCGTGATCGCCAGCACCCGCGCAAGCACCCGCTGCCGGTAGAAGTCCTCGACCGTTTCCTGTATCGACGGATACTTCGCCACCCAGGTGTCGAAGGTTTCGCGGTCGATCATCAGCACGTCGCAGTCCGTTTCGGCCACCGCGGCCTCGGTGTGCCGGATCCGGGACATGAACGCGTGTTCGCCGAAAAAGTCGCCTTCGCTGAGATGCGAGAACACCTTGCGCCGGCCCTTCGCGTCCCGGGTCTCAAGGCGCACGGTGCCCATGCCGATCAGATAGAGGTAGTTGCCGTGATCCCCTTCCCTGTAGATGTATTCGTCCGCCGGCACATGCTGCAGTTGCAGCGAATCGATGAAGGCTTCGAGCTCCTCACCGGAAAGCCCGGAAAGCAGGGGCGTGCGCTCGAAGCTCAGCTTGGCGTGATCCTTGCCCGAAATATCGGTCGCGTTCAGGTTGTCCTGGGGCGAGATCGTGCTGATCGCCCAGTCGTCGCCGCGTTCGCTGGACAGTTCCTTCAGCCGTTCCTTGACCTGCGTCTGACTCGGATCCAGCCGCAGGATGATCTTGTTGATCGCGATCGCCTGAACGACGAACCCCTGCTCGGCGTAGGCATTGGCGATCTTCAGGTAGTCGCGCACGGCACCCGCCGAATCGCCGGTCCGCTCGCGCAGCTCGGCCACCTTCACATAGGTGCGCAGGTCGCTGGGATCGGCCTTGTGCAGCTCGAGAAAGTACTCAAGCGCCTTCTTGTACTTGCCTTCCAGCAGCGCCCGCTTGGCCTTGTTCCGCAACTGCGCCATCGACATGCTATTCGTACCTCAGCGCATCGGCCGGCGGCACCTTCGCGGCCCGCCGCGCCGGATAGAATGTCGCGACAATCCCCATCGCCAGGCTCACGCCGACGACCAGCACGACCGAAGCCGGATCGATCACCGACGGAACATGGTCGATATAGTATACGTCACTGGAAAGGAATGTCACGCCCGCAACCCGCTCGATCCAGGCCAGAAGATCGCCGAGCTTCCAGGCAAGCAGCAGGCCGAGCAGGCCTCCGGCAAGCGTTCCGACGCCGGTAAGCCAGCCGCCCATCATCACGAAGATCCGCATCACCGAAGCATCGGTCGCGCCGACGGTTTTCAGAATCGCGATTTCCTTGCGCCGCTCCATGACGACCATGACCAGCGAAGCCACCATGTTGAACACCGCGACGAGCACGATCAGGGACAGAATCACGCCCATCACGACCCGCTCGGTGCGCATCGCCTCGAAGAACGATCGGTGCCGATGCTGCCAGTCGCTGACCCAGGCATCCGGAGGCAGCAGCCTGTGCGCCTCCCGGGCCGCCTCAGAAGCCCGGTCGCGATCGTCGAGGAACACCTCGATGCCGGTCACGCCGTCGCCCATCCGCAGCAGCCGCTGCACCGATCCGAGCGGCGCGACGATCAGCCCGACGTCGTATTCGTAAAACCCGGAATCGAAAATGCCGGCCACCCGGAACGCGCGCATCCTCGGCGCCTGCCCCATCGGGGACACGCCGCCCGAGGGCGTGACCAGCCGGAGCTGATCGCCGACTTCGACACCCAGTTTTCGGGCCAGATCCTTGCCCAGCACCACTTCGAAGTCCGTGCCTGCGCTTCGGAGGAAGCGTCCGGAAACGACATGCCGGGCCACTTCCGGTTCGCGCGCCGGATCCACGCCCTTCAGAATCGCGCCGGTGGCGCGCCCCGCGAAGCTTGCAAGCACCTGGGCCGAAACATAGGGGGCTGCGCGCACCGCGCCGGGAAGCCTTTCCGCGGTGCTCAGCCATTTCCGCCAGTCGTGCAGAACGTCGCCCGGCCCCTGGATGTCCAGATGCGAGGAAAAGCCCAGAATCCGGTCCTTGAGTTCGCGGTCGAATCCATACATCACCGACAGCACGACGATCAGCGCGCAGACTCCGATCGCGACCCCAACCGCCGAGCTCCAGCCGATCAGCGACACGAAGCGCTCATCCCGGCGCGACCGGAGATAGCGCCGGGCCAGCATCCATTCGTAGGCGCGAATGCTCACCCGACAGCTCCCGGGTCCGCCCGCACCGCTTCAGGCGAGATAGCGCAGGTAGAGATAGACATGGGAAATCACGATGGAAAGCAGCATCAGCCCGAACGCATGGCGCAGAAACTGGACGAAACCGATCGGATGGCCGGCGCGCTGGGCAAAGCCCGCCACGATCAGATTGGCGCTCGCCCCGATCAGCGAACCGTTGCCCCCGAGGCAGGCCCCGAGCGCCAGCGCCCACCACAGCGGCAGAATGGCCGCCTCCCCGCCAAAGTGCGGCGCCATGTCGGCGATCAGCGGAATCATCGTGGCGACGAACGGAATGTTGTCGATCACCGCGCTCGCCAGAGCGGAAATCCACAGGATCGCCGCCAGCGTCCATTCGAAATCGCCGCCAGTCATTTCCAGCGTCTTTTCCGCAAGCCAGGCGATCGCGCCCGTATGCTCCACGCCGGCCACGATCACGAACAGGCCGACGAAGAAGAAGATCGTCGTCCACTCGACCTCGGCCATGATGCCCTCGAAGGCCTTGTCCTGCTCCCGGAGCGGCTGCCCCCAGCTCTGCCAGAGCAGCAGCGCCGCCGCACCGGTCATCGCAATCGTCGCGGGCTCGAAATGAAAGTGATGGGCGACGGTAAATCCGGCAATCACGCAGCCCAGCACGATCAGCGACTTGCGCAGAAGAACCGCGTCCTTGATCGCTTCGCGCTCGTCGAACTCCATCAGCAGCTTCCGATGCTCGGCATCGGCGACGAGGTCGCGGGAGAACATCCACCAGATCAGCCCGATCGTCGCCAGCAGGATCAGCGGCACGATCGGGGCGAGGCTCACCAGGAAAT
>CAYNLY010000045.1:0-13271 GCA_964398225.1 uncultured Zetaproteobacteria bacterium
TCGACGAGATGGACAAGATCACCCACCGCGCCCAGACCGCGGGCGCCGATGTCTCACGCGAGGGCGTGCAGCGCGACCTGCTGCCGCTGGTCGAGGGCACGACGGTCAACACCCGCTACGGGCATGTGAAAACCGATCACATCCTGTTCATCGGCTCGGGCGCGTTCCATCTCGCCCGGCCGAGCGATCTGATTCCGGAGCTGCAGGGGCGTTTCCCGATCCGGGTCAACCTCGACGCGCTGGGCGCCGCCGAGTTTCGCCGGATCCTCACCGAACCCGAGGCCTCGCTCACCCGCCAGTACGCCGCGCTGCTCGAGGCCGAGGGCGTGCGCCTTAAGTTCACCGAGGACGGCATCGACGAGATCGCGCGCATGGCCGAAGCGGTGAACGAGAAGACCGAGAACATTGGCGCCAGAAGGCTGCACACGCTGATGGAGCGGGTGCTCGACGAGATCAGCTTCGAGGCATCCGACCGGAGCGGGGAAACCGTCGTCGTGGACGCCGCCTACGTGCGCGCGCGGCTGGCCGACATCGCGACCGACATCGACCTGTCGCGCTACATCCTCTGACCGCTGTCAGTCGGCGGGTCCCACGATCATGCCGGCGCCGACCGTGTTGTTCGTGAACGGATCGATCAGGATGAAGCTGCCGGTGGCGCGATTCTCGCTGTAGGGATCGAAGAACATCGGACCGGCGAGCTTCAGCCGGATGCGGCCGATGTCGTTCATCGCAAGCTCGTCGGCCGGCTCCTGCTCCAGCGTGTGGATGTCGGTCCGGTAGTCGATGCCGGTGACCATCCCGCGCAGCAGATTCGTCGTCTGCTTGATCCGGTATTTCTTCCGGACCTCGAGCGGCTCGCTGCCGATCCAGCAGACATTGGCGACGATCTCCCGGGCACTCGTCGGCATCGCATCGGGATGCGCGAGCATGCTGCCGCGTGACAGGTCGATCTCATCGGTGAGCGTCAGCGTCACGCTCTGCGGCGCGAACGCCTCCTCCGGATTGCCGTCGAAGGTCACGATTTCCTTGATCCGGGAGCGCATGTTCGAGGGAAGCGCGATCACCTCGTCGCCCACGCGGACCGTGCCGGACACGATCCGGCCCATGAAGCCCCTAAAGTCGGGCAGATCCGGTGTCTGCGGCCGGTTGACGAGCTGCACCGGAAACCGGAACGGCTTTTCGTCGATGTGATCGTTCACTTCCAGCGATTCGAGCACTTCCAGAAGCGTCGGGCCCTGATACCAGGGCATGTTGTCGCCACGGGCGGTGACCATGTCGCCGTGCAGCGCGGAAATCGGCACCGTGATCAGATCGTGCACGCCCTGGCGCGCGCAGAACTCGGCCAGCTCGCTGCGGATCGCCTCGAAGCGGGCCTGATCGTAGCCGACCAGGTCCATCTTGTTCACGGCCACGATCAGATGCGGGATCTCAAGCAGCGACAGGATGTGCGTGTGGCGCTTCGTCTGGGGCATCACGCCGTTGCGGGCATCGACCAGGATGATCGCGGCGTTGGCGGTGGAGGCGCCGGTGACCATGTTGCGCGTGTACTGCTCGTGCCCGGGGCAGTCGGCCATGATGAACTTCCGCTTCGGGGTCGCGAAATAGCGGTAGGCGACGTCGATCGTAATGCCCTGTTCGCGCTCGGCGGCCAGACCGTCGGTGAGCATGGCGAGATCAACCTCCGCCTCGCTGGCCGGGCCGCGCTTGCGGGTCACGCTGAGCAGCTGATCCTCGAACGCGCCCTTCGTGTCCACAAGCAGGCGCCCGATCAGCGTGGACTTGCCGTCGTCCACACTGCCCACCGCGACCAGCCGCAACAGCTGGATTTCCTGGCTCAGCTTCCAGTCCACCTCGGTCATCGTTCGCCCCTTCAGAAATACCCTTCGCGCTTCTTGTCTTCCATCGTGTTCGACCCGTGGTCGATGATCCGCGTCTCGCGCTCGCTGCGCCGCGCGGCCGCGGCCTCGGCGACGATCTCGTCGATCGTCGTGGCCGTCGAGCGCACGGCCCCGGTGCAGGGAATGCAGCCGAGCGTCCGGAACCGGCACATCACGGGCCGAGGCTCCTCGCCCTCGAGCAGCTGATCTTCCATGCCCTCGTAATACGGAATCAGCAGTGCGCCGCGCTCGACCATCATCCGCTCCTTCGCGTAGTAGAGCGGCACGATCGGAATGTTCTCCTCGCGGATGTAGAGCCAGATGTCCATCTCGGTCCAGTTCGAAAGCGGAAACACGCGCACGCTCTCGCCCTCATGGATCAGGCCGTTGTAGATGTCCCAGAGCTCGGGGCGCTGGTTCTTCGGATCCCACTGGCCGAACTCGTCCCGGATCGAGAACACGCGCTCCTTGGCCCGGCTGCGTTCCTCGTCGCGGCGGGCGCCGCCGAAGGCCGCATCGAACCCGCCCTCTTCCAGCGCATCGAGCAGCGCCTGCGTCTTCAGCGCGCCGCAGCAGCGGGCGACGCCGTATTCCTTCGGATTCATGCCCTGGGCGATCGCCTTCTCGTTCCGGTGCACGATCAGCTCCGCGCCCACCTCCTTCGCGAACCAGTCGCGGAACTCGTACATCTCCGGGAACTTGTAGCCGGTATCGACGTGCAGCAGCGGAAACGGAAGCGGCGCCGGATAAAAGGCCTTGCGCGCCAGATGGAGCATCACGCTCGAATCCTTGCCGATCGAATAGAGCATCACCGGATTGCGGAACTCGCCCACCACCTCGCGGATGATGTGGATCGACTCCGCCTCCAGCGCCTTGAGCTGCGTGAGTCTGTGCCTGCTCATGAATTTTCCCTCACTTTCGGATGCGCACGAGATGGCGCCCGTTTCCCTGATCCTCGATGGACAGCACGGCAAAGCCCTGCTCCTCGGCCGAGCGCGGCACATTCTGCAGCGGCTCGCCCTCATTCAGAAGCACGTCGAGCACCTCGCCCGGCTGCATCCTCGCAAGCTTCAGCTTGACCTTGACGAAGGTCATCGGGCAGGTCTCCTTCGTAATGTCGAGAAACTCGGCCATCGCATTCACCTCAGATGAAGATGATGTGCGCGTCTTCGGATTCGTTCAGAAACGTCGCCACGCCGACGACATCCTCGATCTGATCGACGAGATCCTCGCGGCGGATGCCGAGAATGTGCATCGCCATCTCGCAGGCCACGAGACGCACGCCGAGTTCGGAGGCCGCCGCGAACAGCTCCTCGAACGTGGCCACGTTGCTCTTGCGCATCATGCCGGTCATCAGCCTCGGGCTGAGTCCCCCGAAGTTCAGCCGGGAAAGCGGCAGGTTCCGGCGCCCGCCCATCAGGAAGTTGAACAGGCGCGACAGCAGATCCTTTCCGAGCCAGGCGTGACCGGTGCGCTTCTTGATGATGTTCAGCCCCCAGAAGGTGAAAAAGATCGTCACCTCCCGGTTCGTCGCCGCAGCCCCCGTGGCGATCGTGAATGCGGCCACCGCCTTGTCGAAATCGCCGCTGAAGCAGACGATGGACAGTTTCTTCTTGTTCTCGCTCATCGTTGTTCTCCCTAGATGCCTTCGCCCTGCTCACCCTCGCCGATGCGGCCGGTAAGCGAAGTGACGTGCAGGCCGCACTCGGCCAACGTTTCCTCGTTTTCCCACCACCACCGGCCCGCGCGCGGATCCTCGCCGACCGTGATCGGCCGCGTGCAGCATTCGCAGCCGATCGAAACGTAATGCTGATCGAGCAGCCGGTTGTAGGGCACCTGGAAGGCGCGGATGTAGTCCCATACCTCGTCGGTCGTCCAGTCGAAGAGCGGATTGTACTTTTCCAGCCCGTAGACCGGATCGTCCTCGCGCGGCGCGAGTCCCGCGCGATTGTCCGACTGCTCGCGCCTGCGGCCGGTGATCCAGGCCGACTTTCCGGCCAGCGCGCGCCTCAATGGCCGCACCTTGCGCGTCTCGCAGCACAGCTTGCGCAGCTCGACCGATTTGCGGAACAGATTCACGCCGTGTTCGCGCACCATCGCCTCGACCTCGCTGCAGTTCGGGAAAACCACCTGCACGCGGATTCCGTAGGTCTGCTCCACGGCCTCGATCAGGTCGTAGGTGGCCTGGGGCAGCCGGCCCGTATCCAGCGTGAGCACCGGAATTTCGAGCCCGTGCCGCGAGATCAGGTCGATCAGGACCGAGGCCTCCATCCCGAAACTGCAGGGATAGACGAGCCCTTCCCCATGCCGGTCGCGCGCCTCGTTCAAAATAGCGAGCGCCGATTCGATCCGCGGATTCATCCGGACCTCCTCACAATAGACCCCAGCACCAGCGCGTAGCCAGCGCAAAGCTTGCCCAGGCGCAGAGCATCAGGATCAGCCCGAGCCGCAGCATCGACCGCGCCTCGACATAGCCCGAGGCCAGCACCATCGCGTTCGCGGGCGTGCCCATCGGCAGCATGAAGGCAAAGCCCGAAACGATGCCGACCGCAAGCGCCGCCGTCTGGGCCTCCCAGCCGGCCCCGGGGGCCATCGAAAGCGCAAGCGGCAGCATGATCGCCACCGCGGCCGCGTTGCTCACGGCCTCGGTAAGCAGCAGCGTCGCCAGCGCAAGCAGCGCAAGCCCCTGCCAGCCCACAAGCCCCGCAGGCCAGAGCGCTTCGGCCATCCACGCGGCCGCGCCGGTTTCCTGGAGCGCCTTGGCAACCGCAATCGCGCCGCCGTACATCAGCACCACGCCCCAGTCCACATGCTCCTGAACCTCGCGCCAGCCCGTGATCCGCAGCGCGAACATCGCGGTGACCGAAAGCAGCGCGATCGAGGCAAGCCCCAGCGCCTCGCCGGCCGAAATCCAGGCCGCAACCGTCAGAAGCATCAGCAGCGCCATCATCCAGGCCGCGCCGTCCATGCGTCCCAGCTCGAGCCTGCGCTGGTGAATCCTGCTTCGCGCGCCGCGCCCGTCCGGCACCGACCGGCGGGCAAGGCGAAACACCAGCAGCGAGGCGGCAAAGAGCATCGGCAGCACGACCGGAACCGACGCGGCCATCCAGCCGAGGAAATCGAACGACGCGCCCGTGGTTTCCGAAAGAATCGCCATCGCCAGCGGCCCGCGCGCGCCGCCGAGCAGCGTGGTCACCCCCCCGATCACCGCGCCCCAGGCAAGCGCGAAGAAGAGCGCGCGCGCAAACGGATGCCCTCGCTCCAGACCCAGGCCCTGCGCGATCGCAACCGCAATCGGCAGCAGCACGGCCACGACCGCATGCTCCGGCATCACGCAGGCAAGCAGCGCCGGCAGCCAGAGCATTGCCAGCGCAAGCGCCAGCGGCCGGTGCGCAACGCGCTCCAGCACCTGAAGCGCGAGCTGCTCGGCAAGTCCCGTGCGCAGGATGCCCGCAGACAGAATGAACGCGCCCAGAATGAAAAACACCGCCGGCGAACCGAACATCGAAAACACGCTTGTGGCCGGCATCACGCCGGTCATCGGAAGCAGCGAAAGCCCGAGCACCGAGGTGACCGGCATCGGCAGCAGCTGGCTGACCCAGAGCACGAGACAGAGCGCGAACACGAGCGCCGCATTCCACGCCTCGGGACGCAGCCCGTCCGGCGGGGCCGCCTGCAGGCCAGCCGCAAACAGGCCCAGGATCGCCAGCAGCGCGAGAAACGGCGCGCTGCGCCGCAGCAGAATCGGAAGGATCGGACCACGCTCGATCCGAAGATCTCCGGACGCATCCCGCTTCAGGCGCAGGATTCGACGCAGGCGATCCAGCCAGCCCTGAACCGCCCGTCCCGCGCGGTGCTCCTGCCAGCGCTGCTGCAGCGCAGTGCTGCCGCCGACCAGCGCCCGGCTTTCCATCGGGGTCAGCACCCGCCCCATGTCGCGCAGCCGGTGCAATGGAAGTCCGGAATCCGACAGCAGTTCGTACTGGACGAGCAGCGCCTGCTCGAGATCGTCCAGGCTGGGCAGCGGATGATCGGCAAGCGGCGTGCCCGGCAGCGGCCGGAACGGCACCAGAAGCGGCACAACACCCTCGGCCACAAGCCGCTTCATGCCCTCGATCGTCGAATCCAGCGGCTCGAGGCCCACGATCAGATGGCTGACGACGCTTCCGGCCCGGAACACCGAGCGCGCATGACGGAGCGCCCGCCAGACCGCCTCCTGGCCGCCGGATTCCCGCTTGCCCGGGCAGAGTTCGGCGAACCTGCCGGAGTCGAACACCTCGAGGTTGCAGATGAAGATGTCGAGGCCTGCGGCGTACAGCTCGTCGATCACGCTCAGGTCCCGCGGCGCCACCGTCTCCAGCGCGATCTGTCTGCCGCCCAGATGCTTGCGCAGCAGCGCGATCACCGGCGCAAGCCTCGCGAGCCCCGCATCCGGCGACGGCGAAAAGCCGTTGTACAGATACACCGTGTCCACTTCGCGCTCGGCGAGCGCCGCCCGCACCACCTCGACGAGCTCCAGGGGATCGCGGAGCCGGGGTTCGGGCTCGGTGAACATCGTCTCGTACTGGCAATAGCGGCAGGCCTTGCCGGCTTCGGCGAAAAAGCCGCAGCCCATCCATGGATGCAGGATCAGCAGCCGGTCGTGCAGGGCCGCGAACGATCCCATCCGGGCGCCCGTGCGCGTCCGCCGGCGGTAGAAACGGGGCGCGGGGACCAGCTCCACGCGCTGGCGCTCGCCGCCGCAGACGAGCTCCGCGGAGCCTCCGGCATCCACACGCAGCGCAAACCCGCTGTGCTCGGTGAACGGCAGCCCCACCGGCACCGAACAGAACTGTCCGGTCGGCAGCCTCAGATCGAGCACCGACTCCACCGCATTGGCCTGGGCGACGAAGCGAGACGCCTGCGGCAGCCCCTCCGGAAGGGCCACGCCACGGCTGACCAGCGCCAGCTTCGTGCGGCCCGGATTGGCAAAGGGATGAAGGTCGGTGGTCATCTCTTATGCGGACGTCTTCTCCACGCGGATCCGCCACTGGCCGCTGGCCAGCCGCTCCTTCTCGATCACCTTCTGGCCCTGTTCCTCGAGCGAAAGCGGCACGTTCGCGATCGGCTCGCCGTCGTCGAGGATCACATCCAGCAGCCCGCCCACCGGAATCGTGGCGAGCCGGACCTTGGTCTTGACGAAATTCATCGGGCAGGCAACGCCCGTCAGATCGAGCAGCGGCACGCCTTCCGCCTGCGACCCGGCTGCCTCACCGGGGGCTTCGGGTTCCGGCTTCCCGGATTCTTCCGTCTCCGCAAGCGGCGCAAACCGGCGTTCGGCCCAGGCAAGCCATTCGGCCACCGCATCCTTGAGCCGGGTCACCCCAGGGGCAGGGTCGGCCAGATCGATGCCCAGCAGCGCAGCCTGCACGGCCTGCAGATGGCGGATGATCTCCTCGTTCCCAACAGCGCAGCCGGCCAGCAGACCAAACACGAGCCCGTCGTCCTCGGGCGCCTCGCCATACTCCACAAGGCAGGCGCGGGCAAGCGAGATGGCGGCCTGCTTCAGGGAGCCCGCCGCCTCGGCCCAGAACATGCCGTCCAGATGCGCGCGGGCAAGCCGCATCTCGTACTGAGCCTCGGAAAGCAGCGCATCGGTCATCGAAAGCACCGCGCCCGCGCATTCGCCCTTCTTGTTGCCTTTCGTCGAGAACGCCTCGTTCTCGCCCCAGTCGTAGACGAGCCCCTCGACCTCTCCCGGCTCGGACAGGAAAGGCTTGAGAATCGCCTGGATCCCCTCCCTGCCGATCCTGGACGCCCAGTCGTGCACGCTCTCGCCGGACTCATGCCCGTCGCGATAGGCACGCAGCACGGCCACGCCGGCCTCGTGAGCCACGCGCGCCGGCACAGGGTCGGTCGCAAACGCGAAATGCTCGCCCGCCCTGCCGGAGCCACCGATGTGCAGCTGGTAGTGCGGCACCGCACGCCCTTCGATCTTCTTGGCCAGACCGTGAAAGCCCAGATCGGCCACATGATGGCGGCCGCAGGAATGCTGGCAGCCCGAGGCCTTGACCGTGAGGCCGGCGAGCACGGGATCGTCCTGAAGCTCCTCAAGCTTCGGCCGGATCGCCTCGGCCAGCCCTCTGGAGGCCGTGATGCCGAGCCTGCACGACTCGGTTCCCGGGCAGGCCACGACGTCGGCCAGCCCCCGGGCATGCCGGGTCGAAAGCCCCGCCTCGCCAAGGATGCGTACCACCTCGTCGACACGGTCGGCCGGCACGTCGGCAATCACCAGCCCCTGTTCCGCGGTCGCGTGGATGCGCCCGCTTCCGGCCGCGCGGGCAGCCTTCGCCACCGCCCGGCACTGCTCGGGCGTCAGATCCCCCCGGAACAGCTGGATGCAGACCGCACGCCGGCCGTCGTGCTGCGGCACGATGCCGTTTGGGGATGCCTCCAGGCTGCCGGTGGGCTGCCGCCAGTTCGCCTCGGGCCAGCCCGCATCCTCCTGATGCACCTTTTCGATCGCCGCGCGCTGGCGCCGGTATTCCTCGATGAAGCCCGCCGCACCAAGCTTTTCGGCGACATACTTCAGCCGCGCCCGGGCCCGGCGCTTGCGGTCGGAATACTTGAAGTGCATCCGCATCAGCGCTTCGCCCACGAGCAGGATTTCGCGCTCGGGCACAAACTCCTCGAGCAGGATCGCCGCCATCGGCTGCGTGGAAAGCCCGCCCGCAGCCCACACCTGGAACCCCGGCTCGCCGTCGCGGTGCGTGGCGATAAAGCCGATGTCGTGCATGCCGGAAAGACCGCAATCGGCCTGGCAGCCGCTGAAGTTGACCTTGAACTTGCGCGGAAACTGCTGGCCCAGCGGATGACGGAGAAAGTACTCGGCGAATCGCCGCGCGTGCACGCTGACGTCGGCATGCTCGGCGGGACAGCGCCCGGCCAGGAAGCAGGCGGTGACGTTGCGCACGGTGTTGCCGCAGGCCTCGCGCGTGGTGAGCCCCGCCTCGTGCAGCCGGCGCAGAAACGGCGGCACATCCTCGAGCTTCACGAAATGCACCTGGATGTCCTGCCGGGTGGTCACATGCGCAAGCTTCGCCGGAGGCTCGCTCAAGGAACCGTCGCTCGGCATCGCGCCCCCGAAGTCCTCGACGCAGGACGCAATCACCTCGAGCTGATCGGGCCGGATCACACCGCCGGGAAGCTTGATGCGCACCATCTGCACGCCCTCCTGGCGCTGGCCGTAGATGCCCATCTGCAGCCGGAACGGCGTGAAGCGCTCCTCGGACAGCCGTCCTTCGAGGAAGGCGCGGACGCCCCGCTCGAACTCCTCGACGTCGGCGAGATTCGCAAAGCTGTATTCCGTCATTGCCTTCTCCCGGCCTGCGTCCACGCAGCCTATCGCGCCTGCAATTCGCAGGCCTGTTCGTAGGTTACGAGATCGGTGATGGTCGGATTCCGCCCGCACAGGGGGCAGCCCGGATCCTTGCGCAATCGCAGCTTCTTCCACTCCATGCGCAGCGCATCGAAGGTCATCAGTCGTCCGGACAGCGACTCGCCGATGCCCAGCAGTTCCTTGATCGCCTCGACCGCCTGGATCGTCCCGACCGCGCCGGCGAGCGCCCCCAGAATGCCTGCCTCCGAGCAGCTCGGCACCAGCCCCGCCGGCGGCGGCTCCGGATACAGGCAGCGGTAGCACGGCCCTTCCGGGTCGGCATGCGGCTTGAACGTCGCCACCTGCCCCTCGAAACGGAACATCGCGCCGGAGACCAGCGTCTTCTTCTCGAAGAAGCAGGCGTCGTTGACCAGAAAGCGGGTCGGAAAATTGTCGCAGCCGTCGATGACCAGATCGTAGTCGCGGATGATCTCGCGGATGTTGTCCGCCGTGACGTATTCGCGATAGCTCACGACCTTCACGTCCGGGTTCAGCGCCTGGATCGACTCGCGCGCGCTTTCCACCTTGGGCATCCCGACGCGATCCTGATTGTGGATGATCTGCCGCTGAAGATTGGACAGATCCACGTCGTCCGCATCGGCGATTCCGATCGTGCCCACGCCGGCCGCGGCCAGATACAGCGCCACCGGGCTTCCCAGGCCGCCGGCGCCGATCATGAACACCTTCGATTTAAGCAGCTTCGCCTGCCCCTCAGCGCCGACCTCGGGAAGGATGATGTGGCGCGAGTAGCGCTCGATCTGTTCCTCGGTGAAATCGATCATGAAATCAAAGCCTCCGCGCTCAGACGTCGATGCCCTTGAACAGATCGGTGGACATGTAGCGCTCCGCCATCGAGGGAATCACGACGACGATGCGCTTGCCGGAAAACTCGGGCCGGGAAGCCACGCGCAGCGCCGCGGTCACCGCCGCGCCCGAGGAGATGCCGCCGGCGATCCCTTCCTCGACCGCCAGCCGGCGCGCCATTGAAAACGCCTCGTCGTTCGTCACCTGCTCGACGCCGTCGAGGATGTCCACGTTCAGATTCTTCGGAATGAACCCCGCGCCGATGCCCTGGATCTTGTGGGGCCCGGGCTTGCCGCCGGAAATCACCGGCGAGTCGGCGGGCTCGACCGCGATCGCCTTGAAATCGGGATTGCGCGACTTGATGACCTCGCCCACGCCGGTGATCGTGCCGCCGGTGCCAACACCCGCGACGATCGCATCCACCTCGCCGTCGGTATCGCGCCAGATCTCCTCGGCCGTCGTCCGGCGATGGATCTCGGGATTGGCCGGATTCTCGAACTGCTGGGGCATGAACGCGCCCTCGGTGCCGGACGCGATCTCGCCCGCCTTCTCGATCGCCCCCTTCATGCCCAGCTCGGCCGGCGTCAGCACGAGCTCGGCGCCCAGCAAACGCAGCAGCTTGCGCCGCTCCAGACTCATCGACTCCGGCATCGTCAGGATGCAGCGGTAGCCCTTCGCGCGCGCAACGAAGGCCAGCGCAATGCCGGTGTTGCCGCTCGTCGGCTCGACGATCACCCCGCCGGGTTTGAGCCGTCCGTCGGCCTCCGCGGCCTCGATCATCGACTTGCCGATCCGGTCCTTGACCGAGTTGAGCGGGTTGAAGAACTCGAGCTTGGCCACGAGCTCGGCACCGGTGTCCGCCCCGATGCGATTGAGCCGGACAAGCGGCGTGTTGCCGATGGCCTCAGAAACATTGGCGTAGATCGTCATATCACACTCCGTTTAGTGTATTTATCCGAAATATACAGTTGATGAAATGTTTTATCAACCCTCCAGCACGCTCTGCTCGATCGGATCGACCTTGACGCCCTGTTCCTCCAGCCAGCGGACGGCCTGCTCGACCACGTCGTCCTCGCCGCTGATCTCCAGCCCCACCAGACCCATGTGATCCTTGACCTCGGCGGTGCGGATGTTGGTCACGACATCGAAGGTGCGGCCGAGCTTCCAGATGATCGGCTCGCGGACGTTGCGCTCGTCGAAGGTCAGATAGACGCGCAGCTTCACCGGCGGCCACCTGCGATTGCCGGAACGATCGAAACCTCGTCCCCGTCCTTCACGGCCGTTTCCTTGCCGCTCAGAAACCGGACGTCCTCGTCGTTCAGATAGATGTTGACGAAGCGGCGGATTTCCCCTGCCTCGTCGCAGAGACGCGCCTTCAGGCCAGGGTAGCGCGACTCGAGATCGTCGATCAGTTCGGCGATCGTGGCACCTGCGGCCTCGACCTCGTCGGCGCCGCCGGTGAGTTTGCGCAAGGGGGTAGGAATGCGAACGGTGATGCTCATGGTGTTACCTCTCGTCGTCGGATTTGTCGGCTTCAGGCCGCAATCGTTTCAGGCTCGACCTCGTCCTCGGCCGCCAGCGCATCGAACTCGTGCAGGCTGGGCCCGATCACGCGCGGACGCGCCACCGCGTCCAGCACGGCCTCCTGGGTCTTGAGTCCGTTGCCGGTGATGCACAGCACGATCGATTCGTCGCGCGGGATCCGGCCCGACTCGATCAGCTTCTTCGCGCAGCCCAGCGTGACCCCGCCGGCGGTCTCGGCGAAGATGCCCTCGGTTTCGGCGAGCAGCTTGATGGCCTCGACGATTTCCTCGTCGGAGACGTCCTCGGCGTAGCCGCCGGTGTCGCGGATCACGCGGCTTGCATAATAGCCGTCGGCCGGATTGCCGATCGCCAGCGACTTCGCGATCGTGTCCGCATGGACCGGATGGATCAGATCGGAGTTCTCCTTCACGGCCTTCGTGATCGGCGAGCAGCCGGTGGCCTGGGCGCCGTAGATGCGCGTGCCGGCGTCCTCCACGAGCCCCAGATCCACAAACTCGCGAATCGCCTTGTGCACCTTCGTGCACAGCGACCCCGAAGCCATCGGAATCACGACATGCTTCGGCGCCTTCCAGCCCAGCTGTTCCATGATTTCGTAGCCCAGCGTCTTCGAACCCTCGGCGTAGAACGGGCGGACGTTCACGTTCACGAACGCCCATCCGTACTTGCCGGCGATCTCCGAGCACAGGCGGTTCACATCGTCGTACTTGCCCCGGATGCCGACGATGCGGGTACCGAAGACGGCCGCTCCGAGAATCTTGCCCTGTTCGAGGTCGTGGGGGATGAACACGTACGATTTCAGCCCCGCGGCGGCGGCGTTGGCGGCGACCGAACCGGCCAGATTGCCGGTCGATGCGCAGGCCACGGTCGTGAACCCGAACTCAACCGCCTTGGAAAGCGCGACCGAAACCACGCGGTCCTTGAACGACAGCGTCGGATAGCAGACCGAGTCGTTCTTGATGTACAGCTCGCGCACGCCGAGCACCCGGGCCAGGTTGCGGGCGCGCACGAGCGGCGTGAACCCGTTCTGGGCGCCCACGGTCGGCTCGCCGTCGATCGGCAGAAGCTCGCGATAGCGCCACATCGAAAGCGGACGCGCGGCGATCGTCTCGCGGGTCAGCCGCCCCCGGATGCGGTCGTAATCGTACACCACCTCCAGGGGGCCGAAGCAGAACTCGCAGACATGATTCGGCGCGACGGGATATTCCTCGCCGCATTCGCGGCATTTCAGCGCGCGGACTATGGAACCGGTCATCGTCGTCTCACTCCCGTTCCCGGCCGCTCCAGAAAAACAAAACCTCCGCGAGGATGCGGAGGCTGAAATCGAGGCGGAGGACCCGCCCGGAAATCAACCCAGCATCATCGCTCCCGGTCGCACCGGGCAGGCATTGGCACCTTTCCTTTGGCGATTCTATCGCCGCCGGCGGTTGCCGCGGCTTCACAGGGCCTGGACCCTCCACCGCTCTGGATAAAGCCGGATCGTTATGTTGCGCGCAATCCTGCCGCCCAATCCGGCGATTGCAAGCCCCCTTGCGCTGCGCTTCCTGTCTGGATTGCTCAAGGTCGGCGACTGACAGCTTGACACCGGCCGCTTCCTGGTCTTTGCTGGATTCAGGGAGCCCTCTTCCCAA